>JAYUSJ010000345.1:0-36489 GCA_043755735.1 Verrucomicrobiaceae bacterium | reverse complement strand
CACGAACCCCACGAGCGAATGAGCTGCCCGCGCAAACTCTTCCGCATCACCCGCACCATGCTTGCGCACGAGCTCGGAGATGACCCCCGCGATATCGCGGTCGAATATCTCAAACATCTCCAGGGCGCCCTCCGTGCCAAGCTGCTCCGCCAGCAACTCCGCAGAGGCATTGATATCGTCCATACCGCCGATGGTGACTGGTCCGGTTTGCCTGCCTTCTGCAACGATGGACTGGAGCAGTGTCCGCAACGTGGAGGGGCGCAACGGCTTTGAAAGATACTCGTCCATTCCGCCCGCGAGGCACCGGCGGTCTTCGCCCGGCATGACGTTCGCCGTGAGCGCTACAATAGTCGCCCTCCTGCGGTCAGGTTTAGCGGCCTCGATCGCACGGATTTGCTGGGTGGCGGAGAGCCCGTCGAGCAACGGCATCTGAAGATCCATCAGAATAATATCGAACTCACTTTCGTCGGCAGCCCGCACAGCGGCGGCACCATCTTCGACCATCACAATTTCTGCTCCATGCCCGGCGAGTATCCGGTTAATAAAGCGACGGTTGATCTCGTGATCCTCGGCGATCAGGATTCGGTATGAGGAGAGGTCCAGCAGGCCCTCGGAAGTCGCGCTGGCAATCGCACCGGGGGTTCCGTTGGTGAAGTGCTCGACCCAGCGCCGGATGGCCCAATCGCGAATCGGACGAGGAAGAACGGATGAGGGATTCACGTCCGGGTAGGTCGTGGTCCGGCGGGATGAAATGATCACGCAGACCGGCGCGCCCGGCCCCAGTCTCGACGGCAGTTCCGCAGCGGGGCCGTCGAGCAACCGGTCGGACACAAAGACCACGTCAAACGGCCCGTGATAGGGTGAGTGGCAACGCATGATCGCATCGTCCAGCGAGTGAATGCGAACAGAACAAAACCCGTGCAACTGCAGCCCCGCGTCCAGGGCCTCGGCCGATGGACGATGCTCCTCCACGATGAGAGCCCGGCGCATCTGCGGCGGTAGTAAAAGGGGCTGTTGCACGCCAATCGGTACTTCGAAGAAAAAAATCGACCCTTTCCCAACGTCGCTTCGGACGCCGATGGCACCGTCCATTAACTGCACAAGCTGCCGGGAAATGGCCAGTCCCAGACCAGTCCCGCCATAACGCCGCGTCGCACTGGAGTCCACCTGGGTGAAGGGCTGGAAAAGATCCGGTTGCTTGTCCACTGCGATGCCAACACCCGTATCCATCACCTCGAAGCGGATACGCATCCCTCCATACGGGGAAGGCCTGGTGCCGACCCGGATGATGACCTCTCCAGACTCCGTGAATTTCAGCGCGTTGCCCGTGAAATTGATCAGAATCTGCCGCAAGCGCATCGCATCGCCAACGCACTCCACGGGAACTTCGGGAGCGACGATCGCGCTCAAAGAAATACCTTTTTCCTCCGCCCGCGAAGCCAGCAGATCGATCACCTGGTCGGTCAGTCCTCGAAGCTGGAAAGGTTCGTAATGAAGATCCAGTTTTCGCGATTCGATTTTGGAAAAATCGAGGACGTCATTGATGATGTCCATCAGCGCATCGCCGCTTTGGCGGACGCTTTCGATAAGCTCACGCTGGCTGCGATCCATCGACATTTCGAGCAGGAGACTGCTCATGCCGATGATGCCGTTCATCGGGGTCCGAATCTCATGGCTCATCATGGCGAGAAACTCACTCTTCGCCCGACTCGCAGCCTCCGCGGTTTCTTTCGCCGCCAACAGCTCGGCCTCCACTTTCTTGCTCTGGGATATGTCGAAGATCACGCCCTGCAAACATGGCACACCGCCAGGCCCGACCGGGATGACCGTCGCAAGATCACGGCACCAGACTTCGCGACCATCCCGTGCGATCAACCGGTATTCGTGCAGAAACGGCTGATGCGTCGATACCGAGCGCACCTCCGTCTCAAGCTCACGCTCCCGGTCCTCCGGATGGAGCGCATTGAAGAAATGCCGTGCGTCGGCAATCAACTCTTCCGGGGCGATTCCAATGAGCTCCTTCACCTGCGGACTCACAAAATACCATTTCCCCTTCGCGCCAGGCTCCGCGATGTAGGTAACGGCGGGAAGCTGTTCCACAAGCGTCCGCAGGCGCGTCTCGGCTTCGCGGAGAGCGGTTTCCGCCCGTTCGCGCTCCATGAATTGGCCGATCTGACTGCCGATGGATGCAAACGTCTTCTGAAATTCCGGGTCCGGCTCATCCATCCGTTCGCCAAAGAATTCCAGCACGCCCAGCACCGCGTTGCCCGCCACAAGGGGAAATGCGAAAACCGACTGGAGCCTCCGCGACTGGGCGCGATTCCCCTTTTCGGCATCTTGCGCCCCGGCATTCCAAAATGCGCGATTCTCTTCCAGAACCCGGCCCACGATGCCGGCGCCAGCAGCCAGGCAAATCTTCGTCGAAGGGCCAAAGAACGCCTTCACACCCCCGTCACCATCGCTGTGCCAGGCGGCATCACACCGCAAAAGGAGGGAGTCGTTAAACTGCACCGACCAATAGCGCCCGGCCGTCCAACCAAGCGTCTCGGCCACCGAGCCGAGGAGCTGATGAACGGTCCCATCCACGCTCCCTCCCCCGCTCAGGAGCCGGGATATTTGATACACGAGCTTCCGCCGCTGCTCGTTGGCCCGGCGCTCGGTAATGTCCGTCGCGATGGCTATGAACTTCGAAATCGTCTCGCCGTCGTCCCGAATCGGCTGGATCTCGATTGAAACCCAATACTTGCGACCGTTTTTGGCAGTGTTCAGGATCTCCGTTTGCACTGCGGAACCAGCCGCAATCCTGTCTCGCATCACAAGGAGCGCGGCGTGGGAGGGATCCGGCCCTTGAAGCAGAAATCGAGGCATTTTCCCTCGGACTTCCTCCAGTGAGAAACCCGTCAGCCGGGTGAATCCCGCGTTCACCCATTCAATGGAACCCGTCGAATCCGCAATCACGACCGCGTTGTCGATTCGCGCGGCAACCAGTGCAAGATGGCGATTCTCGGTCTCCCGACTCGCAAGATCCTCAACGTCGGGCGAAAACTCCTCCCGAATTCCGGTCGTTCGCCCGCCCACACTGGAGTCCGTTCGGGAAGCAAGTTGCTTCAGGATTTCAAACGATCGGTCGTGGGCTGCGAAGTCCCCGGTCCCCAAACCAAGGGCCGCCGCCTCCTCGAAACTCGCAAACTGCGGCGTGCAGACAAAAACATAACGAGCCCCCGCCTCCACGCAGACAAACTGCCCGCGCAGTGCGATACCGGAGCTCCTCAGAGTTAAAACAACGGGCTCCCCATCGAGTTCGGCGATCGAACCCAGACAATCCGGATTCGCGCCAGCCTCGCATCCAAACAGACCGCAGACCGAATCGCCGGGCAGCAACTCCGGGCAAAGAAGGAGCATCGACCTGCCCGCATGATCAATAATTCCGCCCTCCGTGCAGACAAAATGAAACGGAAACAACGAATCGAGCATCGCGAGGGCTTCATCCCCGATTCCATATGCTACTGGAGCTCCCGCTGTCATTTCTCGGAGGCAGGGTGGACTTCCCCCGGGACACCAACAGCATCCGGGCTGCTCTGTTGAGCGGGCCCAGCAGGGAAGTGCGCGAACGGTTCGTGGTGAATGGGAACTAACATCAGGTTTTTTGTGCGATTCGTCCCAATCTTCCAGCAACCAACGCGCCATCCCCCGCAAAACGTATCCGAACGTCGCCTCAATTCCCCCCACAGAACTCCAAGCCACCCTTCCCCAAGGGGAAACTATCCTTTGACGCACTTGGAACAGAAGCTAGACTTACCTGCTCATGAAGTTCGCAAATTTACGCAGCATCGGGTTTCCCGTTGCCCTATTCTATATCGCCATGGCGATCATGGCGCCGCGCACCGGCGTGTCCGCAGACTCCCCGCCGAGTGTTCAGGCCATCTACGATTCGAGCCGTAAGAATACCGTGAAAATCCAGCCATCATCCGTCTCCGTCAAGCTTTCAGGAGCAGCCATGATCGCAGTTGAAGCGGCAAAAAAATCGAAACCTCTCTCGCCAGACTCTCTCCGTGACAAATCGACCGCCAAGAAGCTCGATTTCAGCAAACTCTCGATTTTCGGCCCCCTTTCCGGACCCTACCGCTACGATTCCCGCATGGTTCGCGCCGCCGAAATCGCCGCCTCCCGTGCCTACGGACGCAGCCAGGGCTCCTGCTGGCGCTATGTGAAAAATGCCCTCCTCAGCGCCGGCCTCGTCGATTCCCGCCCGACCACCGCCTACGCGAAACAAGCAGCCGCAGAGCTGACTTCCAAATATGCCTTCCGCCGCATCTCCTGCTCGGACCCTTACAAGGCCCCGCTCGGCAGCGTGCTCGTCTATGGCGGCAGCGGAGCCGGCCATGTGGAATTCCGCACCAAGACGGGATTTGTCAGTGATTTCACCACTCCCCGCCCGTCGAAACGACCTCTCATAGGCGTTTACGTGAAGTAACCGGCGGAATTTCAGTTTGACGCCCCCTCTTTCGCTCTCCACCTTCCGCCCCCTTTTATTATGCGCCATACGCTTTCAGTCCTAGTCCAAAACAAATTCGGTGTGCTCACCCGCATCGCCGGCATGTTCAGCGGTCGCGGGTTCAACATTGATTCGCTCAATGTCGGCCCGACGCTCGATCCCACGACATCCCGCATGACCATCGTCGTCCGTGGCGACGACCGCGTGCTCGAGCAGGTCGCGAAACTTCTCACCAAACTCATCGACGTCATCGAAGTCCAGGGCTTCATGGACGGTGAATACGTGGACCGTGAACTCATTCTCATGCGCGTGGCGATCACCCGCGAGACCCGCGCCGAGATCATGCAGATTTGCGACATCTTCCGGGCAAAAATCGTGGACGTGCAGTCCAAAAACTTCGCCATCGAAGTCACCGGCGACGAGAGCAAGATCACCAAGTTCATCTCGCTCATGGAGCCGTTTGGAATCGGCGCACTCACCCGCACGGGCAAGGTTGCTCTTCCGCGGAAGAGCTAGAAACGGTCTGGCCGCCGTCAACGACGGCGAAATCAGTTCCGGGACACCGTCTCGTCAAGATTTAGCAACGTACTCGCGATGAGCGTATGCGCTGCGAGTTGCACAGGATCGATATCGGCCTTCGCCTTGGATTCACCGGTCGCGATCAGCTTTTTAGCCGACTCGACCTCCTGCTGGTACCGAATGAGGTGCGCGGCAAGTTGCTTCTGAAGGATGGCCATTTCCCCCGGCTCTGGCTTCCGGCTCAGAACAGTCCGGAATGCAAACGTGATGCGTGCTCCCGGTTCATTGCCGCCTTCGACGAGCATCCGTTGAGCCAGAGCGCGGGCTGCCTCGACATGCTGCGTGTCATTCATCAGTTGCAGCGCTTGCATCGGTGTATTGCTCCGCTCGCGCATCGTGCAACTCTGCTCCCGATTGGGCGCGTCGAAGTTCGACATGAATGGCGGCGGCGCAGTGCGTTTGAAGAACGCATAAATGCTCCGGCGATAAAGCGCTTCGCCTTTGTCCTGCACATAGTTGCGCGTGTTCGATCCGGCAAAGCCGACCGGCTCCCATATATTCGCGGGCTGGTAGGACTTCGAGCCCACGCCACCCATTTTCAAACTGATGAGCCCGGCGACCGCCAGCGAGTTGTCGCGCACTTGCTCGGCATCGAGCCGGAACCGCGGGCCGCGCGCATAGAGCAGATTCTCCGGGTCGCGGGCGACGAGTTCCTGCGAGACACGCGATGACTGACGGAAGGCCGCCGAGGTCACCATCTGCCGGACAAGCGCCTTCACGTCCCAGCCGCCATCCCGGAAAGTCACAGCCAGCCAATCGAGCAATTCCGGATGACTCGGCGGGGTTCCCTGCGAGCCGAAATCACCGAGCGACTTCACCAACCCAACCCCGAAGAACTGCTGCCAGAAACGATTCACCGTCACCCGCGCAGTCAGCGGATGCTCCTTCGATACCAGCCACTTCGCCAGATCCAAACGCTTTGCACGCTCGCCTTCCTTCACGAGCGGAGGAAGAAATGCGGGCGTCGCCGGGATCACCTTGTCGCCCGGCTTGTCGTAGGCCCCGCGCATCATCACGAAGCTGTCGCGTGGCGCATCGAGGTCCTTGAAAATGAACGTACTCGGCACACCGTTCTCAATGTCGTCGCGCTCTTTTCGGGCAACCGCCACTTCGCTCGCAACCGGGCTGAGAACCGCTTTCGTTTCGGCACAAACGTTTGCGAGATAGTAGTCGCGTGCCTTTTTTTCGTCTTCGACTTTTGGCTTTTTGTCGGGCCCTTCCTTCACAGTTTTCGCAACCTCGGGCGACGCACCTTTCACGTCTTTTCCAGTGTTTGATTTCCACCAAGCCAGAAATGAGCGACCAGGGTCCGTGGCTGGATCACTCTTTCCCGCGACACCGATTTTGTCCCAGAAGACGAGCCCTCCAAACTGTGTGAGCGCAAAGCCCGCGAGCTGGTCGCCCGCTTTCAACCCCACCTTCTCGGCATCGATTTCCAGCCGCGTCCACTTGCCTTTCTCCGGAAGGGGACCGGCATTAAAACGCGACTTGGTGCCCGCTGCCCCCCAATCAATCGCGGCTTGGTCGCCCCAAACGGCGCGCTGATCCCACGAGCTGTTCAGGTTAAACTGAAGCATCACCGTCTTCGGCGGATTCGCCGCATCGACGAACACATAAGCGAACAATTTCGCATCCTGGGGAATGACGAGCGGAGCCGCGCCTTCATTGTAAAAATCCTGCGTAAGACCATCGCTCGAACGCTTGATCGCCACCTTGCCGCTGAAAACCTGTGCACCCTGCTCCACGGTCCGCAACTTCAGCGGATGTCCGCTCGACTGCACTTTCGCGCCTGCCGGGAACTCATCGTCGAACCACACGTTTTCGGACTGCTGCACCGGCGGACGCGATGCCGCCATTGCGGGGTCACTGTAAGTCAGCTTTCCCGCAGCGGCTTCCAGCGCTTTCTCCTTCTCCGCGATCTTCGCCGTCGCGGCCGCGAGCTTCTGCTCCGTATCGGGCGTGGTGATTTTCATTACGGGCTTCGTCAAAAGCGCGTTGCCGTCCATCGCCGGGTCCGCCGAGGAATGAAAGAACGCGTAGATGGAATAGAACTCCTTTTGCGAGAGAGGATCGAACTTGTGGTCGTGACACTGCGCGCAGCCCGCCGTGAGGCCCATCCACGTTTGCGCCGTCGTCGAAGCGCGCTCGACTGCATAGCGGAACGTAAATTCTGCATCGATGGACCCGCCTTCGCTTGTCGTCGCGGTGCAGCGATTAAAGCCCGTCGCGACAAGTTGCTTCGGCGTAGGATTCGGCAACTGATCACCCGCGATTTGCTCAATGGTAAACTGGTCGAACCGCTGGTTTTCGTTAAACGAACCAATCACCCAATCCCGGTAGGCCCACATCTGCCGCTCATTATCGAGGTGCAGCCCGTGCGTATCCGCGTAGCGCGCGACATCCAGCCAGTGCCTCGCCATTTCCTCGCCGTAGCGCGGCGATGCCATGAACCGGTCCACCATCTTCTCGTAGGCATCCGGCGCGGCATCCGCGAGGAACGCATCGATCTCGGCGAGACTCGGAGGAAGGCCCGTCAACGCGAACGCCGCCCGGCGAATCAGCGTCTCCTTATCCGCCTGGGGCGACATCGACAGACCCTCGCGCTTCAGTCGCGCGGCGACAAAATCATCGATCGAATTTCCAGTCGCGGGCTTCACCGGCGGCTCAAAGGACCAGTGCTTTTGATACACCGCGCCTTGCTCGATCCATCGCTGGATCATCGCGCGCTCCTCATCGTTGAGCGTCTTGTTCGACTTCGGCGGCGGCATCACTTCCTCCTCGTCCTTGCTCAGAATGCGCGTCCACGCCTCACTCTCGGCCAGTTTCCCCGGCACGATTGCCTTCACACCGTCGTGGTCCGCGAATGCGCCCTCCGGCGTATCCAGTCGCAGTTTCGCCTTCCGGTGTTCTGCATCCAGTCCGTGGCAGGAAAAACACTTGTCCGACAGGATGGGCCGGATGTGTTGGTTGAAGTTCACCTTGTCCGGCACCGCAGCGCCCGCGGCGGAGATGGCAGAAAGGAGAAGTCCGATGGATGAAAGCATCTTCATGGTCATCTGTGGCTACCTGATCCAGGAGAAAACCATAGCCAAAAATCCCGTCCGCGGGAAAACGAAAAGGCGCACCAATGTCGGTGCGCCTTTTGTGAATCAGGATTTTCGGCCCGGGACTAGTGCTTGTGCTTGCAAGCAGCGCCTTTGGTCTTGCAGCAGCTATCGCCTTTGGTCGCGCAGCAGCTATCGCCTTTCGCGGCTGCTTTGCCACCCGTCGGACATGTGCCGTCTTTCGAGCAGCAGGCTCCGAGGCTCAAGGTGAACGCGATGGCAACGAGTGTGATGATGTGTTTCATATTGTTTTTGGTTTTGTTTTTGTCACCGGCGGGATCCACCGGAACGACGCGATATTAGCGCACCCCGTCCGTCTGCGCAAGCTCAGTGCTTGGGAGCACGCACCGTGGTTTCCTCCACATCGCGCTGACGCCGGGCAACGATGCGATCTCCGATTTCGCCGACCATTTGATCCAGCAACAGACGCAGATGACTGCCCGCGCGATAGTCCGCGGGGGCGATGTGGCGGACCCGATCCGCAGTGCCGACGAGTTGATAGCACTTCCGGAAGCTGTTCCGCGATTTGTCGCCGGGATTGTAAACTGCAATCGCGTGCCCGCCTTGCTGGCGGACCACGGTGAAACACGGCACGTCCGTCGGACCGTCGCCAACATAAATCATGTGATCAAACGGTATGGGCCGCATCTCCGGCGGCATGTGGTCGTTCACGTCCTGCGTGTAATCGAGCAGCCCTTTGTTGATCCGGAAAAGGAACTGCGTCTTCTGCGTGTGGCTGATGACCCGCTTCGGGAAAACGATGTGCCCGCTCTTGTCCTCCGCGAACTCGCAGCCAAACACCGCCTTGATGTAAGGCGCGATTCGCGAGCCATCGATGAGCGCCTTCAGTCCGCTGCTGATGATGTAATGCTCCACATTGATCCCCAGCGCCTCGTGCTCCGGCCGCAAAAGCCCCGAGCGCATCTCGTCGAACATCTCCGGCAGACCGGGGTAAAACTTCAGCCCCGCGCCGAGCTCCTTCAGCCTTGCGTTTGTCGGGCGGTCGAGGTCGAGGCAGTCCAGCAGCGCCTTCAGGTAGGCGAGCTCGCTGTCGTAGCCATCATCGCGCACCAGCGCCTGGCACCGCGCCCAGAACTTCCCCGAGTCGATCCCGAATGCGGGAAAGAGCACCTCGTCCTGCATGTAATTCGGTGAGAGCGTCTGGTCGTAATCATAGACGATGGCGATGGTATTTTGTGGCACGGACATAAATCAGGATGGCTTGGATGAAGCGGCAAGGTCGATGCCTTCCGCGCGTTCGACAATGAATTTCGGGCGCTGTTTCACCTCTTCGTAAATGCGCGCGACATACTCTCCGAGGATGCCGATCCCGATGAGCTGCACGCCGCCCATGAACAACACCAGAATGACAATCGTTGGATTCCCCAGCGGAAACGGAAAGCCGCCCAGCTTCATCAGGAAATACACAAACCCCACCAACATCGCACACGCCGCGATGAAAAAACCCACCATCGTGGACATCTTCAGCGCCGCCGTGGAGAAGCAGAAGATCCCGTTAAACCCAATCCGGAGCGAACCGAAAAACCGATTGTAATTCCCTTCCCCCGCAAAGCGCGCGGGTCGGTCGAACTCCACCGTCGTCTGCTTAAAACCCACCAGCGCCACCATCCCGCGCAGGAACCCGTGGCACTCTTTCAGCCGCACCACTTCATCCACCACACGCCGGCTCATCAGCCGGAAATCCCCCGTATTCGGCGGGATGTTCACCTCCGCTACGCGTTTGATGACATGATACCCGAGCCACGCCGTGAAGCGCTTCAGCCCCGTCTCCCCCTCGCGAGTCCGCCGCTGCGCCAGCACCACATCCGCCCCCGCGCGCCACTGCGCCACCATCTCGCGCACCAGCTCCGGCGGGTCCTGCAAGTCCACATCCATCACCACCACCGCAACACCCCGCGCAACCTGCATCCCCGCCAGCGTCGCCATGGGCTGGCCAAACCTCCGGGAGAATTTCAGCAGCTTCACACGCTCGTCCGCCCTGCGTGCTTCCAGCACCACCTCCTCCGTCCGGTCCGGCGACGGGTCGAGGGAAAAGATGATTTCGTACTCCATCCCCAGCCCCGCGAGAATCGGCGTCATTCGACGCAGAAACTCCGGCACGTTGCGTTCCTCATTAAACACAGGGACAACAATCGAAAGCAGCGCTGGTGACTCGGCGGACATCGCCGCAGAACATGGCACGCCCCTGCGCCGGAGTGAATACATTCTTCGCCCAGACCCATGCGAGCCTTCGGAAGCACCGGAAAAGGAGAAGCGGAGCGGTGGACTTACGCCGCATCCGAGGTCACGCCGGCCAAGGCCCGCCTACTTCCCCGGCGCGCGCATGAGTTCGTTGATGCGCGGGAGAATAAGCGGCATCAAAATCGCGGCGGTGTAGTGGCCGACGGGGAGCTGGATATGGTGGTCCTTTGTCAGCTTGCCGGCGGCGGCGAAAGCTACGGAACATGCGGGCGGGACGACTTCGTCTTTTAGTCCCGTGAAGAGCCATGTCGTGCTTGCGTTGATGCGATGGGCCATTCGCATGGGCTCGATGGCTTGGGAGTGTTCGCGGATTTGGGCGTCGGTGATCCCGGCTTCGGTGAGTCTGCGCTTTAGCCCAGCAGCGTCGCGCGTGCCGGTGAGGATGACGTCGGCGATATTCCCGCCGGCGAGGAGGATGAAGACGCGGTCGTAGCCTCGGTCGAGACCGGCGACGGTGGCGGTAACGAAGCCGCCGAGGCTGGTGCCTTGCAGACCGACGAGCGATTTATCGACGAAGGGGAGCGAGGCGACGGCATCGCGCGCACGGCGGACATCGGCTATGGCTTGTTTGAGCGCGGGGAGCATTTTGAGCGGGTCGCCGGTGAGCGCCGAGGTGCGCACGCCGTAGCCGGGCAGGTGGATGAGAAAGGTGTGAAAGCCGTAGGGCCGGAGCCCTTGGGCAAAGATTCGCCCGGCGACCATGCCGCGGCCGGATTCGTGGACGACGACGATGGCGGGCGCGACCTTGGGCTTGCCGTCTGCGTCGCGGGCCATGTGCCATTCCATGGCGACCTTGTCGTTCACATCATCGCCGCTGGGAATCGGCGTCGGGAAGCGGACGAGCCAGTCGCCCTGGCCTTGCGCGGGCTCGATGCCGACGTTGAAATCGCCCGGCGTCCAGCGAAGCCCATCGACGCAAGCGGCGGCATCGACAACGGAATCGACTGCGCAATTTAGTGTGTCATGTGCGGGGAATTCTCCGCCGGCGACAACGTCGTATGCACGCGCAAAATGGGTGCCAAGGGCGAGCGCGAAAAGGACGGTTACGATAAGCCTGCGGGTCATGTTCGGATCTATATCCGCGAATCATTCCGACCGCAACAGCGGGGAATGGAAGGCAAATCGAACGCCTTGCGTGACGGATAATTTTCGCTCTTATACCTCTCTGCCGTGAAGACAGTCCGACTAATTATTTTGCTCCGAAAAACCGCGCTCTGCATCGCGATGGCTGCCTCCGCCGTCGTAGCTCGCGCCGATGCCGACGGAGTGACGCCGCTGATGCTAGCAGCGGCTGCGGGCGATGTGGAAAAAATCGGCGCACTCATCACGGGCGGTGCTGCCGTGGACGATTGCGATGCGCGCGGGCACACGGCCATCTGGCACGCCGTCGATGCGCGCAAGCCAGCCGCTCTCACGCTCCTTTTAACCAAAGCGGGCACTCTCAAAGGGCGCTGCCCGCTGGGCCGGGGTGCGTTGGAGCGGGCGTTTGTGCTCGACGACTGGGCGCTCATCCAGCCGCTGCTCGCGGCGGGCCGCGCGAATCTCGGCTGGACCACTGCGGCCCGACAGGCCATGGCGCGGGCGATTAACACCCGCAACGCCGACCGCGTGAGTTCGCTCGTCGCGAGCCACTGGCGCGACCCGCTGATGGACGCCAGCCGTCACCCGATCCTCGCCCACGCGGTGGTGAGCGGCGATTTGGACACGACGACGTTTCTGCTCGACTGCGGCTTTAACCCAAACACCCGGATCGGAAACTTCCCCGAGCGTGAGTTTGCGGATCGGATTCCGCAGAAATTCATCCGTTACTATGTCAAAAACGATCGCGGGGTGAATGTGCTCATGCTCGCTGCGGGGATGGAGCGGGCGGAATTTGTGAAGATCCTCCTCGCCCGCGGCGCACGCGAATCCTCCTGCACGGTGCGCCACAAGATGGCCGCGCTGAGCTTTGCCGCCGAGGCGAACAACCACGATATCATGCGCGCGCTTTTCGGGTCGGCTCCCCTGCCCTCGCAGCTCCGCGTGGATATCTCGCTGGGTAGCCAGACCGCCACACTTTACAAAGACGGACAGGCGATCGAGAGCACGTCGATCTCCACCGGCGTGGAAGGCAAGGAGACGAAGACGGGGAAGTTCATGATTACGAACAAGGAGCCCACTCATTTCTCCAATATCTACAAAGGTGCAAAGATGCCGTGGTTCATGCGGCTGAACTGCGGCGACTTCGGGATGCATCAGGGAGTCGTGACAGGCGAACCCGCGTCCCACGGCTGCATCCGACTCCCTGCGGCTATCGCGAAGAAGTGGTTCGCGAAAGTGCCCTTGGGGACGGAAGTGACCATCTATTGAAGCAGGCTGGCATCCGCGATTCCGGTGTGTGTAAAGTGCATGATGACCATCACACACCGACTCCGCCGACTTCGCGCCACGCCGCAGCTCCGCGCTCTTGTGCGGGAGACCACGCTTACGGCGGATGACTTCATCCTGCCGCTGTTCGTCTCGGAGAAAATCACGGGCCGCGTAGCTGTCACATCCATGCCCGGAGTCTTCCAGCTCGACGAAAAAGAGCTCATCGTCGAAGCCCGCGCCGCGCACGCCGCCGGTGTCCGCGCCGTGCTTATTTTTGGCATCCCCGCGCACAAAGACGAACACGCCACGCAGGCGTATGACGACAACGGAATCACCCAGCGCGCTGTGCGAAGGCTGAAGGCGGAAATCCCCACGCTCATCGTGATGACCGACGTGTGCCTCTGCGAATACATGAGCCACGGGCACTGCGGCATCACCGAGTTTCACGGCGGAGTTGCGCACGTCCACAACGACCCGAGCGTCGAACTTCTCGCCGCCACCGCCGTCTCCCACGCCCGCGCCGGAGCCGACGTCGTCGCACCGAGCGACATGATGGACGGCCGCATCGGAGCGCTGCGCACCGCGCTTGATGAAGCGGGTTTTGTGAACACCATCATCATGAGCTACGCCGCGAAATTCGCCTCCGCATTTTACGGCCCGTTCCGCGACGCCGCCGAGAGTGCCCCGATGGCGGGCGATCGCCGCACTTACCAAATGGACTCCGCCAACGCCGCCGAAGCTCTCCGGGAAGTCGCCCGCGACATCGAGGAAGGAGCCGACATCGTCATGGTAAAACCCGGCCTCCCGTATCTCGACCTCGTCTTCCGCGTGAAGGAGCGCTTCGGCCTGCCCACCGCCGTCTATAACGTGAGCGGTGAATACGCCATGCTCAAAGCCGCCGCCGAGCGCGGATGGCTCGACGAACGCGCCAGCGTCCTCGAACAAATGACCGCCTTCAAACGCGCCGGCGCAGACCTCATCATCACCTACTGGGCGAAGCAGGTGGTGGAGTGGCTAAGGTGAGATTGCCGCAGGCTTAGGAGGCGTAGGAGGCGTCGCCGGCTTTGCAGGCACGACTTCCGGCTTCGCCGCCGCCGGTGCTTTTGGCGGGGCGGGCTTCCAGTCGGCGAGCTTGCCGAACACGTAGCCCTTTTCTTTCAGGAAACGGATGAGATTGCGCAGCCGTTCCTTTTTCTCTCCGGCCCAGTGGCGGTCGTGGAAAAGGATGACGTCTCCGTCGCGCGGCATAAATCCGTAGTCGCCGCCGACGCCCGCGACCCCTTTCCAATCGAGGTTTTTGATCCACTTGAATGCACCGTTGGGCGCGAATTCCTGCTCCCAGTGAAAGTGCTTCAACCCGAGGGTCTGCGTCTCGGCGACGAGGTGGGGAAAAGTGCTGCCATCGCCGGGAAGTCGCGCGAACTCGAACTTGAATCCCGGCTTGCCAATCCGACGCCCGATTTCGCTCTGGTTGCGCGCGTAGTTTTTGTGGAAGGCAGCGTGCTGCGCATCCGTCGAGAGATCCCCATAGGCAGCACGATATCCGTCTTTCGTCATGGGTTCGTGAATGTAGCAGTGGTTCCCCAACTCGTGTCCCTCATCGAGTGTGCGGAGAATGATTTTCGCCTGCCCTTCGATACCACCGACGGACAGTGCGTTACTTCCGGTGAGGAAGAATATGGCATGAGCGCCCTCGTCCTTGAGCACATCCAGCACGTCCGTGGTGCCCGGCTGTGGTCCGTCGTCGAACGTCAGGTAGATGGTCTTTTGCTGGGCGAAAGCCGCACTGGTGACGGCGAGAAGGATGAATGCGAGTTTGCGGAGCATGGCGCGAGGTTGATAGGAATCGCGCAGAAACGGCGGCTCGTCAAACCCGCGTTCAACCTCGCATCCGTACCAAACAAAAAACACCCAGCCACCCGCGAAGGCGATTGGGTGTTTAAATTGAGAAACGTGCGTTCTATTCGCCGTCTTCGGCGATCGCTGCCTGAGGGCAGACATCACGCGCAGATGCAGCGTGCGCAAGCTCGTCAGCGGATTCCGGCTGCTTGAAAAAGAACACCTTCGATTCGTCGGCATTGTATTGAAGCAGGTCGCCCGCTTCGTCCAGGCAGACGCGGCAGGGTGTGCAGAGTTCGTTATCCACGTACCAGGCTCCTGGAACGTTCTCGGGTACTTTTGTATTTTTATCGGCCATGATGAGTTGATTTGAGGTTAGACTTTCGAGCTCGCGTTTACGAGTCGCACACGAAAAACGCAAGCAGCTTGTCGTTCTATCCGCGTGTCGCGTAGCGTCCCGCCGTGAATTTGGATACGCCGCTCGTCGAACTCGATTTCGTGCCGCACCTGCGGGCACGTCAGCTCGCGCGCTTTGGGCTCGTGACTGTGGGCGACTTGCTCATGCATTTCCCGCGGCGCTACGAGGACCGCCGGGAGTTCGATAAATTCCCCACCGACGCGACCGAGGGATCCGTCTGTGTGTGCGGCGAGGTCACGCGTTCGCAGCTCAAGCGATTCGGTGGCTCGCAGAAAATGTTCGACGTCATGATCGAGGATAGCAACCCGACGGCTTTTGCAGGGCGGCTCGTGTTGCGGTGGTTCAACTCGCATTGGGTCGAGAAGATGTTCGCAAACGGGATGCGCGTCGTCGTGTATGGCAAACCAAAGCGCAGCGGGTCGAACATGATCATCACCCATCCCGATTTTGAAATCGTGGAGAACGACGCCGAAGAGAGCATCCATTTAAAGAGGATCGCGCCCATCCACGGAGCCACCGAAGGGCTGACACCGCGGCTCATCCGCTGGATTATCTGGACGGTTCTGGAGCGACTCACTGACGAAAGCGTGCCGACGCTCCTGCCGCCCAAGCTCGATCCGTGTTCGCGCATTTGGGCGCTGCGGCAGATGCACTTCCCCGAGAGCTACGAATCGCTGGAGAAAGCACGGCGGCATTGCGTGCTGGAGGAGTTTTTGCGAATGCAACTCTCCGTGGCCGCCAGCCGCAATGAACAGCAGCACGAGCAAGGCGCGGCGCACTGCGGCAGCGGCGAGCTCATGCGCCGCCTGCACGCAGCGCTCCCTTTTCCACTCACCGGCGCGCAGCAGCGGGCCATCGCGGAAGTGCAGCACGATCTTGCGTTGACGCGCCCGATGAACCGCCTGCTCCACGGGGATGTCGGCGCGGGGAAAACGCTCGTCGCAATGAGTGCGATGCTGCTTTGCGTCGAGGCCGGCTATCAAGCCGCGCTCATGGCTCCCACGCAGATCCTCGCCGAGCAGCACTACCTCAATTTCAAGCGCCTGCTCGACCCTCTCGGCATCCGTGTCGGTCTCCGCACGGGTTCCCGGCGCGAGGGACACGAGACGCCGCTCTTCGCCGGCGACAGCGCGCCGCAAATCCTCATCGGCACACACGCGTTGCTCTACGAAGGCGCAGGGTTCACAAACCTCGGTCTCGCGGTGATCGACGAGCAGCACAAGTTCGGCGTCCTCCAGCGCGCCAAGCTCCGGGCGCAAGCTGGCGACATTGCGCCCGATGTCCTCGTGATGACGGCGACGCCCATCCCCCGCACTTTGACGATGACGCTCTACGGAGATCTCGACGTCTCCATCCTCGACGAGCTCCCGCCCGGTCGCGGCAAAATCATCACCGGCATCCGCCCGCCTACCAAACTCCCGGACGCCGCGAAGTTCATCCGCAGCGAGCTCGAAAGCGGGCGTCAGTGCTACATCGTCTATCCGCTCGTCGAGGAAAGCGAAAAGCTGGAGGCCAAAGCCGCAACCGCCGAATTCGAGAAATGGAAAGAGCTGCTCGCACCCATGCAATGCGCCTTGCTCCACGGGCGAATCCCGCCGGAAGAGAAAGAGCAAATCATGACCCGCTTTCGCAGCGGAGAGGCGAAGGCGCTTATCGCGACGACCGTAATCGAAGTCGGAGTCGATGTGCCAAACGCCACCGTCATGCTTATCGAAAACGCCGAGCGCTTCGGCCTCGCACAACTCCACCAACTCCGGGGACGCATCGGACGCGGCGGACACAAGAGCTACTGCGTGCTCATCACCAGCGCCGACGACCCGGAATCCATCGCCAAACTGCAAGTGCTCGTAGAAACAACGGACGGATTCCGGGTCGCCGAAGAAGACCTCCGTCAACGCGGCTGGGGCAATCTTTTAGGTACCGAGCAGGCCGGCAAAAGCGGCTTCCGCCTCGGCGACCCCATCGCGCAACTCGACCTCATGCAACTCGCTCGCAACCACGCATTCCTCATCTTCGAGCACGACCCAACACTTTCCCGCCCCGAACATGCCGGAGCCAAACAACTCCTGACTGCCGCGAGAAAGGCGACATTCGCGCAGGTCAGTTAGTGACATCCCGCACGCATCGGAAACCGATCCACGAAGCCGTGAAATCCGGCGTCTCGCGACCGCGGGCGGAGACTCGGAAATCGACTTCGGTGCTGAGCCACGATCCGCCTCGCACCACGCGCTTCCATGTGGCCTCGCTGCTCACATCAGGGCCGGGCGGATTGCGGTGTGCGGCAAAATTCGGATTGGGGCGGAGCTCGGCATAATAGGTAGAGGAAAACCAATCGCTGCACCACTCGGCGATGTTGCCGGCCAGGTCCTGGATTCCGTAGTTATTTGCTGCAAAACTTCCTGCCGGCGCGATTCCAAGAAAGCCATCGCTGCCCTCATCCTTGGCCGGAAAAGGACCTTGCCACGAGTTCGCGGGGTGCATTCCGGATGGGCTGACTTCGCGCCCCCACGGATACGGATTAAGGATCACGCCGCCGCGTGCCGCAAATTCCCATTCCGCTTCGGTCGGCAGGCGCTTTCCACTCCATTTGGCATACGCGGTGGCGTCGTCGTAGCTCACATGAACGACAGGATGTTTGGGATTTTTCGCATCGCGCCATGAAGCACCGGGCGTCCACCTTCTCCATGTCTCGGCCGGCTCGAATGTCCAGGAACCTCCGGCCTTCTCCGCCGTGGTGACATGCTTCGTCGTCGCGACAAACTTCGCAAACTGCTCGTTCGTCACCTCGGTAAGGTCCATCCAGAAATCACTCACTTTGATGTCGTGCAACGGACGCTCTTCGGGCGGTCCATCGTTGGAACCCATGGTGATCCCGCCCGCAGGAATCCGGGCCATTTCAACGCCTGTGCGCGATTCCGCCAGGCGCCGATCCCGGTCGCGGCTGATGCGCAGTGCCTCGGGAATCATCCAAACGAGGACGCCGGCGAGCATCGCAACGATGATGGAGACCAGGATAAGACCGGTTCGTTTTACAGGGCTCATTTGGCGGTGCGCAGGTATTGCCAGATGGCGTCGAACTGCTGCGGCGCTTTTCCGTCGAGCACCTCGGAGAGCTGCGTGGTCACGCCGTCATCGCTAAACTTCGGCATCTTCGTATCAGCGTCGATCCGCAGCGGCGCGAGGAGCCAACGTTGGAAGTATCCGCGACGGAGTCGCTCGGTCGTGTAGGCGAGATTGGTGCCCGGTGCCTCAAACACCGCAGTCGCGGGAACATCTTTCACCCCGTGGCATTGGACGCAATTAAACCCACCATCCGCGCTGACGAGCTTGTGCCCAATCTCAACCGCCGCTTTGTCCGGCGCTTGCTCGGGCATATCGGTGAGCGGGAAGCCGTGCTGATGAGACAGCCCGTTCGCGATGCCGATGCCCGGCGCACCAAAGCCCGGCATCCGCGACGCCAGCCATGGGCGCGGTTTGTAAGGCGCAGCACCCGCGATAAAGATACCCGACCAGCCCGGCTGCAACTTCTCTCCGAACCAAGTGAGATGCGGGATTGCCGTCGTCGGGACCGTATTCCCTTCCGTCTGTCCTTCCGGCTGCGGCGCATTCGCGAGGAGGGGCGAGAGTTCCCCCTCGACGAGCTGAAAAGTGCTTTGCTGCCCGTCGCGCGCATGGCACGCGATGCAGTTGTTATGGTGGATCTGGCGCTCGGCAAAATCCATCGAAGTGTCTTGCTTCAGCGAGAGCAAATCCGTGGCTAGGAAAGCGAGCACCGCATCCCGCTGCTCCGCGCTAAATCCGAAGTCCGGAGATTTGCCCGGCGTTTCCGCGAGGCAGCCTTTCGCTCCAGCGGCGATTACCGCAGTGAGCGGCTTGCTCTTCACACCGGACTCGCCCGTGGCGTGGCAGGATGCGCAGTTTGCCGCGACCAGCTTTTTTCCGTTCGCCGCGTCTCCGGTGATTGCCGGGAATTGCGCCTTCGCATTCGTCAAAAGATATGCACTCAACGCAGCGACCTCATCATCCGTGAACCGGAAATTCGGCATCCGCGTCCACGGATTGTGCATTCCCGGCATCTTCAAGAATTCGCGCAATGCCGCGCGGTGAAATTTCCCTCCGACCTGCGCGAGGGGGATGCGTCCGTGCTCCTTGTCAGGCTCTGTCGCATCGGGCGTCGTGTGACACGCGATGCAGCCGAGATTGCCAAAAACCGCCGCGCCTTTGCCCAGCAACACATCATCCACGGGCTGATCCACTTCCTTCGCGGGCTTGCCTGTTTTCGCCAGAAACGCCGCGATATCCGCTGCCTGCGTTTTGCTCAACGGGAGATGCGGCATCGTGGCATCCGGGCGGAGAGCCCGGGGATTTTCCACCCACGCTGCAACCCACGCAGGCTGAAACCGCGCGCCGGCTTCCAGCAAACTCGGCGCAGTCGCAAGCATCTCGGGCATTCCGGTTCCGTCCGCTTTAAAGGCGCTGCCGGCATCGTGGCATGACGAGCAATGCCGCGTTGCAAAAAGCATCCGTCCTTCGCGCAACTTCGCGCCTTGCGCATCGGGCACATGCGTCCAAACCGTTGGAGGCACCGGTTCGCGCGGGAATTCTTTGCTCCACCAATCAAACCGTAACAGCGCGTCCTCTTCGCCATCGTTGAGAAACTCGATCAGCACCGGATTCGCACCCTTGTTGAGCTGCACGGTTTTATCCGCATACTGCGCCGCCGCTGCGCCCGCCGCATCGAGCACAGGCTGCCCGTTGATCGACACTTTCACCTGCCCGCGCACCTCCACGGCAAAAGTGTATTCCCCGCGCAAAGGCGTGGCGATATCTGCGGTGAACTTTGCCGTGAACGGACCCACAGGCAGAAACGGAGTCGCCGGCGCACCCTTTGGCACATAGAGCGCCGCGAGACGGGAGGTGGTCGCGTCCGATTTGCCGCCTGCCGAGAAGGAAACCGCGAGGCCCTGCTTCTTCGCAGCATCAGCGAGAGCGAGAGACGGAATGACAAGAGCTAGAATGACAGCGGTGCGCATCGGCGAATGTCTAAAGAATTACGCGCGGGGCGTCAACGGAGGTACACCCGCGTTTGATGAATTCGCGTTGATTGCTTGTTCTCGCGCTGTCGTTCGGCCATTTCGTTTGCACCCAAAACATGACCACCTACGAAACATGACCACCTACGAAACAACACGATCCCAACTGCGAGCTGAACCCCGACGCTGGCTGGTGACCGGCTGCGCTGGATTTATCGGGTCGCATATTTTGCAGACGCTGCTCGCACTCGGGCAGAACGTTGTCGGGCTCGATGACTTCACCACCGGATTCCCTAGAAACCTGGACCTTGTTCGCAGCGCGGTGGGCGAAGATGCGTGGGCACGGTTTCGATTTATCAGCGGCAGTGTCGCCGACATCTCCGTGTGTCGCGAGGCGTGTGCCGGCGCGGACGCGATTTCGCATCAGGCGGGTTTTATCTCGGTGCCGCTCAGCCTCGAAGACCCGCTGGCGTGCCACGCGACTAATGTCACGGGCACCCTGAATCTCCTTACTGCAGCCCGCGATGCCGGAGTGCGCCGGGTGGCGTATGCGAGCAGTTGTGCGGTGTATGGCGATGAGACCACGATGCCGATGCGCGAGGACCGGATCGGACGCGCGCTGTCGCCCTACGGCGCCTCGAAACTCATGGACGAGCAATACGCCGGACTGTTCGCGATGCACTTCGGGATGCAATGCGTGGGGCTCCGCTACTTCAACGTCTTCGGGCCACGGCAAAATCCGAAAGGCGGCTACGCTGCGGTCATTCCGGCATGGATCGTCGCGCAAGTGGCCGGCGAGGAATGCGTGGTCAATGGCGATGGCGAACAAACGCGCGACTTCTGTCACGTCGGCAACATCGTGCAGGCAAACATTCTGGCGGCAACCACCGGAAACGCCGCTTGCTCGGGACAGGCCTACAACATCGGCCTCGGCGGAAGCACGACCCTGAACGAGCTGCATCGCCTGATTTCGACCAAGCTCGCAGGGCTCAATGCAAAGTTCCAGCCGCGCCCGGCGCGCTACGGTCCGGCGCGGGCGGGCGACATACGGCACGCGTCGGCGGACATCGGAAAGGCACAGCGCGAGCTCGGATTCGAGCCATCGGTGACCGTCGATGCCGGCCTCACAGAAACCGTGCGTTGGTACGCGGAATCGGTGTAGTCTCCCTGCATCATGCGTCCAAACTGGTTCAAGGTCATCGTCATCCTCGCGGCATTATGGGCCGTCGTGGGCGGCAGTATGTGGTGGATAAAATCGCGCCGCCCCACGCCCGAGCGCATCATGAGTTACCTCGATGAAAATCCCCTCGAAGGAAAATCCGAGGCGGACCGCCTGACGCTCATCGACAACGTCGCAAAGCAAGTCAACAGCCTCAATGCCGAGGAACGCCGCATGGTCCGGGTCGGCAAGCGAAACGAGAAGCTGGAGCGCTTTTGGACTCAACTTTCCGCCGCGGAAAAGGCGCACTACTTTTCCCTCGTGGTGCCAAAAGGGATGAAACAGATGATCGAAAACTTCAACCTCATGGAACCCGCGAAACGGAAGCGCGAAGTGGAGAAAGCGATCAAGAGCCTGCGCGAGCACGCAGAGGATGAAATGCCCGAGGACTTCGACCCGGCCCTCGCAGAGAAGTTTGTGAACGAGGGGCTGAAGGCATTCTACAGCGACGCAACCATCGAGGCGAAAATGGATGCCGTACCGCTGCTGGAGGAAATGGAAAAATCGCTCCGATGGCGGCGATGAACCGGGCATTCACGCTGATCGAGTTGCTCGTCGTCGTGGCGATCATCGCCGTGCTCGCCGCTCTATCCTCGGTCGTCTGGCAGCGCTCTCAGCGCAGCTCCAAGGCGGCGACATGCATGAACAATCTCCGCCAACTGGGCTCGGCGCTCGTTCGCTATGTCGGCGACAATGACGGCACATTTCCGACACTCGCACTTGCCCGCGAAAAGAAGTCGGACCCGGAGCCCGTGCTCGACACCGTGCTGAAGCCGTATGTCACCGACATTCGCGTTTTCAACTGCCCCGCCGACGAGCGCAAGCTGTGGGAGAGCAGCGGGACGAGCTATCTCTGGAACTGGAAACTCAACGGGCAGAAGCTCGCAAATGCCCGCGTCGCGTTTGTGAACAAGGGCATCATCGACGAAGCTTCACGCATCATGGTCATGGGTGACAAAGAAGGATTTCATCCGCACCTCACCAACAACGTGAACGTCCTTTACGCCGACGGTCACGCATCCAACGAGCTCACCTTCCTCGACGACACACCCAGCAAATGAGCGCCGCCATCAAACTCGAAAATCTCCGCAAATCCTTCGCAGCAAAACCCGCACTCCACGGTGTCTCATTTGAAGTCCAGCGTGGCGAAATTTTCGGCCTGCTCGGCCACAACGGCGCTGGAAAAAGCACCGCTCTCGGCATCCTGCTCGGGCAGGTTTATCCGGACGAAGGCGAGGCATTCGTCGGCGGAATCAGCGTCCAGCGCGAACGCCCGCGTGCCTTGGCAAAAGTGGGTGCGATATTTGAGCAGCCGCGTTTTTACGACTACTTGAGCGGCTGGCGAAACCTCGAGATTTTCACCAGCTACAGCGCCGCAGTCTCCGATGCGGAAATGAACGATGCCATCGAGTTTGTCGGACTCACGAAGCGCATCCGCGACAACGTGGGCACTTACAGTCAGGGAATGCGTCAGCGGCTCGGCCTCGCACAAGCGTTGCTGCCCGCGCCGGAAGTCATCTTTCTGGACGAGCCCACAAACGGGCTCGACCCCGAGGGTATTGCCGAGATGCGCCTGCTCATCCAGCGCCTGCACCGCGAGCGCGGGCTCACCGTCCTTTTTTGCTCGCACCTGCTGAGCGAGGTCGAAGTGCTCTGCGAGCGTGTCGCCATCCTCAACCAAGGCAACCTGCTCTACACCGGACGCTGGCACGACCTTATGCCGAAGGGCACGCGCTACCGCATTGAAGTGGACCCGTGGTCGCCGGAACTTTTAGGAGACGCAGTTCTCGTGCGTCCCGGCGTCGTCGAAATCCCGCCCGGCGGCGACGTCGCCGATCTCGTCGCCCGCTTTGTTACAGCCGGCGTAAAAGTCCGGGTGATCGAACCCGAGCGCCAAACGCTGGAGCAACTCTACCTCGAAAAAGTCCTCAACGCATGATGCTCTTCCTACGACAATTCCGCGCCGAACTCCTGAAAATGTTCGCGCGCAAACGCACATGGATGGGCTTTGGCGCATTCTTTCTTTTGGAGCTGATCATTCTGCTAAAGCTCCAGACGAGCGAAGCCGAGCGCTTCTTCCAGCGCGACTTCACGCGCAATACCGGCGGAATGGAAGTTATTTTCGGCGACTACTTTCGCGGGCTAACCATGGCTTTTATGGTGATGGGACTCACCGTGTTTTTGCTCGGTAGCGTCTTCCTCGCGCTCGTCGGCGGCGATGTCGTGAGCAAGGAAGTCGAGGACGGAACAATGCGGATGACTCTCTGCCGTCCGGTCAGCCGCTTCCGTGTGCTGCTCGTGAAGTATCTCGCGTGCGTCGTCTATACGCTCGCGCTCGTCGTTTTCATAGGCGGCACGGCACTGCTTACTGGCATGGCATGGCGCGGAATCGGAGGTCTTTTTGCCTACGTGCCCGAGGAGCGTTTGCTCGTCATTTTCCCACAGGTTGAGGGCCTCGTGCGGTACTGCGCGGCCCTCCTGTTTTTCACGGCGAGCCTGCTCACAATCACCACGCTCAGCTTTATGTTCTCGTGCTTCAACGCGAAGCCCGCCGCCGCCACGGTCATCACGCTCACGCTTTTCCTCGCGGATCGAATTCTGTCATTCATGCCTCAGTTTGAGAGCTACCGCCATTGGTTCATGACCACGCACATGGCGACTTGGGCGAACATCTTTCGCGACCCGATCCCGTGGGATCGTATTGCGGGCGATTACCTGTATCTCTTCGGTCTAAATGCCACGTTTCTGATCATCGGGCTCGCCGTGTTCAGCCGTCGGGATTTCAAATCGTAACCGCCACGCCCGTAACTCTGGAGGAACTCGGCTTGCGCCCCGCCGCGTCCTCCGTAGTCTCGCACGCTTTTCAAACATGCAGACTTTACCCGGCTTTCGTGAGTTTTATCCCGACACCTGTGCCCGCAGGAACTACATCCTGGAAACGTGGCGCGGCGTGGCGCGGCGCTACGGATTCGTGGAATACGACGGTGCCGTCGTGGAACCTCTCGGGCTCTACGAAAAGAAAAGCGGCGGCGAGCTTGTGGGACAAATGTTCACCGTCGGGGCCATGTCCGATCCGGGTGAAATCAAAGGCGCTCTGCGGCCGGAGATGACGCCCACCCTCGCCCGCATGGTTGCGGCTCGGGAGCGGGAATTCAGAAAACCGATGAAGTGGTTCAGCGTGCCGAATTGTTTTCGTCACGAGCGCCAGCAGCGCGGACGCCTTCGGGAATTCTACCAGCTCAACGTCGATATCATCGGCGAACAGTCCGGCGCTGCGGACGCCGAACTGGTCGCCGTGCTCGTCGATACATTGCGGGCATTCGGTCTGACGCAAACGGACTTCGTGGTGCGGCTGAGCAGCCGTTCTGCGTGGCAGTCATTCTTCCGCGAAAACGCAAGACGCGCCGACGGTGCAGCGCTCACCGACGAGGACGAGTATGCCTTTTTCCAAATCGTGGACAAAGCCGAGCGTGCGTCCGCCGAGAAGACGACAGCCGCGCTCACTCCTTTTGGGCTCGATGCCGGGCAAGTCCTCGCCTTCATGCGAAGCAAGGAACCGAGCATTGATCTCGCACCAGTCGTCGCAGATCTCACGGCGCGGGGGCTTGGTGGCTTCGTGGAAGTGGACTACGCAATCGTGCGCGGCCTGGCCTACTACACGGGCGTCGTTTTTGAAGTGTTCGACCGGGCAAAAACCGAGCGCGCAATGGCTGGCGGCGGTCGCTACGATGGTCTGCTGGCGCTGATGAGCGACGGAAAAGTGAACCTCCCGGCGCTCGGATTCGGCATGGGTGATGTCGTCCTGGAGAAAGTCATCGAGGGCCTGCCGGCCGCGAAGGAACGCATGGAAGCATGGTGCGCTGCGCAGCGTGCGTGCGAGGTTTTCGTCGTCGTCGCGAAGGAGGAATTGCGCCCGCAGGCTCTCTCCCTCGTGCAGCAACTCCGGGATGCAGGACGTCGCGTGGACTTCGCACTCACGGAAGCGAAAGTCGGCAAGCAGTTCCAAAATGCAGAAGCGCTGGGCGCGAGATGGGCTGTTCTCGTTGGCGAAGAATGGCCGCAGGTGAAAGTGAAGACGCTGGCGACCCGCGAAGAACAGATCGTCCAGAACGACGCCATCGCGGGACTACTCGCGTAGGTCGGCTACCGTTCTCGCCGAGGCGACTCGCGAATTGAGGCGCTCCATCGCCTCATTGTGCGCCGGGTGCGGAAGCGCAATCGAGAACGCGTCCGCATTTTCTCCGAATGTGATCTCGTCCCACCGCAGCGATGAAATCTGCGTGTCGAACTTCGCGACGGCACGACCGCGGAAGAACGCGCGGGTCGTTTCCGGTGGATGGAAAAGCGCTTGATGAATCGCATCTTCGCTCACGACACGGCGCATTTGACCGGTGCGAACGAGTTCGTAATAGAGACCGGTTTCACGGCAGACGCTGTGATATTCCAAGTCGAGTGATTGCAACCACGGATCGCTCCACGCAAGGCCCTCGGCTTCGCGAAAGGTATCCAGCAGGAAGCGTTTCGATGCCCAGTCGCACCGGTCGCGCGTGCTCATCGGGTCTCGTGCGAGGTCGGCGAGAACCTGCTCCCACTCCGCAAGAACCCACATCGTATCATCGCTTGGCGCACAATGCTGTCGGGCCGCCGCAAGCCACTCGTGCTGGATGTCGAGGGCACTCATCGTGCCGCCACCGCTGCGGGCGACGATCCATTTCCACGACTCATCGCGGCTGATATGTTTTACCGCATGGATCGGATCGGCGAGCGCGATTCGCGGCGCGCGGTCCAGTTCGATGAGTTCCAGCGCAAGGGCGGTCGTGCCCACTTTCATGGCCGTCGCCCACTCGCTCATGTTCGCATCGCCGATGATCACGTGGAAGCGCCGGTAAAGCCCCGCATCGGCATGAGGCTCGTCGCGGGTGTTCACGAGCGGACGACGATTCATCGTATCGATGCTCGTCAGCACTTCGAAAAAATCGCTCCGTTGCGCGAGCTGAAAAGTCCCGCCCTGACTGCGCTCCTCCTCGCCTTCGATGCCCACTTTTCCCGCGCCGGCAAAGAGCTGACGGGTGATGAGAAAGGACACGCTGTCCCTCACGATGCGCTCCCAGTCCACACTACGGCGCATCAGAAAGTTGTCGTGGCATCCGTAACTGTGGCCCTGAAAATCGGTGTTGTTTTTGTAGATGCGACCGACCTGCGGCGACGTCAGATGCGAATTCCGACGACGCAGACATTCCTCCAGGACACGCTCGCCGGCTTTGTCCTGCGCGACGAGTTCGGGGAGCGTCGTGCATTCGGGCGTCGAATATTCCGGGTGCGCGTGATCGTTGTAAAATCGCGCTCCGTTACTGAGGACAAGGTCGCTCTTTATTTCGGCGAAGGTGAGATTGCGGTGCTTATCGAGCTCGAAGAAAGCAGCCTCGTCGGTGTCCTGCCGCAATTCATCCGCACGAAAACCGCGGGCGTCCTGGTGGGGGTCCTCGTTGACATAGTCCCACTTCATGTGAGCGCCATGCTCGGTGTAACTCCGGACGATGGCGATGCTCTCGTGGACCACGTCGAGATCCGGCATTTCTTCCACCGTGATTCCGTATTCTGTTTCCAAGCCGAAGACGCGTCGCATGAGCGGACTGTGGCTCACTTCTCCAGAAACTTCCAGCGCCGACATGCGACGAGTGCCAAAGCGCCCGCACAGATACCTCCGAAGGCGGAGAGCCAAAGCGCCTTCGAAAGGACGCGGGGCCAGTACGAAAACTCCACGGAGTATTTCCCCGACGCTGGAATTTTCACTCCCCGAAATGCGTGATTCACCCGGAATGCCTCGGCTGGCTGGCCATTGAGCGTGACCCGGATATCTCCATCGAACCAAGTTTCCGTAAGAGCAACGAATCCGGGAGAGGGCGCGTCGATTTCAAAGCGAGTCGAGTTCGTGCGCAGCGCATAGTTCTTGGCCGCGACGACGGTGCCGGTGCCGGAGAGCGGCTCACCTTTCTGCACAGCGACGAACGGCGTAGCGGATCCGTTCACTAGCGCCGCAAACTCAGCAACCGAGTCGTAAGTCAGAATACGGTCCGTGAAGAATGCTCGGGGCCAGGCCGTGGGGCTTTCCCACGCCTCAAGGTCTTCCGAAAAAAGATGGCGGTAACCCTCGGGAGGCATCTCCCCTCGCGGGCCGAGGAAGTATCGATTGTTCAGCAAGTCGGTCCACTTTTGAGTCGCACTCATCTGCTCGGGCAGCAGCAGAGTCCGCCATTCCCATTGCCGCTTGATCGCCGCCGCATCCACCACTTCGTGAAGGTATCCCGAAGTCAGGGCATCAGCGCTGGAAAAATGCTCGATGCCCAGCGTCGCAGAGTATCCGGGGATTAACGCGGTGCCGATTCCATGCACGCGCGCCGGTTCCGAAAGCATCGGACGCAGTCGTTCCACTGCCCGCGATGGCACTGAAAAATCGGGCCGCGGCTGAGGATTGATCACATAGTAGTCGAACTTCGTTTCGCCCCACTGCGCGTGACGGAACAGCGCCACGCCCGCGATTAGCAAGAGCGCACATCGCGGCAGAAAAGCGTCTGATTTTTTCATGCGCGAGATCGCCCATGGGAGCAGGGCCGCAGCGACGAGGAGAAGCGTGGAGCAAACCACAAAAAACGGGCTCGGCGTGCCGAAGCCTGCTGCGCTGGCGATGTCCGGAGGCATCCCGGGATCAGGGAGCCGCCACATCCAATAGACCGCCGTGAGCGCGGTGAGCAAAGCCACGTAAAACGGCCATTCCCTACGGACCGGCTTTGCGGTCCATGCGAGTCCGGCAAACACCATCGCATGGAGCATCAGGATGCAAGAGAACGTGTTTCCAACGTGGGAAATGTTCGCAACAAATGGGATGCTCCGTATGATTTCCGGCGGGACGAATCCGAACGCCAATGCAAACGGCAATACGGAGGAAAGAGCGAGAGCTCGAACGAGCGGAACGCGCCAGAGCTCACGCCAGCGAACCACGCCAATCAGCACGCCACCCAACACGAGGAAATTTGCCGACGGATCGGTGAACCATTCGGCGAATTTGGTGCGCTGGTAAAACAGATCGTCAAACAGCCCAATCAAATGACCGGGCATGATCTGGAAGATCGGCGGCTTTTCGTATGCAGTGAACGATTTCCCGAGGGCGTCCAGAAACGAGAGCCAGAACGGAGCATTGAGCAGCGCAAAAACCAACCCGCCAAGGCCGCCTGCTGCGAAACGCGAGCCCCAACCGGAACCGCGCTGGAGCAGGATTAAAAACGCACCGGTCATATTGAGAAAGATGATCAACATGGCCGATTCCTTCGCAGTCCCGGAGTGAAAAACAGCCGTGCACGAGAGGGCCAGCGCGAGCGTCCACGCAGCCAAACCGCGCGATGTGGGAATCCGTGCGATTTGCTGCCAGCACAGTAAAATCCACGGCGCGTAGCAGACACTGATGTTCGCCGGATGATTAAAGCGATAGGCGAAAAACCCAAGGAATGCCGCGCCAAATGCCGCGCCCGCGGATGGAAGAAAGCGGCGCGTCGCCATCCAAACACAAAGACCGAGCCCGAGCGCAAACAGCCAGCGCGCCATCAGAAATTTTAGATCCCAAGCCCACGCCGCACCGTTCGCAGCAATGGGCACCCAATTCAGCGGATCACCCATCATGCTCAGCCCTTGCCCGATGAATGTCGTGCCGCACGAATTATAGCGATCCCACATCGGAAACTCGCCGCGCTCAAACACCGCCTCGTGTGCAAGCATCGAGTAGGGACGATGCCCCACTTGCATCACCATGACGTCGGAGCCCTTGAATTCCTCGGTCTTCGCCGAATCGAGGCCCGGAATCGGCGGCGACTGCCCGTATATCCCGTGCCCGCCCGTGCTCGGAGACACGAAACTCTTGCCTAAAAAGACGACTGGAAAACAGGCCAGCATTACAGCCACCACAGCCACGACGGAAAGCGCGAGGATCGGTCTCCCGGACGCACCGCGCACCACCCGGGCACGGTATTCCAGCAACACCTTCCAAAGTGATCGGAGACGTTCATCCAAGATCGATGCGCCCACCGTGAGCAGCAGCGCGAGGAGCGCCGTAGCCAAGCCCAGCAGCCCAACGGACGGCGCACGACCGGATTCAAAATTCACCCCGCGCCCTAAATCCAGTTCCATGCCCGGCGGCCTGGTAGCGGAGGAAATGGAGCGTTGATCCTTCCCTTCCGCCCGCATTCCCAGCGACTCGTCAGCCCGCCACGCAGTCGCATCCAGCTCCCACAATACATCGCCCTCCTGCGATACAAATCGCACTCGCCCCACGACGATCTCCGCCGGGCAATCAACAAACCAAATCGCGAAACGTGTGCAAGGTCCGGCCGGAATCCGGTGACGGAGCACCTGCTCGCCAGGAACCACTTTGCAGTCAGATGTAGCTCGATTTCGTACGGCTTCGCCGTGGGCAGTTTTCAGAATGCTGAACCCTTTCGCCGACGAACGGATTGGGACCTCGACCCAAACCCAGTCTTCACTCCCCGAAAACGGTCGCCACAAAAAAAGCGCCGTGAGAATTACGGCGACAAGCACGCTCGCAGGAAGGGCGCGTTTCATGGTGTTTGAGCTAAGCATTACTGCGGAACATAGAAGCTCCCGTGCCCGCTCGCACAGATCAAACGACGAGTCTATTTACCTCGCCACCGGGCGTCCTCCGCCGCCGTAGCCCAGGACCTCGACGCTGAAGATGGATGCAGGGTTCTGCTGTTGGACGGCCGTGCGCTTTTCTCGTCTTCTTCGCGGCTCTTTTGACCAGTGTCGGCGGTGCTACGGATATCCTGCGGCGGTGATGATGGTCGGGACTTTGTCCGTCGGTGCTGCCACTTCCTTGGTGTGGACCAACGTTCCATCCCACGTCGCACTCACTGGTTAGTAGGAAATTGGTGTCACGGGTTCGTGGCAATAAACTGGGTGTCTCTTTCCGAATTGCGTGTTAGCGTTGTCGCGATTGTTAAAACTTACATGAGAATCTTTACGCTCCCGGCACTCCTGCTCGCTCTGTTTCTGCACACCGTCGTCGCCGCTCCGCTGGTTAATTTCAACGACTCGTGGCGCTATCGCAAGGGCACAAGCGCCCCGCAGGCCGATTGGAAAACGACCGACGATTCCTCGCTCGATGCATCGTGGCTTTCCGGACCGGGGTGGATCGGCTATGGCGATGGCGGGGTAGCGAACCCTGCGGGGACGACGCTCACAGACATGCGGCAGACGACCACGCCGGCGAATGCGGGCTATCGCACTTTCGCGATGCGGAAGACTTTTACCGTCCCGCCGGGGACTCCAGCGACGGATCAGATCGTCATTCAGACAGATTATGATGACGGATTCATCGCGTGGATTAACGGCACTCGGGTGGACAACCAACCGACCGCTTACACGAGTGAACTGGCGTTTGGTGACACGACCACCGCCATCGCCAGTCACGAGGCGTCGTTTGGCGATAGCTCTCCTGGGTCGGTCCGCACGACCGTGCTCGGAACCGTCGGAGCCATCGCTCCGGCAGGCGGCACTTACGTCCTCGCCGCGCAACTCGCGAATCAAAACCTCACTTCGAGCGATGCCGTGCTGAAAGTGAATCTCTTCACCCAAACACCGCCGCCGCCGGTGGACCTGCACTGGGAGCTCGCGGAAAGTCCCATCGTTCTCACAGCCACGTTCAACGTCGCCTCCGGGCAGGAACTCATCATCGATCCCGGCGTGGAAGTGCGATGCCACTCGGGGACCGACGCGATTGTTTGCGCGGGAAAAATCACCGCTATCGGCACGCAGGCGCAGCCGATTCGCTTCGTTCGGGCCAATGCTGCCAATGCGTGGCGGCGCATCGTCATTTCCGGCACGCAGGAGAGTAAGTTCGTGTGGTGTGACTTCGACGGCGCGAATACTTCGGGAACGATTCGCGGCAGCGGCACGAGCACTGTGAGCCCGGCGGTGCATATCGAAAACTGCCGCTTCCTAAATACGGATGTGCAGATGGTGGACCTCGTTTACACGTCGTGCAATATCATCAACTGCGAGTTCGACTCGATCGGCGCTCAGGAATTGATCCATTTCTCCAACATGCCGGCGAGCGGATACGCGCTCATCAAAGGCTGCCGCTTCGGGCTTCCCGGAGTGCCGCCGACGAGCGGGTATAATGACATCGTGGACTTCACCGGCGGCAATCGCCCCGGCCCGATCCCGCGCTTCATCGACAACATCTTCCTCGCTTCCGTGGACGATTGCTTCGACATGGACGCGACCGATGCCCACATCGAGGGCAACCTGTTTCTCAACGTCCGCCAGGGCTCGCAGCGTGATTCCAGTAGTAATCCTATCACCACAGGCGAAGGCCCGGCCATCTCCGAGCTCGTGATCGCGCGCAACTTTTTCTACGACTGCGAGCACCTTCTTCTGCTCAAGGATGCCGGCGCGGCTGTCCTGCAAAACAACACGTTTTTGAAGATGGTGCAAAACCCCGTCGCCCTCACTGCAGCAGGCGCGGCGATTCCTCCAGGCATCATCCTTTTCGGCGAACCATGGCGCGGGCGTCCGCTCGGTGCCGGTGCGATTTATAATGGGAACATCGCATGGGACCTCGCGCCCGTCATCCAGACGACGCCGTTCCCGCTCTACAACAGCAGCTCGTCGTATCTCGATGTGCGGCACTCGCTCATCCAGGGCAACCAATGGCCCGGCACCGGCAACATCACGGCGGACCCGCTGTTTATGAGCACGACCGGCATCGACTACACGACCATCCGCGCTGCGTTGCAGCTTCAAGCAGGCTCGCCGGCGATCGGCACCGGCCCGAACGGAATCGACATGGGTGCATCCGTGCCCGAAGGCGCCAGCGTCGGCGGTGCTCCGACCGGCACCACCGCAAGCCGCAACGCCACAATCAACGTCGCCGGCCCGGGAATCTGGGTTTACAAATGGCGTCTCAATGGCGGCGCATGGAGCGCAAATGTCCCGCTGGTCCCAACGTCGGTCCTCAACGGTGGACCGTTCAGCGCAACGATGTATGACAACCCCACGCCCATCACGCTCACGGGCCTCGCCGACGGCCCCCATACTCTCGAAGTCATCGGCCAAAACAGCGGCGGCGACTGGCAGACGACGCCCGTCGTGCGGACGTGGACCGTGCTTGGCGATGCGGACATGGACGGACTGCCGGACGCGTATGAAACCGCCAACGGCCTGAATCCAAACGATCCTGCCGACGCCGGACTTGATGCGGACAACGACGGCCAGAGCAACGCGCAGGAATACACCGCAGGCACAAGTCCACAGGACGCAAACAGCCGCTTCACCGCCTCCACCACGACCACCGCAAATGTCGGCGAATACGCCGTCACCTTTACCGCAGTGGCCGGAAAGAGCTACACCGTGCGCTACAAAGACGACCTCGCCGCCGCAACATGGACGGTGCTTCAGCACTTCCCCGTTCAGGCCACAGGCGGCCCTCTCACAGCCACGGATACGCCGCCGGCAAACGCGCCGCAGCGCTTCTATCAAGTCGTCACACCGCAGCAGCCGTAGTCTTGCGACTTACTTCCGCAGCAGTTGCCCGACAAACCCGGACAACGCCGCTGTCGCCGGATCATCGTGCGCGCCGAGATTGTCGTTGAGATTGCTGTGGTTCGTCTCCTTCGCGCCGAACACGGTCGTGACCACGCCCGCTTCCTTCAACACTCCGCCGAATCGGTGCGCCTGAATGCTCGTATCGGGATGGTCGGCGACATGCAGAATAAGAAATGGCGGGATGCCTTTGCCCTTCGCGATATGCGTAACAGCGGAGAAATCCTTGTGGTTTTCGAGCGCGATTCCGAACTTCACGCGATGCCCGTTTTTCGGCGGAGAAAACCCATGCACGCGCAGCCGCGTCTCGGCGGTCTCGATCATCGCTGGGATATCGTAAGTGTCGCCGTCTACCGGCACACAGCCGAGCAGCACATCAAACGGCACGCCGACTTCCTTCAAGTAGCGTTCGTCAGTGCACAAAATCGCCGCGAGTTGCGCGCCCGCCGAATGCCCGCCGACGAGCACGCGCTTCGGATCGCCGCCGTAGCTGGCGATGTTCTTTTGCACCCACGCAAATGATCTCGCGACATCGCGAATGAGCGCTCCCATTTCCACATCCGGCAGCAACCGGTAGTTCGTGGAGACGACCACAAATCCGTTGTCCATGAACCACTGCGGCTTCAGCTTCACGTCGCTCTTATCGCCAGTCACCCAGCCCCCGCCGTGAATCCAAAAGACCACCGGAAGATCCTTCGCATTCGGCGACGCATAGACATCGAGCACCTGCCGCTCGTGACCATTCTCAACGTACGGGATGCCTGCCTTCGTGGGCGGCGTCTGCGCCCAAGCTTGTGAGAAAAACGCGGTGGCGATGATGAGTGTGCTGAGGTATTTCATGGTGAGGGAATACCGCCCCGATCGCGGACATGGCGAGGCTATTCCCCCGAACCACGCCATGCGAAAGTCAGGCGGTAAAGCGACCGTCGTTCTTACTATCGCGTCGCAGCAGCAATAGACCCTTCTCTATGCCTCCAAAAGCGAAGCCTACAAACGACACCGGCATCGGCATCGAGGCCACACGCGGAACCGGTGCTGTCGGGCGAATCATCCCGGTCTCCTTCGATCAATTTGTTCGCTCAATCGCCCTATGAAATTCAACGAAGACTCCAGGGTCAAAATCCCCGCCATTCTCCATCTCTCCCGACTTGGATATACCTACCTCTCGTTGAAGGGGCTCGCTTGGGATGAAACGAGCAACATCGTCCCGTCTATTTTCCGCACAAGCGTTGCAGCCATCAATCCCGCCGCCACCCCTGCCGACATCGACAATGCGCTTGGGCAACTCGGTCCCCTCCTCGACAACGAAGACCTCGGGAAGCAGTTCTACGAAAAAATCACCGAGACTTCCGGCCTGAATCGGTCAGACCGCCGAAAAGAGAAGCCGGGAACGCTTTGCAAAAAGCCGCCGCACACCGTTCGGACGCGTTCACGCACAGCCTCGCCGCGCCGACTAAAGTCGTTGACTACTTTCGCAAGCGCGCAATCGAGACCATCCACCGCCTGCTCGATCCCAACGGCTCGGGACTGCCGATGCCGACTAACGGGCGGATTTGGTCAGGCACGATGTGCGAGTTTACAAATCTCGCCGTACGGTGAAGCTGAGGGGCGGTAAAGACCACTAAATCACAACAGGCACGGCCTTCAACGCGGAGTCCCCCGCACGGTATGGGGAGACTTTCACGACATTTTCCACGTCGTGGTCGATGAGGTGCAGCCAGTCTTCGGTGATGTCCGTCGGCGGGAAGATGTCGTTTTCCTGATACTCGGCCTCAAGTGAAACGAGGAGGTCGCTCTCGCTGATTCCCTCGTCGCGTCCTGTTGCGAGCGCCCGGCGAATGGCTTGGCTTTTCGCCCGCTCTACGATACTGGCGATGATCGCGCCGCTGACGAGGTCGCCCCGGTAGAGCACTTCTTTGCGTCCGCTGCGCAGGGTTATATTGAGGAACCGGTTTTCGTCCCGGTGGGCAAACTGCGTCTCGATGACTTTACCCACGAGGTGCTCGACTACGGCTTGCGGCCCGCCTTTTTCGGCGAGGAGCGCCGGGTCGTATGGAAGGTCCGGTGTTAAATAGAGGCTGTAAATCTCGCGGGCTCCTTCTTTCGTGGGTCGGGAGACTTTGATTTTCCGGTCGATGCGGCCGGGGCGTAAAATCGCAGGATCAATGAGGTCGGCCCGATTACTGGCGATGATGATGACGGCGTCATGGAGCGATTCCAGGCCGTCCATCTCCGTGCAAAACATCGGGACAAGCGTGCTGAGAATACTGCTGAAACGCCCGCCGCGCCGGGTGCCGAGGATGCTCTCGGCCTCGTCGATGAATATGAACGGCAAAAAGCCTTCGCGGCGTTTCTCCCTGGCCGTGGAGAAAATTTCGCGCACCATCCGCTCGCTCTCGCCGACCCACATATTCAGGATCTCCGGGCCTTTGATGTGCATGAAAAACTCCCGCATTTCCTTGCCCGTCTTGGAGCGGAGCTGCTGGGTGAGATTCCACGCCGTGGCCTTGCCGATGAGCGTCTTGCCGCAGCCGGGAGGTCCGTAAAGGAGGAAACCTTTCGGCGTGGCGTGGCGGAATTTTTCGTAGATCTCGGGATGAAGGACCGGCCCTTCGATGGCTTCGCGGATCGCGTCGATGGCTTCGCGCTGGCCACCCACCTTCTCCCACGGCAGCTCGGGCACGGTATCGAGAAAGTAGTCGTTCTGCTTCGTCCGCGCGATGGCCTCCAGCGCGACGCGAAAGCCGGCATCCAGCCGGACTTCATCGCCCGCTTTCAGTGCCTCCTTTGCGAGCAGTTCGCTGCGATAGACGACGGTGTTTTGCTCGCCCACTCCCGAGCCGACCCGGAGACGGTCGCCCGCGAGAAGCTCGACGACTTTCACCACGGGCCCGGCGCGGTCGTAGCCGATCTCGCCGACGACTGCGAAGGCTTCATTCACCAGCACGCGAGTCCCGCGGCGCAGTGTGCGCACGTCCACTCGCGGGTCCAGATTACAAAAATACTCCTGCCCGCCGACGACAATCTGCGCCAGCACCAAGGGACGTCCGTTTTCAAATCGCGGATACGCTGTGAGGAATATGCCGATCCGATTTGCAGGCGCGGTCACTTTCGCTACTACGGCCTCCAGCTTCTCGATGGTTTCCCGGGCATCGTCCATGATGTCCTCGCGCTCGCGCAACTCTGCCGAAAGGTCGAGGAGTTCCGCGCGAAGAGGATGGCCGGGCTCGAGTTGAGCGACCATTTTTTCAATCCTCCCCACCAAGCCCTCGGGTTCCTGCGGTCCGTCTTCAAACGGCGGCGTAAAGATTTCTTCCATCGGTTTCTCAGACAATACATCATGCGCCGCGCCGTGCAAACCCGCGTGTTCGCTTTATTAAATCGCGGGGTGTTCAGATTGAGCTGCGTAAAAAATACCGAGAATACCCTTGACCATGCATCGCAACATCCCCATGTTCCGCGCCCCTTTTCAAAACCACAGCTAGATTTTCTACGATATTTTATGAGCGTTATTTGCGACATCACAGGAGCCAAGCCCATCCGGGGAAACAAGATTCATCGCCGCGGTCTGGCCAAGAAGA
>JAYUSJ010000344.1:0-11746 GCA_043755735.1 Verrucomicrobiaceae bacterium | reverse complement strand
GTGGGTAATTTGATCGGAACCGTGATCAGCGCGCTCGGCATCGGTATGCTCGACCAATCACTCCAGCAAATTCTCGGCAACCCTGTGCTCGGAAAAATACTCGTGCTCCTCGGGATCATCCTCTTCCTTCAATGGAAACCTGCGGGACTGTTCGTCACCAAAAGCCGAAGCCTCGAAAACTGATGAAATTCAATCGCGCAAAAATCGAACTCATCATCGTTGCAATCGCGGCTCTGATTCTCATCGTCCTCCTGCCTGCGCTGAATGCCGCAGGAGTCGTGAGTAACTTCACGATGAGCGTATGGGGCAAATACCTCTGCTACGCGATCCTCGCCATCTCCGTGGATTTATTGTGGGGCTACACGGGACTTTTGAGCTTGGGCCAGTCGCTCTTTTTCGCGCTCGGCGGATACATGATGGGAATGCATCTCATGCGGATGATTGGCGACCTGGGCCAATACAAGAAGCCGATCCCGGACTTCCTCGTATTCCTAGGCTGGGAGCAGCTTCCCGCCTTTTGGGTGCCATTCTCAAGCTTCGCGTTTTCGATGCTCATGGTCATCGCTCTGCCGGCAATCGTGGCGACAGGATTCGGCTATCTAGCCTTCCGCTCGCGGATCAAAGGTGTCTATTTTTCCATCCTCACGCAGGCGCTTACCTACGGCGCAGCGCTGATGTTTTTCCGCAACGACATGCTGCTCGGCGGGAATAACGGCTTTACCGATTTCAAGTTCCTGCTGGGTGCAGACGTTCGGGCGGCTGGAACTCAGCGCGGACTTTTTATAGCCACTGCGATCGTGCTCATCGCCGTCTATGGCTTTTGCCGATGGCTCACCACGACGAAGTTCGGCCTCGTGCAACGCGCAGTGCGCGACAGCGAAACGCGTGTGCTCTTCAGCGGCTACGCGGCGGCGAACTACAAGCTCTTCGTATTCGTCATTTGCGCGATCATCGCGGGAGTCGCAGGCGCTCTTTACGTTCCGCAAGTAGGCATCATCAATCCCAGCGAAATGCAAACGGACAAGTCGCTGGAAATCATCGTGTGGGTCGCCGTCGGTGGGCGCGGCACTCTGCTGGGACCGGTCGTCGGAGCCGTCGTCATCAACGCGCTGAAATCCTGGGCGACCCGCGCCTATCCGGATCTTTGGCTCCTCATGCTCGGCGGACTTTTCATCCTCGTCGTCCTCTTTATGCCAAAAGGAATCGTCGGCATTCCCGCACAAATCCGCGCATTGCTCGGGCGCAAGAAGGCGAACGAACCCATCCCTACCGAGCCCGCAGCCGCCACACCATGAGCCAAAAGCCATTCATCATCGCCGCCGAAGGAGTGAACAAGTCGTTCGACGGATTCAAGGCCATCAACGACCTCAATTTCTACATGAACGTCGGCGAACTGCGCACCGTCATCGGCCCGAACGGAGCAGGCAAAACCACCTTCCTCGATCTCATCACCGGGCGCACGAAACCCGACGAGGGGAAAATCGAATTCATGAATGCCCACGACCTCACCCGAATGAGCGAGTATGAGATCTACCGACTTGGCATCGGCAGGAAGTTCCAGACGCCCACGGTCTATACCGACCACACCGTCCACGAGAACCTCATCCTCTCGCTGGAAGGAAGTCGCGGCGTCTTCCGCTCGCTCTTTTCAAGGCTCAACAGCACCGAGCGCGACCGCGTCGAAGACATTTTGAAAACCATCAACCTCTCCGCCCACAGCCAGCGCAAAGCTGGAGCGCTCGCACATGGCCAAAAGCAGTGGCTGGAAATCGGGATGCTGCTCGCGCAAAACGCACGCCTCCTTCTCGTCGATGAGCCCGCCGCCGGAATGACCGACGAGGAGACCGCGAAGACCGGCGACCTCCTGCTCAGCCTCGCGGGGGACAAGCACAGCATCCTGGTCATCGAACACGACATGACATTTGTCCGGCAGATTTCGCAGGGGCGGAAAGTCACCGTGCTCCATCAAGGCCACGTCCTTTGCGAAGGTCCGGTCGATGAAGTGCAGAACGACGAGCGCGTTCTCGAAGTGTATCTCGGACGGAAAGCGAGGGCCGCGTAACCATGCTCACCGTATCCAATCTCAACGTCTCCATCAGCGGCAGTCAGATTCTCCGCGGCGTCAATTTCACTGTCCCGCCCAACAGTGTCTTTTGCCTCATGGGCCGCAACGGCGTCGGCAAAACCACCACGCTCAAAAGCATCGTCGGACTCCAGTCCTCCGACAGCGGCTCCATCACACTCGGCAGTCAGGATGTCACCCGTGAACGAGCCGAACACCGCGCCCGCGCCGGGATGGGTTACGTCCCGCAAGGACGCGACATTTTTCCTCACCTCACCGTGGAAGAGAACCTCGACATCGGCCTGAAAGCGCAGGGAAAAAGCGCAGGACGAAAGGAGAAGTTTGCCCGCATCTTCGCGCTCTTCCCAATCCTGAAAGACTTCCTGCCGCGCAAAGGCGGAATGCTTTCCGGCGGCCAGCAGCAGCAACTCGCCATCGCCCGAGCCCTGCTGACCGATCCGAAAATCCTCATCCTCGACGAACCCACCGAAGGCATTCAGCCCAACATCATCGACCAAATCGGCGACACGATCAAAATGCTCCGTGCAGAGGGAAAAATGAGCATTCTCCTCGTCGAACAATACCTCGATTTCTGCCGTGAACTCGCAGATTGTTTCGCCATCATGGATCGCGGAGTCGTCGTAGCAGCCGGCCCTGTCGCCGATCTCACCGATGAAGTCGTGCGCAAGCACCTCACCGTATAGCAGAGTCGCTTGGGAGCGGCGGCGATTTCGGCTTCTCCGCACTGGGTTCGCGATTCCGCTTGTTTGACTGCACAGCGGGCGAATTGCCCATCGGCACATTAAACCACTCGCAAAGCAGCAAAGCCGCATCGCGGAGTCCGACACCCTCTTTCCGGGCGACGAAGTCCAGAATATTCCCGCCACCCTTGCAGGTGCCTAAACAGGTCCAGCAGTTCTTATCGAGCGAGACGCGGAATTGCGTCACGGTTGGATGTTACCGGACAAGGACTCGGGCTGCATGTCCTATGCTCATCAGTCGAAGTATAGAGCCTCTTTTTCCCAGCTTTACAGAGGCAGTGACACCATCACCGCCGATTTTTCGTCTGCACGAGTTGACACCGAGCCCCCCATATATGCGTAAAAAGAAAAAGGTATCACCGTCCAAGGTCGTGAAGAAAATGTCGCCGACGCGAAAGGCGAATTCTGCCTACCGGAAATCTCGTCAGCAAACGCACGCAGTAGTCGCAATCGTATGGCTCGCGTCCCTATCGCTTGTTGCGGCTTGGCACCGTCACGACCAAACCGCCTTTACGGAACTCGCAAAGAGCGTACTTCCGGCGGCTATATCCGCTCTGGCTTTCTGCCTTGGCCGCTCAAAACAAGATTGAACCCGTGTAGCCTCCTCTGCCGTATCTCGACTTTCTGCCGCCGTCCTGTACGAAGGCGCGAACATCACCAAACTCAAACACGACGACTATGTTTTGCATCGGCCCTGACCTTGTATCTTGCAACGAAAATCGCGGCCCCATCGACGGGATAAAGTTCACTGGGAAAGCAATGGAGTTCGCTACTGCGGAAGACCATGTGCTCGTCCCGATTTACCGTCGGATTAATGACTTTGCACCAGAGCGCTTTGAAATTGATGATCTAGTGTTTCACGAAGAGCACCTGATCCTCGACATCAAATTCTGGGACTTTATGGCCGTCCGCACGCCTGTGGGGGATTTCCTCCCTTTCGGAAGCCTCGTATGTGCGCTGTATGCCGCAACCGGAGCTACGCGCGACATCACGGATTTTTTCACTGACCTCTACACGACGCTTGGCATCAACCACAGTCATGAAGGCCCAAACCGAATCCAGCGCCCCGGTTTAACTTCCCCATCGCTTCTATCAATGGGCTTTGAGGTGACTGATATGATGTCTTACGGAAAGCGCGTCTTTGTGACTTTGGCTTGGAAACGCCCGGCAGATGCCGGAAACTCGGTTCCTTCTCCGATAGATTTCTATGAACACGCAGCGAACCTTGCATACCGCCCGACCCCGGACAGAAAACTACGCGCTGCAAAATGGGAGGCAGCAGACGGGAGGAAGCTCGCAGACCTTCTATATGAAAAAGCCCGTGCCCACTGCGCTGCAAATCCGATGAACGTCCTCTCCGCGGAGGGGATGAGAGCGGTTTTGGATGCCTTTGAGTGGACGCCCGTTGCTCAGATGACCCGACCGCAAGCGCACGCCGCCCGAATCGACTTCATCCGCAAGAATCAATTGCTTGCAGACGAACCCAAAAAGCTCGCTGTGGCATTAAAGCAAGCAGGGCTCTATTCCAAGGGCACTGCGGAGTCTTCCATCGTGAAGAATCTCCCAAAACTGATCGCCGCTGCCCTACTTGAAAATTGAGCATTGGAAAAAACCTTTTGTTAATGGCGACGACGCCATTCTTACCGCTGCCCTACCGTGAAAATTTCCTCCAGCAAAAGCCCCACTTGCCAGCACCACCCCGCGTGGTATCAAAGCGTACGAGGTTCGGGAACTCTCGAACGATGGGCGGACTCCGGGAAACCTCGGAGCCGCCCATTTTCATCCCCGCAAAAGCCGCTGGAAACACAGCGCTCGACCACTGCGAGCACCGCTCTGCGCGACTTCCGCGGACCTCTCGGTCACTTTGAGCAATCCGGTGGGTTTGTGTCAGCGAATCTCTGGGTCGATGCAGCGTTGGCCGGGCAACGTTCAGCGCACCTCTGGGTCACTACGCGACGCCTCAAAGGTTACTACAGATCGCTCTACAGACATCGGCAGCGCACCTCTGGCTCAGTGCGCGTCGGCATCTGGGTTGCGGCAGACACGCTCTGGGCTGGTGCGCGTCGAGGTCTGGGTTGGTGCGCGTCGAGGTCTGGGTTGGTGCGCGTCGAGGTCTGGGTTGGTGCGAGCGGCCCTCTGGGTCGCTTCCGTCTCTGTTGAGCTGTTACGAAAAGCCCCATTTCCACCTTGCCAACGACGCCCAGCAGACTGAATATCCGCGCCGCAACCAACTCATCAACCATATGAACGACCGCGACCAACGCCGCTACGACCGCCTCACCAGAATCAACACCTTCGGCATCACCAACGCAGCCGACTACGCCACCAGCGCCAAAGCAAAAGCGCACTTCAAATCCGTCGCCGACCACATCGCCGCGCTCGACGACGCCAAAGCCGGCCAACTCCCCGCCCGAGCCAGCAAAGAAACCCTCATCGACGCCCTTCGCCTCGACCTCAAAAACATCGCCCGCACTGCCCGCTCCATCGAGCTGAAAAACAACGGATTTGCCGCCCCCTACACCCTGCCCAACAACCCCGCCGAAAGTGCCATCACCACCCACGCCGACGCCGTCCTAAAACTGCTCGAAAACAACCCCGAGGAAACCGAAGACCAAATCAACGCAAAAGCCGCCCTCCGCGCCCGCTTCGTAGACTACCTACTCCCCGCCGACTTCGTAGAAGACCTCCGCGCCGACCGCGACGCCATCACCGATACCAACACCCACAACCAAACCGAAACCCAAAGCGGTGTAGAAGACACCGCCCGCATCGGCCAAATCCTCACCCAAGCCGCCGAAGACGTCCAGGAACTCGACGCCATGTTTTCCAACCTCTACACCCGCGACCCCGCGAAACTCCACGCATGGCAAAGAGCCAGCCGAGTAGAGCGCGCACCCGAGCGCGAGAAAAAGCCCACCACCTCGCCCACGCCGAATACCGCCGGGAATCAATCACCGTCCAACGGATAGAACACCAAACCTATGGCAAAGTGCGCTACATGCAAAGGAACCGGGTCGGTGAAGTGTCCCAAGTGCCACGGAAAAGGCACCGTTGATGACGGAGCGATTATTTTCTCCAAGCGAATCGAGTGTAAACACTGCGCAGGTTCCGGTGGAAAAAAGTGCGGGACATGCAACGGGAAAGGAAATTTGTAATGAGCCGGAGCGAGCCAATGTTCCAATGCGAAGTGATGAACCCTTTCAAACTATTCGGAACCCTGCTCATTGTCCTGTTTAAGCTGACCGGCTACACCGTGACATTCGGAGTTCAAATTTTGCTTTATGGAATTCGCGGCAATCGCGATGCGATGATCGGAGCGTTAGGATGGTATGGGAAGAGTGTCACCGATGCCTTATCGAAGATTTTTGACCACTAACACATGACCATTACAGACGAGGTAATCGAGTTGATAGACCGTGATATTGCGGGACATCCGCCTGAACGCGGTGGTTTGCTTTTTGGCCCTGTTGGGCGTGATTTTATTACGCTTTTTATACCAGACGAAAAAGCGTTGACGACTGCTGTGACTTACGAGATTTCAGCCGAAATGTGTATCAAGGCTCCAGAAATTGAGAAAAACACCAACCTCGAATACAAGGGGGTTGTTCATTCTCATCCCGGCTCTTTTAACTCTCCATCCACAGGTGACGAAGTCTCGGCAGGAAACGCTTTGCGATTCAATCCACACTTGCCAAAGTTTTTTATGCCAATCGTCACAAGGCATATCGAGGGAACCGCGTCTGCCCACGAGACCTTTTTGGACAAAGGAACTCTGTCAAGCTACTGCGCATTTCGATTGCGGGACGCAACCGATCGGGTGCAAATAAAACCTCAGTCTGTGAGAATAATGCCCCTCAAAGGGGATGTTCGCAAATTTCGCGACCTGTTGCAAAACATGGGTTTGCAGGCAACTATGAGTGAGACGGGAACAGTGCTCTTTCAGGAGAATGTTTTCCAAATCGCTTATTTCGTCACAATTGGAAAGTCAGATATCATTATTGTTGGCGGTGAAGATTACCCCCACTTCGCGCCCAATATCCTCATAACGATTGGAGGCGGTAAAACAGAAGCCACGCCGGTTGAGTGGAACGTTTGGGATGAGCAGGATAGTCGTCTTTCATCTGCGGTTTTCGCCACTTCACGCTTCAAAGAAATCGTTTCACTATCGCAACAGTAATTAAATATGCCACAAATAGACCTAAACCGACTAAGGGAGACTTTGTTGACCAACCAAGCCAATGGAGAAAAAAACCCGAACAACCCGAGCAAAGCAATTGTCGTTGATAAAAACGGGAATATCGAATTTGCAAACAATCTACGTCCAGGTGAGGAGCGTGAACGCGCAGTAGTTCAGCAAGACGTTTTCCATGCCCGATTCGATGACGAGCAGCGAACTGTAAACCAATTTCTGCCGACAAATACTCGGTACAGAACCGTTGACGGTGTTAGTGGGTGGCACTACTCCTTTTCATGTGAATTTTCGACCCATTACGAAATGTTCGCATACTTTGATGGAAGCTACTACCAAGTTCTTGTACTAAGTCCGGAGGTCGAAGAACGTTTTCAGTCGGCCCACACAGGACATATTTATAAAAATGGAAACATCTGTTTTGGAGCCGAGTATGATAGTGGTCGCCCGTCTTTGAAGGAGGCGTACGCCAAGTCGGTTCTCTGGGCTACTGGGTTCTCCGCAATGCTCCATTCAGGGAACGCAACATTTCCATTTTCGATCAACAATTCGTGATGAGAACCGCTGGCGCAAATCTGCAACACTCAGCATATGAGATACTGTGGGCTGACTGTCAGGATATTGTTGCAAAATTTGGGTGCGGCACATGCGAACGAATTGCTGAGAAATTTGGTTCGATAACGGCACCGTGCGTACAAATTGTTTTCCCCGAAGCAATCGAAGTTTTGCTAATTGCGAGTGAAGCGTACCCAGGAACACCACCGGTTGCTCTCGTGACGATTGCGGCGACAGGCACCGAGCAATTACAGTTAACATGGGATGTTGCTGCAGAGGCGAGTGACCGACTGAGGCTTGCGTTGAATCAGCATTTTGTACCGCCAGGTCCGTTCCGCCGCGTGTATGGCCCTAACAATCTTACGCCATGCACCGAGGATTCGAATCGTGCGAAGACTGCTGGATGGGCACCTTTTTTCTCTGCCGACACTCTTCAGGCGGAAAGGCTGAATAGTGGGCTGTTTCAACGGAGTAGCGGCATTTTGAGTGAAACACTCAAGCTACGCACTGTATTCGTGGTCGGTTTGGGATCTGGCGGTTCTTACGTCGCAACCCAACTAGCCCGCGTGGGAGTGGGGAGAATGCACATTTTGGACCCAGAAACCGTTGAGACGGCTAATATTGCTAGAACTACCTATTCGGTCCATGATATTGGTGTAAGCAAGGTATCGGCATTGGCCAAGCAGTTATTAAACATAAATCCATCTATTGAAATTATTCAGCACCAAAGTGAGCTTGCGGATTTAGGGCACCAGAAATTGCAGGAGATTATTGCCGAGTCCGATTTAATTCTTCCGCTCACTGACGATCCGAAGGCCCAAAGCGTTCTGAATCACTTTAGCTATTTCTATCGGAAGCCTGCCCTGTTTGCGTCGATATACCGCGGGGCAAACGGTGGCGAGATTATCTTGAGCATACCTGGAGAGACTCCGTGCTACCAATGTGCGACGAGTCAACGAAGGAGCGTTGGTGATGGAGTGGAAGTCGAAGTTGACTATGGGACCGAGCGGTTGGTTGGGGAAATCGCGCTCGGAGCGGATATTCAGCACATCGACAGTGCGACTGTGAAAATGGCTTTGTCACTTCTGCTGAGAAACTGTAATGACTCCAGCCTTGGCAAGTTCGTGTCAGGGGCAATTTCCCGTGGCTTTACATATATGGTGATGAGCACAGTGCCAGCCTACTGGTTCTTTCCGGCAATTTTTGGTCAAACCGACGGACAGTACGCGTATCAAAGTGCTTGGCTGTCTCCGACTCGGAACGAAGTATGCAGTGTCTGCGGCGAGATTGACTGCCGCACAAATCCATCAGACTTCCCGCTCCGCAAGTTGGGACGTGGTCGTTCTTCTTAGAGGTTAGCCGATGCCCAAGATTGACGTAAGACGAGCGAGGGAATCTTTTCGTCAAGCTGCACCTAGTAGAGGGAGCTACATTCCCCTGCTTTGCGTGCTTATTCTATGTTGCTTTGTTGGATACAGGCTACTCACAAGTTCTCAGGACAGTTCTCCAAAAAGTGAAGAACGGGGGACATCATCATCAAACTACTTTCCCTCACCGAAAGTTGAGCACTTACCTCGAATTCCTCCAAGCTCCGACTCTCTCCGCGAACTCAAAGGCGATTACTACTCTGACGATTTCCGAGTTCTTCCAGTTCGCGGTTTTCTTCAGGCAATTCATCAGAGCCACATGAAAGAGGCTTACTTGCGTATCCTTCGCTCCGGTAAACCTTCTATGAGCATCCGGGCATTTGAGTCGGTGGTTCGGTCTGCGCCTTCGTTGCAGCAGATGAAAACGTTTCGAGTGTTGCGCTCAAGCACGCAGAATGGCGAGGGCGTAGTCGATGTCGAAATCGGGGCGAGGCACGGAACGACCGAACGCGCACGGTTTGAACTAACGCAAGCAGACGATGATGTGGGCGAGGGGTGGTCGATTCACGCGTTCAGTATCGGACAGGTGAGCTTTCCGGACAAAAATGCGAACGCAGCCGAATCCACCCAAGCGCACTTTGACCAGCGTGCAGAAAAGATGCGCGAGCAATCCCTTAAGCAGATGGGTGAGTCATTGCCGGGCGCACCTTCGACCTCGAAGCCCCAATTGAAGATAGTGGATGTGAGCGCGAACGATACGCTCAACTTGCGAGAGGCTCCTGACCAAAACTCCAGAATTGTCGCGAAAATCCCACCAACTTTTCACGCAATTTACGCGGTAGGAGAATCTCAGCGAAACGGTGAGGATTATTGGATTCCCGTGCAGGCCGGGCAGTTTCGAGGGTATGTAAACGGGAAATTCGTGGCAGCAACGGCGAATAAAATCGCACCTTCACCGCCAATCGAGGGGATATTGCCGGGCGAGCGGTTTCCGGAGACGAGGGTGCGGCGGGTGATCCCTGCGGAACTAGACAATCTGAGTGCGGACGATCTGCGTTATGCCATCAACGAAATGTTCGCCCGCCGGGGAGCAGAGTTTCAGGACCGTGATTTGCAGAGCACGTTTAGCCGATTTAGTTGGTATCGCCCGCACCCTGGAACGTCCTACAAGGATGCAGAAGCGCAGTTTAGTCCGCTGGAGGTGAGCAATCTAAAATTGCTCGGGCAGTTTCGTGACGTTCGACGAGGCACTGCGAAGCCAATTGCAACGCCAGCCCCACGGGAACGCCGGAACTTTTCGACACCGCCCCCAATACGAGCCCATCCGCCAGTAAATAGGCACGAGCCGTCGCTCGAAGCTAAAACACGTGACCTCGACAGACTATGACTACATTTATGAAACAACATTTTTCTCTCGCGTTGTCCGCAGTTACCGCAATTTGCGCCTTACTGCTGTGTTCATGCGCCGCAACCGATCCGAAGTTTGTCATGAATGCCCCGAAGATTCCGGATGTGAACTATCCCCCCGATACGATTCTAGGGACATGGGCAGACATGTTCATATCGCCGATCCAAGGCCCTAGCACCGTTTCCGAGGGAAAGATTTATTATGAGATCCGTCCGAATGGGAAGGGTGGCGTCCGGCAGTTCACGAAAAACGCACGGACGGGGCACTCAATATCGTTGGAAGCCGACATCAAGTGGAAGTATTTCGGCAACAACAAATGGGAGATTTATCTACCACCTTCGAGCGAATATCGGGTGACTTCTGAGGATGGAATGGAGATGGGAAAGCGAGGGGCTGTCACAATCTACGCGAGTTTTTACGACGATGAGCTTTACGTTCTTCCTACACGTCATGTTTGGGTACGAGCAGACGCAGAGCGTGTGGCCGATTTATCAAGGCGTTTGCGCAACACTCGCCCGTTGGTCGAAGTCGTGATCGAATGAGGCGGGAGTCTCCCGCAGCGGTGAGTTTTGAGAAGGCTGGATTTGTCGGCTCCGATGCGGCCTTTGCTGAGGTTCGCGATGAAGATGCGTCCGGTGTCCATCATGAAGGGGATGCTCACTTTGTTTCGCACTTGGCCGAGGATGTTGCGAACGACGGGGTTTTGCAGGAATTGGCCGAGCTTGTTTTGAATCGGGGCGATGGCTTCGCGTTGGAATCGCGGGTCGTAGTGTTGACTCGCTCGCGCCTCACGCTCGCCTCGCCCTTCGGGCAGCCTGCGGCTGTCTATCTCGGCCCTAGCCTCCCGGCCTCGGTTCGTATTCTTCGAGCCAGAATGCGCGGATGAACGTAAACGGAGTGCCCAGTGCCATAGTGCAATGATCGCGTTTCGGCGGTGCCGAGGTATAAATTCCGTAGGGAGTTCGTATATGGAACTTACGAACTTTACGCGGCGCGGCGCGGGGCTTCTTGCGCGCGCCGGGTTTTGGCCCAGGCGGAGGGGGTGATGTTTTTTACTTCGCTGATGTTCATTGACGGCAGCCGTGTGAGCACGTCGCTCAGGTAGGCGAGCGGGTCGATGCTCCGACGGCGGCAGCTTTCGACGATGGTGTACAGGATCGCTCCGCGTTGTCCGGCTTCGGCGCTCCCGAAGAACATGAAGTTTTTCTTTCCGATGGCTGTCGGGCGGATGGCGTTTTCGACGAGGTTGTTGTCTATCTCGATCCGTCCATCCATGAGGTATTGCTCCAGCTCGGGACGTTGGTTGATGGCGTACGTCATCGCTTTGCCAAATGCACTTTGTGGAAGATGCTTCGGGCGCATGATGTCGATGGCTTTGTACAGCCGCTCGAATATCGGACGGCT
>JAYUSJ010000343.1:0-3750 GCA_043755735.1 Verrucomicrobiaceae bacterium | reverse complement strand
GCAACTCTCAGCGGTGCGCGACCTCTTCCAAGTCGAGCGGAAGAAGCTGTCGCAATTGAACTCGGAGTATCGGGCAAAGATGAAACGGCGTCTTGCCGAATCAGAATTTCGCGAACACTATGAGTGACATGAGCACCACGCGAACACCCGACTGGTTGGACGAATGTTTTGAATACGAGCGAACGCACGAGATCGCCTTCGCGTCCCCAAAAGCGCTCTTAGAGGCCCGACTCATCGCGGCGACCGATAAGGCACTTCGTCCGCGTCGCCGTGCAAAGGCGAAGACTGGGAGAAGCGTCAAAGCTCGATGACCCCCGACGTGCGCAAAATACTCGCCCGACTTCCCTACGAAGAAAAGCTCCGTCGGGTCGCGGAGTTGATCGAGTTTTCGAGAAAGTTCAAAGCGCCACGGAAGCCGGAGCCTCACGGATATGCTGCGGAAGGCGCAGAGGGCTGCTCTACTTCAGTATATTAAGTGACTGTTTTATAGAATCAGATTATGAAAATTCGTCAGCTAAATCTTAAGAATTGGATGAACTACCAGAAATTGGAAACTGGTGTTCTCTGTGATCGAATGTTTGTCATCGGTCCGAACGCCTGCGGCAAATCCAATCTACTCGATTCGCTACGCTTCCTCCGTGATGTTGCTCTTCCTGCCGGCATGAAGCCGTCCGGAGGCGGACTTCAAAAAGCCGTTAAAGACCGCGGCGGGTTATCGAAGTTGCGATGCGTCAATGCTAGGCAAGATAATCAAGTGTGCTTGGAAATCACCCTTGAAGGAACAGATAAATCAGTATGGATTTACCGTCTTGGTTTCAAAGGAGAAGGCAAGGCTAATAACCGATTTGTCGTCACCGAAGAATTTGTCGAGAAAGACGGCGTCCCTCTATTAAATCGTCCGGACCATCAGGATAAAGCAGATACCGACCGCTTAACCCAATCTCATCTTGAGCTTACGACTGCGAATTCAAAATTTCGGGAGTTATCCCATTTCTTTAGTGAAACGACTTACCTTCACCTCGTGCCACAGTTGCTGAAGTTCGCCAATTTAATTGGCGGCAACACAATCGAACAGGATCCGTTTGGACAGGGTTTTCTTCAGAGAGTAGCAGCTACGGGAGAGAAGACGCGAGACGCCCGTCTCCGACGCATCCAAAAGGCATTAGATGCAGTGGTACCTTACTTTAAAGACTTGCGGTTTACCAAAGATGTTGTTTCGGGAATGCCGCACATTGAGGCCAATTTTACTCACTGGCGACCGACTGGCGCCTGGCAGAGAGAAAGCCAATTTTCAGATGGGACTTTACGGCTGATTGGCTTGCTCTGGTCGCTTATGGATGGTAGTTCACTATTGCTTATTGAAGAGCCAGAGCTTTCTTTGAACGAGGAAATTGTCCGCCATCTTCCGCGACTAATCCAGCAGGTTCAGAAGCAGTCCAAAGCGGCTCGCCAAGTTCTTATTACCACCCACAGTGAAGCGCTGCTTTCAGACCGAACGATTCCAGCGGAGGAAATCATCCGCCTAGAACCGGACCGTGAAGGAACGCGCGTTCATCTGCTAGACCAACAAGAATCAATTATGCTAGCGAGCGGACTATCTGTCGGCGAGGTCTTACTGAAGACGACAATTCCTAAAAATGTCGGTCAACTCGAATTGAGCCTTCGATGATGCTTAACACGGTTTATCTTGCAGCCGAGGATCAGCCCGGTCTAGCCGTAGGCCGTAAGCTGATAGAAGAAGCACCGCCACTCACTGTTTATCGAGAGGAGAATGCGCATGGATTCGGCAGCTTAAAAACCAAGGCTCCAAATTTTCAAAAAATGGGGAATCTCGGGTTCCCTGTAATTATGATCACGGACCTTGATTCACGTCCATGTCCGACCGAAATGATACACGACTGGATAAATAGTTCACCATCGCCGGGCTTCTTATTTCGAATATGTGTGCGCGAAGTAGAGGCATGGCTACTTTCACACCGTGCGGCGATGGCGCATTTCTTGGGCGTATCGCTATCGCGAATACCGACTGCGCCCGAATCACTGTCGGACCCGAAGGCGGAACTGATCAAGGTCGCACAATACTCAAAGCATCGAAAGATACGCTCGGGCTTAATGCCGAAAGGCTCTTCTACCATTGGTCCCGATCACAACCGATTGCTTGATGATTTCATTCGCAATTCATGGGATGCAAGTATCGCGTCCCAAATCTCACCGAGTCTCGCACGCGCTCGTAAGCGTATCCAACTTCTCGCGGCTTCGACCGCGGTATGACCGCGCAAAAGGGCGGTGATTCGGGGTGATGCTGCAGCGCCACCTCGCGGGCCGTGGCGCTGCGGGTTTTACACGGCGGGCATGATGTTCCGGAGGCGGATGTGCGGCGGCGATTTCAGCGCAGCCGGATGCACTTTGCCGATGACTACCTGCCGCTTGCCGACGAGTGGGTGCTGCGGGATAACTCGCGTCCGCCACACCAGCGTTTGGCGGACAACACAACGCATCGACCCGAAGAAATCTCTGTCATGCTCGATTCATCGTAAGCGTCATGCGTAGCACCGTCTGAGTTCGGTCGCCGAAAATTGCGTAATCCATACATTACGCGATCTATGAATTCGAAAACGGAACAGGTTCTTAAAGTCGATGAAGCCGGGCGCGTGTGGACGCCGCGCGAGTTGCGCGATGCGGTGCTTGATGAGTTTGAACGCAGCGGGATGCCGGCGACTCAGTTTGCCGCGCGACTCGGCGTGAAGTATCCGACGTTTGCTTCCTGGGTGCAGCAGCGCCGCAAGTCTCGCAGCGGCGCAAAGTCTTTGCGCTGGGTGGAGGCCACGGTGGCTGCTCCGGCGCAATCGCCGGGCAAGTCGTTGACTGTGCAGTTGCCGGGCGGTGCGCATGTGGAGGTGGGCGATGTGGAGCAGGCGAAAATTGCGGTGCTTTTGCTGCGGGAGCTGGCGACGGCAAACAGCCGCGTGGCGACTCCGTCGCTTTACGCGGGAGGTGCAGCGTGCTGAGTTTCACGGGAAGTCTGCGGGTGTTCCTGGCGGTGGAGCCGTGCGATATGCGCAAGGGGTTTGACGGGCTTCACGGGTTGATCTCCGAGCGGCTTTCGGAGGATGTAAAATCGGGTGCGCTTTTCGTTTTCACAAACAAACGGCACACGCGTCTGAAGGTGCTTTATTTCGATGGCACGGGGCTTTGGCTGATGACCAAGCGACTCGAAGAGGGCACGTTTTGCTGGCCGAAAGCGGGCGATGTGACCGGCGCAAAACTCACACTGCGACCAGAGGCGTTTGCGATGCTCACGGATGGAATCGACATGCGCGGAGCAAAGATGCGGCCTTGGTTCCAGCGCGAGTGAGTTGCACCGCGCGCAAAAAACAACGCGCAGTTTGAAAATAGTGCGCAACTTGAGATCGCGTCGGTGGTTTATTCTCCGCAGATGCAGGAATCGCAACAACCATCAACGCCAAACCAAGAGTCCGAGGGGCTCGCGTCGGCGTTGGCGGAAAATGCGGGACTTCGCGAAATCATCACGGAACTGCGCAACGAGAACAAATTGTTGCGAGAGAAGCTCGATGCCGTCGTGCGGAAAATTTGGCGCGCAAGCAGCGAAAAACTCGACTCCGCACAACTGCTGCTCTTGCTCGCAGGGCTGGACCCAAAAGCCGAGGAGCCTGTGGAAGCAGCGGCACCACAGCCCTCCGCACAAGCATCAGCGCCGCGCTCCAGGAAAAAGCGCGAGCCGAGGACGCC
>JAYUSJ010000342.1:0-3751 GCA_043755735.1 Verrucomicrobiaceae bacterium | reverse complement strand
CGCGGCGCGCGACGTTTTTAATCCGCTCGGGATTGCCAACGCTCGTGCCGCCATATTTTTGAACGATCAGACTCATTAGAAAAAGGGCGCGGAGACTTACGCGAGACGCCCTGCGTGTCAAATGAACGATCCAAAGGATGTTCAAAATCTACTGATCAAGAATACGCGGAAGTGTAATCGACGCTTGTTCCCTGCGTGAGCCCGGCGCACAAAAGGCGATGCTTCGTTTAGCCACATGGATTCGGGATTGCGACGACGGGTGGTTCGAAAAATTCTTCGGACCTCAACCGGAACTAGCCGTGGGCAACGCTCGTGTTAGTCCGGTCGATCCGCTTTCTGCGGACGGTCTGCTCATTACGGGCGGGCCGGACATTGCGGCTGAGTTCCACGCCGATTGGCCATCGAACCTCTTGCTCATCAAGAATCCCGAGCCCGAGCGCGACGCATGGGAATTTGCAGCAGTTCGGTCGGCGTATGAGCGTGGAATCCCGATTTTCTGTATCTGTAAAGGGTTGCAGGTGCTGAACCTTGCGCTCGGAGGAACGCTGCATCTCGATATTAAGGGGCACGATCTGCCGGCGATGAAGAACGCAAATGTCCAGCCGTTGCGCTTCGACTCAAGCGCCCGGCATCGGTTTCCGCTCGTGAATAGTTCCCATCATCAGGCATTGGATCGCGTGGCGGCACCGCTGGAAGTCGAGGCGTGGCATGCGGGCGACGGAATCATCGAGCAGGTGAGAATTCGTGATTATCCTTGGGGGCTGGGCGTCCAATATCATCCCGAGCGCGATATGATTTACGCGAGTCTGTTCGAGGATTTCTTCGCGCAGATGAAACCAACTATCGCAGGTTTTTAGCATGCCCAATTATCCGAAACTCATCACCATCCGGATTGGCTTTGAGCTATCCTACGAAGCATCTTCGCCAACGCCCATAGCGCTGCTCATTGAGCCGCGTCTGGAGCCCCAGCAGCAAATGGTGAGCGAGGAACTCACCTTTCCGGCGGGAGTCAATACACAGGTCTCCGAAGACACGCACGGAAACGTCGTACACCGGTTTGATCTTCCGGTGGGACGTTCGCTAATTCGGCAGGATGCGTTTGTAACGCTTCCAGCGATACCCGAAGACCATGATGCCGTTGGCGAGCCTGTGCCGGTGAGCGCCCTGCCGGCTGAACTTGTGCGCTACATATTGCCCAGTCGCTACTGCGATTCGGACCGGTTGATGGACTTTGCCTTCTTGCAGTTCGGGCAGATTCAGCACGGCTTCGCGAGAGTGCAGGCCATTTGCGATTGGCTGCACACGAACATCCAGTATCGCTGGGGTGGCGGCAGTTGTTACACATCGGCGAGCGAGATTATTCAGCAGCGATTCGGCGTATGCCGCGACTTTGCCCACACCGCGATCGCGCTTTGCCGCTGTTTCAATATCCCGGCGAGATATGTCACGGGGCATCTGCCGGATGTGGCTTTTCCCGACAACGGCTCGCCGATGGACTTCCACGCTTTCTTCCAGGTTTTCATCGGGAACAAATGGCACACGTTTGACGCCCGTTTCAACGTGCCGCGTATCGGGCGTATTCCCATTGCCTGCGGGCTTGATGCGGTGGACGGCGCGTTCTCGACGATCTTTGGTGCGGCGGATCTCGTGCTGTTAAAAGTGTGGGCCTATCAGGTGGATCCAGCGGTGGTGAAAATGGGCGATCCCATTGACCTCACCAAGCGGCTCGATGGCACTCCGCAACTTCGGTTTCCGCCGGGTTAGCCCGTGAAGAAGGATTGTCTTGTCTGGCATTCCGGCAGGCGTCCGGTAGAAGCTCCGTGGAATGTATGAGCCGACTCAACGAACGTCGCGCACCGTCTGGTGGGCAGCACTGATTTTTTGCACCGCAGTCATCACGGAATCGTGGTTTCGCTGGAAGACGTTTCAGTATCAGACCTTCGATATCGCGTTTTATGTGCAGGGGCTTTGGCAGGCGCTGAGGGGGCAGGGGACGGTCTCGCTTCTCGATACGTCCATCATGGGCAATCACGCGGAGCCCATCGTGTTTCTACTGTTGCCGTTGTTCTGGATTTGGAAGCATCCGATGATGCTCGTCGGCATCCAGGCCTTGCTGCTCGCGACAATTCCGTTCACCGCCTATCGGATTGCCGCGGCGATGGAGTTCAGCGCGCGGGCCTGCACCGGGCTGGCTCTCGCAGCGTTGCTCGCGCCGGCGGTGGGATTCAGCGGGATGCATGAGTTTCATCCGGAGACGCTTTCGGCACCGTTCATTCTTCTCATGCTGGAGGCGCGGTTGCGGCGGATGCCGGGGCTGCATTTTGTTTGGTTCCTGCTCGCGCTGATGTGCAAGGAAAACGTGGCTTTGATGCTTGCGTGGATGTGCGCTGTGCATTGGGTTTTGGAGCGGTTGCGCGGTCGCGATTGGCAGGTGTCGATGAATGTGTTTCCGGGAATCGTCGCACTCGTCTGGGTGCTCGCTTACGGGCTCTGGCTGGGACCCAAATGGAACGGCGGTAGCGTGGATTACGGCGTTCTCTATGCGCCTTTGCATGGCGAAGGCGGCATCGTGCGAAACAGCTTTGCCGCACTGTGGCGCGGAGTTACCCAGGGAAACCTGATTTGGGGGCTTCTGCTCCCGTTCCTCTTTCTTCCTGTTCTGCGGATCCGGTGGATCATCATCGCCGCGCCGCTTTTTCTTCAGCACTTACTGTCGTTTCGTTCATCGGAATGGGAGATCCATTGGCACTACGGCGCTCCATTGGTTGCGCTAATGCTGTTTGCGGCGATCGAGGCATCGGCCCGGCTTTTCTGGCGCGATGCGGTCGCCACGTACCTTGTGGTGGCGTGTGTCGTCACCCAGCTCTGGTTTGGCCCGCTGCGCTGGATGGGCCGGACACTTGCGGGTGCCGGAGCAGCGTGGCGGAGCAGTCGCGTCAATGCGGAGTTGGTTGCCGCCGTGCCCGAAGGTGCGAGCGTCACTGCGAGTCTTGGCTTTTTGTCGCACGTGGCAAAGCGGGAGAAACTACAGTCGCTCCAGCTTGTATTGATGGGGCTTCACACGCTCGGGCGCAAGCGCTTCACGCCACAGCCTACGGACCATGCTTTGGTGGACTATGCGGACCGATATACGTTTAGCGTCGAGGCGGGCTCTCATCATCCAAAGATGAAGACGGTCACGGGTGAAATTGTTCCGTCCTCCGACGAACTCATGCATCGCTGGCTGAAAGATTCAGGACTTTTTCCTGCAAGTTTGCGCAATGCGTGCGCGCATTTCCAACGTGCTGCTCCAAACGGCAGTAAGCTGCCCGTCGGCACATCGCGGCGACTGGATGATAAGACGCAGCTCGTCTCCATCGTCCCGTCCACGCCAAATGGCAACGACCTTCTCCGCTGGAATATCACGTGGGAATTCGCTGCGGACCGCACCTTCATCCCGTGGATGAAACTATGGCTGCGCTCAACAAGTGGCGAAAATCACTACATCCTCAAAGGCGCTGCGTTGCCGGGCGCGGAGCTCGGGCAATTCGTCGAGACTTGGACAGTCCAACGTCCGAATATCGCGCCCGGAAAATACACGGGCGTCCTCATGATTTTTGATCCGCTGGACGCGGGCGGGAAAGACCCGTTCCCGCCGGTCGCATTCAACGTCGGTGAGCTGGAAATCAAGTAAGGCGGCTTATACCGTCTAGCAAAGAAAATCAGACCGACGAGGGGGTGACTACGAAGGGCGCGAAGGACGCGAAGGAGA
>JAYUSJ010000341.1:0-11789 GCA_043755735.1 Verrucomicrobiaceae bacterium | reverse complement strand
CCCTATTCTCCGCCCCTCTCGAAAACGACCCTATCGTCTAGAGGCCTAGGACACCGCCCTTTCAAGGCGGACACACGGGTTCGAATCCCGTTAGGGTCGCCATTTTCCTTTTTAAGGAAATTGGTATTTTGGTTTGTGCGTCTTTTCACCGAGCCGCTATGTGTTGGCTACTATGCGCATCGCACTCATCGTCTGTTTCGTCGCACTCACGTCCTTCGGTGCAGACTGGCCCGCCTTTCTCGGGCCCAATCGCGACGGCTCTTCGCCGGAGACCGGTCTTCTCGATCGTTGGCCCGAGGGCGGACCGAAGATCGTGTGGTCGCGCGATGTCGGCACAGGCTACAGCGCGCCGAGCGTCATCGACGGGATCGTCGTGCTCTATCACCGCGTCGGCGAGAACGAAGTCGCCGAAGCCATGGACGCGCTTACCGGCAAAGTGCTGTGGTCGCATTCGACGCCATCGAAGTTCGAAGACCCTTACGGATTCAACAACGGTCCGCGCTGCCAGCCGCTTCTTACCAAGGAACGTTGCTTCCTTTTCGGTGCCGAAGGCCGCCTCGTCTGTCTCGACCGCGCGACCGGCAAGGAAATCTGGCAGCGAAACACGGGCGCCGATTTCAATGTGCCCGACGCTTTCTTCGGCGTGGGTAGCGCGCCCATTCTGGATGGCGAACGGCTCATCGTTCATGTCGGCGGACAGCCCGATGCGAGCGTCGTTGCCTTTGACGCTGCCACTGGAAAGACCCTGTGGGCCAATGGCGGTGCGAAGACCTGGGATGGCGCGCTCATGAAAGGATGGCCCGGCGAACCTTTTGTGAAATGGGAAACCTCGCATCCCGCGTTTGCGAAGGCCGCCAGCTACGCAGCGCCCGTCCTTGCGACGATTCACGGCCAGCGCCACGTCCTCGCCGTCACCCGGCAGGGTCTCATATCGCTCGACCCGGTCACCGGCGCGCACCGGTTTTCATTCTGGTTTCGCTCGCCGCGCGAAGAAACCGTGAATGCGATGCCTCCAGTCGTAAAGGGCGACTGCATCCTGATTTCATCGGCGTATTTCAAGAGCGGTAGCGTTCTCCTTCGCGTTGCGCCCGATGGTAAACGTGTCGAAGAAGTCTGGCGCTCGCTCGCGTTGGAAATGCATTGGTCGCAGCCCAATCTCGTAGGTGATTATCTTTACGCATTCAGCGGGCGAAACGAACCGGACGGCGTCTTTCGTTGCGTCGAGTTCCTCACCGGGAAAGTCGCGTGGGAGCGCGATGAACGCTGGCGCAAAGGCGGGCACAGCAAGCTTCGCGGCGAGCCAATGCCCAATGTCTTTGCCCGCGGCTGGGCCATCCACGCCGATGGAAAGCTCATTGCACTTGGCGAAGCGGGCCTGCTCGGTCTCTTTAAAGTGAACCCGGAAAAATGCGAGGAACTCGCGCGCTGGCAGGTCCCAGGGCTCGTCTATCCCACCTGGGCCGGCCCTGTCCTCTCCGGCGGATTCCTCTATTTGCGGAGCGAAGAGCGGCTTGTTTGCGTGAATGTGGCCAAGTAGCAGCCTCTTTCATTGTCACTGCGGAAAGCAGGGTGTAGAGTGTCGGCATGACAAATCCTGAACCAAATTCGCGGCTGAATGTGCCGATCAAACTCGTGGCGCAGCCGAAAGGCGATTTTGCGCTCGCCGGGTCGGATGGCTCGGTTCCCGCCGCCGCAGAAGGCGCGGCGATCGTCTCGATTGGTGGAGCATCCGGTGCCGGCTCGGTGTCCGCTGTATCACAGTTGCTGAACATTGAAGCGCCGGGCGGCGAACTTGCTTCCGGTTCCAATGGCGCGGTCAAGGCGACGGACGATCTTTCATTCACCACCACGGACCTCGCCCATGCTCACAGCGGACTGTCGGTCGGGTCTCCGTCGCTTTCAGTTCCTGAATCCGTGAAAGCAGCGGGATTGAACCTCGGCGCGCCAAAATTTACCTACTAACTATGGACACTCAACGCCTCTGGCTCATGTATCCGAGCCGCCACGTGACACGCCCGGTCATCTGCGAACTCGCGAAGAAATTCGACGTCGTATTCAACATTCGCCAGGCCAGCGTGAACGACGAGATCGGTCTCGTCTCGCTGGAATTGCAAGGCGAACGCGAGCTCATCAAGGCGGCCATCGCGTGGCTGGAAGAGCAGGGCATCAAGGTCGAGCCGCTGGAGATTCAGACCATCGAGGGCTAGTCGAGTTTGCCCGGTGTGGTTGAGCACTGAGCGGAGAAATACCACATGTCTAATCCAATTGAATTTCAAGTGACTCCGGCGCACGTCGGAGTCCGGCTCGACCATTTCCTCGGCGAGCAGGGAACCGAGTTTTCCCGTTCGCGACTGCAAATGTTTGTCCGCGACGGATACCTCACCGTCGATGGCGCGATCGTGAAGCCAAACCACAAACTGCGCGGCCACGAAAAGATCGTGCTGAACGAACCCGCTCCCACCGCGAGCACCGCGGAAGCGCAGGATATCGCGCTCGAAGTGCTGTTTGAAGATGCCGACATCATCGTCATCAATAAACCGCCCGGACTTGTCGTGCATCCCGCCGCCGGGCACCACAACGGCACGCTGGTAAATGCGCTGCTTTTCCACTGCGACGAGCTTAGCGGCATAGGAGGAGTCGAGCGCCCCGGCATCGTCCATCGCCTCGATAAAGAAACGAGCGGCTGCCTCGTCGCGGCCAAGAACGACGCCGCGCATCATTCGCTTCAGGAGCAGTTCGCCGATCGCGATGTGACGAAGATTTACATCGCGATCGCATCCGGCACGATGACCCGGCGCAACGGCGTCGTCGATGAGCCGATCGGGCGGCATCGGGTGCATCGCCAAAAGATGTCCATCGCAAGGGCGGGGGAGGGAAAAGAGGCGAAGACCGGCTGGCGGGTTCTTGGTCAATTGCCCGAAGGAACGCTCGTGGAATGCACGCTCTTTACCGGACGCACCCACCAGATTCGCGTCCACATGAAGCACATCGGCAACCCGCTCGTAGGTGACGAAGTTTACGGAAAGCGCGGCAACTTCACCCGGCAAATGCTGCACGCATGGAAGCTCGGCTTCAACCACCCCCGCACCGGCGAACGGCTCGATCTCATCGCGCCAATCCCCGAGGATTTCCGCGCCGCCGGCGTCGGCGCATTGCTGTCGCCGGAAGGCGTGCCGCTCGTGGACGCACCGCGCAAGCGCCGGATGGTCTAAATGCCGGGTTCAGATTCCGGCTCCTTCACTTCGAATCTCAACGTCGGAGATTTCGAGCACCATTCCCCGGGCGGGATAGCGTGCTCCAAAGCCAATGTGCGGGTGGGAATTCTCGTCGTTCAGCGGCAATCGGATGTTTTCGTAAACCGGCTTATCATCGATATGAAGACTTACTCCTTTCGAGTTCCGCGTGAGCTTGAACACGCCTGAATCCGGGAACTCGAACGTCTTGTTCAGGTTATTCGGAGGCCGGTAGTCTTCCTCCAATGCTGCGATTCGCTTTGGCTCGGTTTTCGAAGACCAAAAGTGAAAGCAATTCCAGCCTTTTTCCGCGGAATCTCCGCCAATTGCTGCGGCTCCAAAAATGATCAAAAGGTCGCGATTCTCCGGTGTCGTTGTTCCGGGAAATGAGTAGCGTCCGGTCATGACAAACTTCGCGGGCACCCGTCCTTCAAATATCGTTTTGCTATTCCTCTGTGCTCCTACGAGGTGGAGCTTGTCACTGTTGATTGACGCTGATGCCCCGAGCGTTGTCCATCCGGCGTTGTTGTCCTTCATCGGGACTTTTGCGCGGTGCTTGAGAGCCATATCTTTCTCGAATTCGAGGACCGCGAGCTGGCCTCGCAAGTAGTTTACCGCAGATGCCGGCGCACGGAGGCGGGCGAGGATAAATGCTTCCGCGGCGACATCCCAATTTTTCTCATCTTTGGCGGCGATGGCGGCGAGATAGGGTTCCTTCGCGGCGCTTGAAAAGATGTGACATTCGATCTTCATTCTCTCAACCGTCGAATTCACCTGTTTTAGTATGGAGGCGGCCGCTCCGTTGGGTTCGATAACGCCTTTTTCGAGGTGCTTCACGGCTTGTGGATAGTCGCCCGCGAGCCATGCGTAAACGGCGGCTTGCCCGAGTAATTCCGCCTTCGCTTTTTCGTCGGTGGTTGTTGCGAGCGACTGCATTAGGAGTTTTCCCACGCGGTCGCGAATCTCGGGATTGGAATAAAGTTTTCTCCACTCCGGCACCTCGGCGGAAACTGCGGAGAGAATGCCCAGCAGGTATTTCGGAACCACCGTGTCGTAGCGCCCGGAATCCATGCATGCTTCGCCGAACGCGAGCATGTGGAGCCAGCTTCCGCCCCATTTGGACGAGATCGCATTGATGAAATACTGGTAAGGTGCCTCGTCGGAGAACCCTGCCGAAATGGCCCGATGAAACCATTTTTGCAGTTCCGCAATGTCGCCTCCGAGACCCATGGTGACCTGAATCATCGTTGCCGCCGCCTTGGGATCTTTCGGATTCCCGGTCCAGGATGCCGTCAGCTTCTCTCGAGCAATCTCAAGGTGTTTGCGAAACCCCTTCCACCCGTCCTCCGTCACGTTGGCAGCCCAATCGCCACCGCGCAGTTTCCACGCGTAATCCTTCTCGAGGACGCCGAGCAACACGTTCTTTGCCCAATCGGGCAGTGCCGATGACGCATACGCTTTCCGGAGTTCGTCCTCCATATTGAGTCCTGTGAATGCTCCGTAGGTGGTGTGTAGCGAACTGACAGTAAGCTCCATCACGTAGGCATTTACCGAGTCGGCAGAAAGCGTAGTCAAAAGCGCCGCGAGAAGTCGCTCCTTTTGCGTGCTTGTGAGGCGCTCCATTTTGTTGCGGTTCGCAGCGCACCAAAGGAGCAGCGAAGGCGGAATGCTTTCAGTCTTCCATGCCTGGGCGATTGCTTTGGCATTCCATGCTGACTTTGCCTGCGCGCTCTCCTCGACGATGCCCATCAGCAGATAGTAAAGGGGATCCGCGCATCCCAAACCCTCGAGAGGCCGGCCTTCTAGGCTGATCTCGACGGTTTTGAAATCCGGGCTCCCGCTGAGAAATGTAAACGCCTTTTCCATGAACGCACCGAATTTTTCCGCGTAAGGGGCGTCCTTCACTCGGGACATCGCGGGTTCCACATGAACGCGTTTCATGCGCGCAAACTTGGCTGCTCTTGTTTCCGCGATCTCGGCTGCTGAGCGTGGTTTCACGTCCGGGAGCGGCAGTATGCCGGTAATTTTGCTCAGCGTTTGAAAATCAAGGCTGGCAGGTGGCGGGGCGGGCTTGGAGGTTTCCTCAGAGACAAGGTCGGACGTGAGGATTCCAAGGGCGAGGATAGTCGCGGATAGGTAACGCATCCTGTGACAGTAAGCAAACCGCCGGTTCGAAGGAAAGCCCGAAAGCCGCGGAGGTGGTCATGGAACCCGGCTTTTCACTTGGCTCGAAGCGGGAGACGGGGGAGACCGGCGCAGGAAAAAACAACCGCCAATGAGCAAGATGTTTTTCATTGGATCGTCGTCGCCCAGTCCCCGCATCCCGCCGGTTTTGGGCGTGGGTACGGACCGTTCTTCAGGCGGATGGCGTGCCGCTGGTGTTGGGTCTGGCTCTCAAGGAATCCGCAGTCGGAGCACTTTTACATGTTTGGCAATAAAAGGTGCTTTCGATTCGTCGGACGTTGAACGAACATGCTGTCAACTATGAGCCCATTCACTTGTGTAAAGAGCCGACTCGCCGCACTCGCCGCAGTTTTCCTGTGCAGCGCCACATTTGCCGCCGACAAGCCGGATGCGCGCGAACTTCTCAAGCAAGCCCGCGCCGCGCAGTCCAGTGTGGACGCGAAGTTCAGCGGTCATTTTAGAATCGGCGCGAGCTCGAAAAAAACCCCGTTTATCCTCAGCGTCTCGAACGGGGTCATCCGTTACGAATTCCAGGATAATAAGGACACGATCACGCTGCGCCTTGGCGAAAAGGATTCGCGTCTGGAGCAAACGCTCGGCGGAAAGCCCGAGCGCATCACATCCGGAAAATTTGACGACCCGGTGCGCGGTACGACCATCACCTACGAGGATCTTTCGATGCGTTTCCTGTATTGGCCCGACGCGAAGGTCGTGGATGACGCCAAGATTCTTGTGCAGGATTCATGGGAAGTTGAAATTCGCCCGCCCGCAGGAACCGTGACGCAGTATTCCAAGGTGAACGCGTGGTTTTCCAAAGCCGACAATGCCATGATGAAAATGGAGGCGTATGACGCCGCTGGGAATGTCGTCCGCAGGTTCACCGCTCGCAGTGCGATGAAGCGCGATGGCAATTATTACCTCAAAACGATGGAGATCGTGGGGCCGGACGGGAAGCTGAGGAATGCGACGCATCTCGAACTGGATGACTTGCTGAAGTAGTCTGCGAAATCCGCTGTTGATCGCTTCGGAATCGGTCCCTACCGTCCGCAGTCCTAAAACCTGTGGCTACTACCAAACGCGTCCTTTTTGTCTGCACTGGAAACATCTGCCGAAGCCCCATCGCAGAGGGTCTCCTTCGTCACGCCGTGCGTTCGCGCCACGACGTGGAAGTTGCCAGCGCGGGTGTCGCGACCGGCTACGGACAGCGGCCCAGCGAGAACGGCGTTGAGGCGTGCCGCCAGATTGGCGTCGATATCCGATCCATCCGCTCGCAGCCGCTGACCGACGAACTTGTCGAGTGGGCGACGCACATCTACGGGATGACCCGCTCGCACCTCGATGCGATCCTCACTTTTTTCCCCGAGGCCGAGGAAAAAGCATGGCTGGCGTGCGAGTTCGAGCCATCGCTTGCAGCAAGGCCCGAAGTGCCCGATCCCATCGGCATGGGCATGCACGCATACATCGCCACGCGCGATCATCTTTCCAAAGCCCTACCCAGTCTCATCAAGCACATCGACACACCAATAATGACTCAAACATCCATGAATCCTGCAACGACACAGAAAACCATCCGCATCGCCCTCGGCGCTGACCACGGCGGAGTGGAAGTGAAAAGCGCCGTCCATGATGCGCTGAAAGCAAAAGGATTCATCGTTCAAGACCTCGGCACAAACTCGACGGATTCCGTGGATTATCCGGATTACGCGGGGCTGGTGTGCGACCAGGTTCTTTCCGGCGAAGCGGACTTCGGAGTGCTGGTCTGCCGGACAGGAATCGGCATGAGCATCGCCGCGAATCGCCATCAGGGAATTCGCGCCGCGCTCGTCACGAATGCAGCGGATGCTGCGACCACGCGCCGCCACAATAATGCGAACGTCCTCTGCCTCGGTGCGAGCAATGTCGCACCAAATAAAGCAGGGGAAATCGTCGAGGCATTCCTCGCGACGGAGTTCGAAGGCGGTCGCCACGCGGGACGCGTCGATAAGATCGAGCAGTGTTCTTCGTCGGTCGGCGGCAAATCGCTCGCCGAGGTGGACAGCGCGATTTTCCACTGCATCGAGGAAGAGCACAAACGCCAGCTCGAAGGCATCGAGCTCATCGCTTCGGAGAACTTCACCAGCCGCGCCGTCATGGACGCGCAGGGCTCCTGCCTCACGAACAAATACGCGGAAGGCTATCCCGGCCGCCGCTGGTACGGTGGCTGTGAGAATGTTGATGTCGTCGAGCAACTCGCCATCGATCGGGCGAAGGCGCTGTTCCCCGGTGCCGAGCACGTCAATGTCCAGCCGCATTCCGGCTCGCAGGCAAATACGGCGGTCTATTTCTCCAGCCTCCAAATCGGTGATCGCATTCTGACGATGAACCTCGCGCACGGCGGGCATCTGACGCACGGGCACAAGGCGAATTTCAGCGGGCGCTTCTACGAAGTCACCCACTACGGAGTGAGTGAAAAAGACGAGCGCATCGACTACGACGCGCTGGAGAAAATGGCGATCGAAGTGCAGCCGAAGATGATCACGGCAGGAGCGAGCGCTTACCCGCGCATCATTGACTTCGAGCGGATGCGCGCGATTGCGGACAAAGTCGGCGCGCTGCTCTTCGTCGATATGGCGCACATCGCCGGACTCGTCGCCGGTGGCCAGCATCCGAATCCATGCGGCCTCGCCGATTTCACCACCACGACCACGCACAAGAGCCTGCGTGGGCCGCGCGGCGGCATCATCATCTGCAAAGAGAAATACGCCAAGGCCATCGACAGCCAGGTCTTCCCCGGCATCCAGGGCGGACCGCTCGAACATGTCATCGCGGCAAAAGCAGTCTGCTTCCACGAAGCGCTCCAGCCTTCGTTCAAAGCATACGGCCAGCAGGTCGTGAACAACGCCAAGGCCCTCAGCGCGCGCCTCGCGCACCACGGCTACCGCATCGTCAGTGGCGGCACGGACAACCATCTCATGCTCGTGGATCTTCGTCCAAAAGGACTGAACGGCAAGGTCGCGCAAGAGACCCTCGATCAAGCTGGAATCACCGTAAACAAAAACGGAATCCCGTTCGACACCGAGCCAATCAGCAAAGGCGGCGGCGTCCGCGTCGGCACTCCGGCCGTGACCACTCGCGGGATGAAAGAAGAGGAGATGATGGACATCGCAGACTTCATGCACCGCGCCCTCGGTGCTGTGGAAAATGCCGCGGAGCTCGGCAAGATTCGCGACGAAGTGAAGCAGTTCACACGGAAATTCCCGCTTCCATTCTGATGAACCGCCGCCACGCCATCGCCGCCCTCGCCACCGGTGTCGCCGCTACAGCGGTGGCACAGAACGCACCGTATAAAATCAAGAACGGGCGTATCAAACAGTCCGTGGTTCCCTGGTGCTTCAACCCGATGCCCGTCGAGGAACTCGCGCGGCACTCCGCGGCGATGGGGCTCAAATCGGTGGAGTTGTGCGACCCAAAGCACTGGCCGCTTTTGAAGGAACTCGGAATGACGTGCGCCATCGCGGGTAGTCATGGTTTTTCCAAGGGCTTTGCGCATCGCGAAGAATGGGCGGAGTGCCACGCGAAACTGCGCACAGTCATCGAGGCATGTGCGGCGGCGGGTGTGGAGCGGGTGATCACGTTCAGCGGATTTCGGCGCGGGCTTTCGGACGAAGAAGGCATCAAAAACATGGTCGCCGGGCTGAAGGAGGTCGTGGGTTTTGCGGAGGAGAAAAAGGTGACGCTCAGCGTGGAGATGCTCAACAGCCGGGTCCCGACGCAGATGAAGGGGCACCCGGATTATTTCTGCGATTCGATGGAGCGCACGATTGAGATTTGCCGTCAGGTCGGCTCGCCGCGCTGCAAGGTGCTCTTCGATTTATACCATGTGCAAATCATGCACGGAGACGTCGTTTCGCGCATCCACGAGCACAAGGAATACATCGCCCACGTCCACACCGCCGGCATCCCCGGACGGAACGAAATCGACGGAACGCAGGAGCTAAACTACCCCGCGCTGATGAAGGCGCTCCTCGACATCAAATACGATGGATACGTAGGCCAGGAGTTCATCCCGACCATCCCCGACAAAGTCGCCTCGCTCGCGCAGGGCGTTGAGATTTGCGACGTGTAGGGCGCGAGAGCGCCGTGGACTGCGGCGACTTGTCGCCGCCCTTTCTCAAGCGACTTGTCGCGCAGAGCTCTGCGGCTAGCCGTGGTGGATGCCACGGCTTCGCGCGGCATTATAGCGTGATGCTGGCGGGGCACCGAAGGTAGTGCCGATGGGGTTGGTGAGCTTGGTGCGGAAGACGATGGTGTCCCACAGATTCTTGATAAGCCCGTCGCAGGCGGATTCTTCACAGCGTCCAACCCACTCGGACGCGGCTATCCGCCGGTCTTGCGATAGAGCTCCAGCTTGCACTCGAAGCCGCCGAGATCGACGGGCTGGCGGGAGACGAGGGTGAGGCCGCGCGGCGGGGTGTCCATTTTCAGCGGGTTGGGGAAGATGACGCGGCCGCCGGGCTTTAGGACTTCGGCGCTTTTTTCGAGCAGGTCGTAGAATAGGCCGCGGAGGTTCGGGATGGGGACGCGGCGGCCCATGGGCGGATTGGAGATGACGAGGGTCGCGCTGTTTGGCCGCAGGCCGGTGTATTCGCGGAAATCGCAGCAGGTGAACCGGGCGGTGATGCCGGTGAGTTTGGCGGCGGCGACGTTGGCCTGCGAAAATCCGATGGCTTCATCGCTAAGGTCAGTCCCGTGGAGTTCCGCGACGCCGCCGAGCATGGCGCGCTCAATGAGTTCCACTCCGGAACCGCAGAACGGGTCCCACACAATCTCGCCGTTCATCGGCCCGGCGAGGCGGGCCATGCACGCGGCGAGGGGCGGATGCGACGCGGCGGGGACATCGTGCTGGCGGTAGGCGAAGCGAGGGTCCGGCGTGATGCGCGGGCGCAGCTCGACGACATCTCCGCGCACTTCGACCATCCAGGGCGCTTGCTGCGAGTCGTTCAAAAGATCGGGGCACAACGCAAAGGCCCGCAGCGCGACATCGCGGACTGCGGCGCGCTGGTGGCCCTTGTCCACGAAGTCTAGGCGGTATCGGATGGAGCCCTCGGTGAAGGTCTCGAACAGCCTGCGCGAGGTCGGCGCAGTGATGATTTTCGCGAGGCTCTCGACGGGCTCGCCGCTCATCGTGCCGAGGACGAAGCCGATGGTGCCGAAGCAGCGGAACGCATACAAATCGCCGAGCGAAAACGGGGCGGTCGGCGCGAGAACGACGAGTCCGGTGCTGGTGGTGATGATGCGGAACTTTCCGCGGCGGAGGATGGATTCTTCGACTTCGGAGCGAAGGATGGACTCGAGCCCCGCACGTCCGCGGAGGTGAATGCGAAGCTGCGAAACCTGCGCGAGTTCGCGGTCGAGCCGGACGGTGCTGGGCTGCTCGCTGCGGGCGATGCTCGCCTTTACTTTCTGCGCCGTGCGTGGCGAGAGGTCGCGGATTTCTTTGAGCGTCGCAGCGCCGCCGATCTTCTCCAAGGTCTCGCCGAGGAACTTCTTTTCGCGATCACCGGACGCCTTTTTCATGAGCGCTAGCAGTTCGGTCTCCTCGCCCGCGCCTGCGCCAATTTTCGGCAGCGCGGCCATGGCGTAGCGGCGGATTTTTTCGCACGGGTCCTTCAGCAAGGCGGTGAGCCACGGGCGGACGAGATCTTTTTCGCCCTTGGTTCCCGTCTCGGAAAAGACGACGCCGATTGCGCGAATCAAGGCGACCCGCTCGGAACGCTCTTCGGCAGACGCTTTGTTGAAGCTCGGGACCTCTTCGTCCCAGAGTTCGTCGCACGAAAGCCTGCGTAGCTGAATGTATAGTTCCTTGGTCTTCTCTGCGCTGTTCATGCGTGAGTATCGCGGGAGAAACGCGCGGGTGCAATTTCTCAATGCGCCGGATTTGTTGCGGCGCTCATCATTTGACGGCGGGGACGCTGGAAGATACTGACCATCGGGTATGCGCTCTCTTTCATTCGTCGCGATTTTGGAAACAGTCGTGGCTGTGTAACGGCTCGAATTCATGACATTTTCCATCGCTCTCTCTACAACTCCAGCTCTCGACTGGTGGCCGCTGCTCGTCTTGGTCGCCGCTTTGATCTTCATCGTTCTGGCGATCACCCGGTTTCGAATTCACGTCTTCGTCGCGCTGGTAATGGCCGCGATTCTCACAGGCGGACTGTCCCGTACGCAACTCCCCGGCGAATACGGAACGCTGCCGAAGACTCCCGCGAAAGAAAAGGGACATTGGGTCCGTGCGGCGGAACTGACAGCCGAGGGCTTTGGCACGATGGCGTCGAAAATCGGCATCGTCGTGGCGCTCGCGGCGATCATCGGAGTGTGCCTCGTGGAAAGCGG
>JAYUSJ010000340.1:0-11817 GCA_043755735.1 Verrucomicrobiaceae bacterium | reverse complement strand
CCGCGCCGAGCGTCGGCGCATTCACGCGGAGTTGCGTGCTGCCCGTCGTCGCGAAGCCCGTCAGCAAAACACGGCGCTCATCCGCCACGCCATCGCCGTCCGTGTCTTTCAGAAAAAGAACGTCCGGCGCGCAAGTCACGATCACCCCACCGCGCCACGGCAGCACGCCATTGGGAAAGCTCAACCCCTCCGCAAACGTCGTCCGTTCATCCATCCGCCCATCGCCATCGGCATCGCGCAACAGCGCAATGCGCCCGAGCGCTTCCGACGCGTTCGGATAGCCCCGATTCTCCGCCACAAAAAGCCGCCCGCGCTCATCAAAAGCCACCGCACACGGCGACTCCACCAGCGGCTCCGAGGCCACCAGCTCTATCGCCAGCTCCGGTTCCGCGAGCGAAAATGAAGCCGCAACCTCCGCCGGCGAATGCTCCCCAGCAGCACACACCAGCGACACGCAGCAGGACAAAATGAGCACACCTTTCATACGCCAAGTGTGCGATGGCAACTCGCGCGATGGCAAGGTGCGAGCACCCCGGGCTCTGCCCTCTTTGCAAGCGTGGCTCTAAGGCACGATGACTCGCAGCCGGTAGAACAGTTGGCTGGCGCTGACATTATCCGCTGCGGTGATGGCTCCATCGGACGCCTCCGCCAATGTGAAGCCCGGCGTGACGCTCCATGTTCCCATGCCGGCAGCCTGCGCGAGCGTCTGCCATGAGAGCAGGTCGGGCGAACGTTCGACGATGAACGTGGCGTCGTTCGCGGCGGGATAGCGGCGGAACGCGAGCGCGGGGGTCGGAGACAGCGTGAGCGAGAGCGGGGCGAGGTCGGTCGTGAAGGCGTCGCTCTGTGTGGCGTATTCGATCGCGTTGATTCTTCCGTCGCGATCGGGGTCGGCGAGCGGGCCGCTCACGGTATCGTCGGCAGCCAGCGCGCCGAAATTCCGCGTACGCCACTCGCCGAAGGTCGTCGGGCGCACGCCCTCTACGATCCCATTGCCGATGCTCGTCACCCAGATTTTGTCGTGGTTTGCCGGGTCGTAGTAAACGCGTGATGGTGCTCGGAAGCGGTAGGAATCCACTCGCGCGAAAGTCGGTGTGGCCGCGTGGATGTTCTGCGAAATCCACAGCCCGCCGAAGCGTGTCGTCAGCAGCAGTTCGTCCTTCAGTCCGGGTTCCGGATGAATGGCGCAGCTCGTGGCACTGCCGCTGAAATTGGTGTCGCCATTCCAAATCGGCGTCCAATGATCGCCGCCATCCACAGTGCGATACAGGCCGCCCCAGGTCGCCGGCGTGTCACCGGCGGCGGCGGGCGTCACCACATTGCTGTCCGTATTCCACACGCAGGCGAACCACGTCAGGCCGCTCGGGTCGTGCGGGTCCACGACGACATCGCGGGTGAAATAGCGCATCTCGTTCCGCGTCGTCTTGTCGAGCCATGTGCTGCTGCCAGACGGGAGATAAAAGACGCCCGACGTGGGCTTGTATGCACCGTTCGTGATCGTGGGTGGCAGGATGGCAGCATCGCCAACTTGGTGCGCGCAGTAGCTGGCGACGAGGCCACCGCCGGGCAGCACGCTCACGGTGTAAGGATGCTGCACCGCGGTGCCGTTGCGCCGCGGTGAGTTCAGTTTGCTCCACGACGAAGTCGCGACGTCGAGGACGTAGATGCCGTCCTTTGCCGGGTCGTTGCCGTCCATTCCCGGCTCGCTGTGAACCACGCTCACGTAGAGTTTTCGCGCGGTCGGGTCGAAGGTCAGCGACACCGGATTCGCACCGCGCTGCCCGGAGCCGACGCCGAAGTCTGTCTTGAGCGGGTGCCACACATTCTCACCCGGAGCTTGGAAATACACGCCCGGCGCAGCCTTGCTCGCCGAGCCGGTATTGTCGGTGTGGGCGTCGTCGCAGCCGAGGTATTCGTAGGCCGAGTTTGTGAAAGCCGCCGCAGCGTAGCGAGTGCCGGTGAGCGGGTCGTGCGCGACGGCGTTCACGTCGCCGCCACCGAGTGTGGTGTGGTCAAACGGCCAGCCCCACCGCTTCCCGCCATCGGTGCTGATGGCCATTTGCAAATCGAGCATCGCCGCGAGCATCACACGGCCGCCGCAGAAATCGAGCTGTGTGCACACGGTCACTTCGAGACCGTTGCTGAGGTAGCTCTGGCCGTTTGGAATGAGCTGTCCGGCACCGTGGCCTGCGTTGTCCGGCGTCGCATACGCTTGCTGCCACAGCGGCGATGCGGTGTCGGCATTTGTGCTCAGCACGATCTGCGCATTGTCGCAAAACAGCACGCGCCCTGGCTGCGACGGATGCACGGCGAGTCCGCACGGTGGGGCGTATGTGAGGTCGCTTTCGAACCTTCTCGCGACCGTCCCGGTGCGCTGTGTGGTACCGAGCCAGCCCGTCGCGATGTTCCCATTTCCCGCCGTGGTGAAAATGTTCTGCCACGTCCCGCCCGGCGACGTGACGCGCCACACCGCGCATGAGTCGGGATAGCTCGTCGGCCGGTTCACCGCCACGTAGGCCACATCCGCGTTGCCTCTCGACATCGCCACGATCGTCGGCCGCTCGGTGCCCGTGATGGGGCCGGTGACGTCCACCCAGTTTGCCGAACCCCAGTCCAGCCGCCACACATGCCCGGTGCCATTCGCGAAACTCTGCGGCGTGCTCTGAGCACCCACGGTCGAGGTCGTCGTCACGGCGTAGAAGCGAATCTGCCCCGTCGTCGCGTCGCGTCCGCCTGCGAAACTGCACATCGTTTCAGCCGTCGGAATCGCCACCGATGCGCTGAAGCTCTGCCCGCCGTTCGTCGAGTAGAGCAGTCCTTGATTCGTGCCGACCCAGCATTCCTCCTGAGCGCCCGTATTCCAAAACACACCCGCCACGCGTCCCTGCGTGCCGGTGAAGGTGTGGGCGATGGAGAACGCGCCGACTGTTCCCGCGTTGCGGTAAAAGCGGATGTCGCTGCCGGTATTACTACCCGCGCAGATGAGGAACGTATCGCTGCGCAACGGCGAAGCGTTGACGCTCAAAGCGCGGAGAGACGACGACCAGTTCGCAAACGTGGTCCACGAGTCGCCATTGTTTATGCTCTTCAGCGGACGCACGATCGTGTTCTCCGTGGCGGAGCGCCGCTGGTCCGCCGCGTAGAGCGTATTGGGCGTCGCGGTGAACTGCACCTCGGTGAATTGCTTCCCCTGAAGCTGATCGAAATCAATCGTAGTCCACGAAGCGAAGCCATCCGTCGTGCGCAAAACATGGCTCATATCTACAGCCAGAAATGCCGTGCTCGTATCGTGTGGGCTGAAGCTCGGAGCAAACATTCCGCCGCCGCCGCCAATGCCCCGCGCCGTCCACGCAGAAGGCGGAGCGGCGTGAGCCATCAAGATGGTTGCGAGCAGGAGTGTGAGACGTGAGATCGTTTTCATGCGGCATATCTTCCGCCACTTGCGGAAACCGTATATGCACCCGCAGGAGCATCGGCTGCACGCTACGGGAGCACTGTCGTGTTCCGGTAAAATGCCGCGGTGCCGCTCACCGCGGCGGGGAAAAGGTTCGTCCCATCCTCGATGGCGGTGGTGTGATGCAGCGGAGCCCACGTCACGAGGTCTGTACTGAATTCGAGCGTGTAGGTGCGGTGAATCGCGGCACTGCCAATCAATTGAAACTCACTGGGCGCGGTAGCGCGGAGAATCAGCGAGGGTGCTGCGGGCACTGCGGGCGCGACTGTCGTGATGCGGATGTCGTCGAGCAGCAGCGTGGCCGCGTTTGCAGGGCCGGTGACGCTGAAGCGCAGCGTAAAGTTCGCGCCGGGCTGGAAGGCAGCGAGCGGGATGGACTCGGCGAGCGCCGTCGCCTGGTTGAGATTTGTGCGACTGAAAAGCGTCTGCGTGCTCGCGCCGAGCGACTCGACGAGAAACGTGTAGCCTGCCGGGAGTTGCCCGCGCCATTGGAAGCTCAGCGACGGCGCTACTGCGGCGGCGAGGTCCACCGCCCGCGTGAGCGATGCGCCGGCTTTGAGCTGCGATTGATACGAGCCCGCCGGGGGCGTGGGTGTCGTGATGACACTCGCGTTTCCGGCCACGGCCCATCCTTGCGACAGCCAGCCTGCGCCGCCGACAAAATCGCTGCTCTCAAAGCTGTCCGTCGCAACGTCCGCCGCGCCCGTGGCGGTGGTGGCATCGCGGAGGAGCAGCGTCACGTTCAGGCTCGTCGTGCTCGCGCCGAGGTCGTCCACCGCCACGGCTTTCACCGTGTAGTCGCCCGGCGAGAAGCCGGACCACAGGAATGAATACGGTGCTGTGGCATCAGAGCCGAGCAGCGTCTTGCCCTGATAGAAATCCACGCGCGCCACGCTGCCATCAATGTCCTCCGCGTGTGCCTCCACGGCGACGCGACCACCAGCCTCGACGATGACGTTTGTATCCGGGCCGATGACTTTCACCAAGGGCGGGCGATTCCCCGGCGCGCGCAGCCACGGCGCGGTGAGCGGGCTGGTGAGGAGGAATCGCGCCCACGCCGCTGCCGCCTTCGTGCGCCCACGCACCGAGGGATGGACGCCATCCGCGTTGAAGTCGCGAATTTCCCACACCGAGCCGTCCGCGCGCGGCGTGAGGCCGTCGCCCCACACGTAAGGCCCCCACGCCATCCATGGGCACATCACCGGCCCGGAGTTGAGGTCGAAGTTCAGCGACGCATCGCCGTTGATTTGCTTTTCAATCATCCACTTCACCGCGAACCCGGACTGGTAGGCGTAAGGCTCCGGGTTGTTCATCGTGGTCGTGAAACCCGCGTATTCACGCGATGACCACAGGCACAGCTTCGTCTTCGGAAAGAACGCCGGGAGATTCCGCATCGTCTGCTCGGCGAAGTTCTGGAAATCGTGCGGAGTCGCGGGCCACGCCTGCGGCGGGTATTTGCTGTTGGCCATCGAGTGGTATTGCAGGACGAGCTGCACCTGCTGCGGGGTGATTCCTTTTCCGTTCACCGCCGCGACGGCATTGCCCCAGATTGCGTTTGTCGGGCTGGCCCATTCGCCCACGTCGAAGCCGCCCTGCGCGGCCTGCACAATCACCACATTTGGCGCAGTCTGCCCGAGCAGCAGCTCGCTCATCACGCCGAAGATGAAGCTCGAATTCGACATTCCGAGCGAGACGACCCCGATTTTCCCCGCCGCGCTCGAATTGCCCATCGAGTCGAGCGGCGCCACCTGCGCGGTGAGCGAAAGCCCCGCGGATAAATGGCCCGCCGGAATCGTGTTACTGCCGCCCGGATACAGCCCGCCCATTGCCCCAAGATACGTGCCGGAACCAAGTTCACTCAGCGGAACCTGGCCACTCGTCGTCCCTCCGGCGATTCCGCCCGCGTGTGTAACTCCCGCGAGCGCCACAATGACGGCGGAAACGAATGCGATGACTGTTTTCATGACGCAAGTTTTCACTCCTCCTGCGAAATCCAGCAATACACCCGCAGGTGTATCGCCCACGAGTGAAGTTTTCGACTGCAAGCCCGCAGCGCAAAAGAGTTTGGGTGTCATGAGCGAAAGTTGCCCATCCCGTCCGTTGCTGCGCGACGTTTTGCACGCGGAAGGTATCACATCCCCACCACTCGCCCGCGCACTAGCCGGGCACGTCATCGAGTTGGATATAGCGACCCTTAAACGCAACAGGCCGACGCTGGAGAGCATCAAAGTGGTGGAGGCTACGGCACTGCGATATGGAGGCGCAGGAATCGCTGGCTTGAGCCTACTGGCGTTGCCTCTTCAGCGCGCACTAGCTGCGTGGTGGCAGTGCTGCTGAGGATGGTGCGCGTGACGGTGGCGGGCTGCCAGTGGATGAGATCGGTGGAGACTTCGACGGTGAAAGTCACATCACTAGCGAGAAGGGACTCGGTGTAGGTGATGAAAAAGGAGCCGTCGTTTCCTGCCAGCACGACGCTCGGCGATGGCGTATTGGGATCGCCGCCTGTGGCGTATTCGAGGAGGTTCACTGTGCCGTCGGAGTCGGGATCGAGCAGATCGCCGCTCTGGCCTAATGCACCGGCGAAGTGCGCGTGCTTCCACGCATTGAGCGGCGTGTCATTGAAGGTGACTTTCAAAGCGCGGCCCAGCTTGCCGTTCACGTTCGCGGTGAAACGAACCGTCGGCGAGAGCTGCGTCACGGTGATCTCGGGATCACTGCTGGCGACGCTGACGGCGCTGCGGGCGAGTTCGATGGTGATGATGCCGCTGTTGTGCTGCGTGGGATCGGACACAGCCACTTCGAGCTTGGTGGGGCTCTCGCGCACGAGGACGCTAGATTTCCTGTCGCTGGTGATGATGCCCGTGGTGTGTGCCCCATCGTTCCAGAAGTTCGCGGCGGTGATGCCGAGCTGCTGCTCACGGACGCCGTGCGCGGCGGTCGTGTTTTCGAGAATGACGATGTCGGATCCGACGGCGTAGGCTGCGGTTTGCGCAGCGCTTTTGCCGGGTAGGATCGTGTAGGCGTAGGTGCCGTTGATGGGATTCGCACCGTGATCGAGCCAGAGCGTGGCGTAGTTGCGCGTGATCGTCGTGGTCGGGCCGGCGCTGTGGATTTCGCTCCACGATCCGGTTCGCGCCTCGCGCAGGCCTTTCACCGTGGCACCGCCATGAAAAATATAGCCGCCAGTCGCGGCGAGGTGCGCCCAGCCGATGCCGGTCATCGTTTCACTCCAGCCGAGCGAGGCTGGCTTGGCGGCGCCATCCACGGTGAGCGTGCTCGCGGCGTCTTGGAGGCGGCGATTTTCCACGATGGTCTCGATGGTGCGGTTGTCGGTGCTGGTGATGCCGGTGCCGAGCGCGACGATTTCATCATCGAACTGAAACCATGACTTCCGCGCAGTCAGCGTGCTGCTGCGTGCGTCCAGCTCCATGCCGGTCGCGCCATAGAGGCCGAGGAGTTCCGCGCCTCCGGCCCATGAGAATGCGCCGAAGGTGCTTTGGTCCGCGTTGTTCGCGAGCGTCTGCGAGTCCACCGTCGTGCCGGCGAGTCGCTTCCGATTCACCGTGGGCCAGTAGGCGTCGCTGTAGCTGTCGAGTTCGCTGTTGTAGAGGTAGGTGGCACCGTCGCCGGTGTGCCAGCCTTGGAGGTTTTCTCCGCTGATGCCCTCGTAGTTGAAGACGCGATTGGACGACATGCTCACGCCAAACGCGAAACCCGCGCCACGATGCACCGCGCGTGCCGAGCCTGCGAATTGCCGGTTCGCGGGTGCTTCCGGCTGTGGCGTGATGGCGTTGTCGTTCAGCACCGCCTTGGCCCGCACCAGCGTTGGCAGGGAGGCATTGTTGACGAAACTTCGTGCCGTATCCGCGACGATGTGTGCCTTGGCGATGCGGCGAAATGTGAGCGCGTCCGCCGGTGACGCATACGTCGCCGTGTCGAGCAGCGCGGTGAGAAATTCGTGGCCATTGACATGGTCGGTCGAGCCGGTCCTGGCGATGGAACGTCCGGCGGCCATGTCCATCATCGCGCCGCGGAACATCAGCGGTTCATAGCCGCTGGTGATCCAGCCGAAGAGATTCGCGCGACTCGGATCGGTGACACTCCAGGTCGAGTTGTCGGTGAGTGCGAGCGAGTTGTTCAGCGCGTCCAAAAGCGTGACGCCGTAGGTCGCCGTCGCCACGAGCCCCTGGTGGAAAATGAACGAGCCGTCCGCGTAAAAGCCGTTGCTCGCAGTGACGGCGGGAAAGACCGCGCCGAGTGAATCGCGCGCGAGCACGAGCGTGGCCGCATCCTTCACGAGAATGCCGCGTACGGTGACGAGGTGGCATTTCTCCGCGCGATTCGGCCCGGTGGTCGTGCCGCTCTGCTGCTGGATGGTCGGGTCGGGTGTGGCGTGCTCGATGGCCCGCATCTGCCGCATGAGCTGGCTCGGCGTGAGGGCATCGTAGAGCAGCGTGCAGATGTTGTTGATGTGCTGTGGCGCGGTGACCTCCAGCAGATACCAGTCGCTGGTGGAGATCGGAAATGCAGGGCCGTAGCGGTTCGCGTTCATCCATTCGAGACCGGCGATGATGTCCGCGAGTATCGCCGCGTCGCCCTTCAGCGCACAGCCATTGGTCACGTAGGCCAGCGCCATCGCGGAGAGCCGCGAGAAGCTGCTGCTCGTGTGCGCGGCATTGTTCGCACTCGCCATATCGCTCCACAGGGAGTTCCAGTTCGACTGCGCCGCGCCGTTGATGCCCGCGACGCGGCTCGCGATGTCCGAATCCCCAAGGTCGTGCGTGTTGCCGCCGGTGATGATCGCGCTCCACCGCGCGCGCAGCGTGTCGAACTCGTCCGGCACGCCGCCTGTCACGCGGATGTCCACGGGGACCGAGGTCGCTCTGTCACCGTCGTCATCCGTCGCGACTGCGGTGAGGCCATGCACGCCGGGGCCGGGACTGATCCAGTCGAAGGAAAATGGCGCGGTCATATCCTCGCCGAGTTTCGTCGTGCCGCGAAAGAACTCCACCTTCACCACCGCGCTGGTGTCTGCGGCGTTTGCGGTGATTTGAATCACGCCGGGCGCGTTCATCACTGCGTCTGCCGCTGGCGATGTGATGGCAACTGTCGGCGGTGATGGCAGCGACACCTTCACGTCATCGATCAGGAAGCTCTCGATCGCCGTGCTATTGCTCAGCGCGAGCATGTCAAAGGTGTAAAACTGATCCGTGACCGTCGTCACAGTGGCGGATGCTGACGCGCCCGTGTCGATTTGCGCCTCCAGCACCACACTGCCGTTTGCCAGACGTGTCACACTCAGGCGTGCGTGATGGCGCTGGGTCGTGCCGCATGAAAACGACGCGCCATTCACGCCTCCCGCTGGAAACACCACGCCCGTGCCGCCGAGAATGTCATTGCCCGTACGCTCGAGGAAAACGCGCGTCCCGGTGGCGCTGTTCGCTCCCACATTGGTCACAAGGCCATAGCCCCGGTCATCCAGCCGCGTCGTCGAGTCGGCGTCCGCCGTCTGCTGCGTCCCCGCCGAATCGAAGAGCCCCAGCATAAAGCTCTGCGCCAGATTCTGCGGCGCACTGGTGAAGCGGAACTCAAACTCCAGCGTCAGCGTCTGCCCCGCCGCGAGAGTTTGAGAGGGAAAGAACGCCAGCATCCCGCGCTGGCTGGTCGTGGCGGCGAGCGCCAGCGCCTTGCTGGCAGGCACCACGCTTGAGTCATCCACCACGCTAAGGGCCGAGCTTGTCGTCGCATTCCGAAACCACACCGCGCCGGATGCGTCCCCACCAGTCGTATTCGTGTGGCTTGCATCCGCGAATGGATCGCTGACGACCGCCGCATAGGACGGGACAGCAACGAGCAAAAGGAAAGAGGCGAGTAGAGGCTTCATATCCGCGATTTTCTCGATGAAACGTCTTACCGACAATACACCCACGGGAGTATTGGCTCTTGCGACGCTCTGAAATAAATTGGCCGCAATGACGCACCCACTATCACGCCCCTTGCTACTCGCCGTGCTCACGTTCGGCGTCGCGCTCGTGCCGGTGTGGCTCGCGTGGAGTCGCTTTCGCGATGAGGCACATCGTAAGGACTCGCAGCTCTTCGAAGCGACGAGCGGACTCGCCGGAGAGCGGCTGCAACTCATCACGGTGCGCCATGTGAGTTTCTTCAGCATCCTCCGCAACCAACTCCGCTCGCAGCCCGTCCCCATACGCGACGCGCTGAGAGTGCCTCATGGCTTGAGTCATGCCTTTCCACACCTGCGTGCCTTTGGCTACGCGTCCATTCAAGATGGGCACACCGTGCTGGAGTGGATCGGTTCTGACGCTGCCGCACCGATGCAAATCGGCAGCGACCTCTCCTCGGATGCGCGACTGGCAGCAGTAATCGATCGGGCTTCACGAATGGCGATCCCGGCTGCAGCTCTGGATTCCCAGTCGGGAACGCGGGCCTTCGTCGCATGCGCCGTGGGCGACGGCGCGAAACCGCGGGGCTTCGTGGTCGGCTGGCTCGATGCGGATTCCCTCTGCCGCGACCCCGGCACTGCGCTGCTCAAGGGCGGTGTCCTCACCGCCGCGCCCCTCGCGGAAAATGCCCCGCTCCCGCCGGGCGCACACCGCTTCACGATTCGTGAGGGCGAGCTACAGCTCTCGATTGCCATCACTCGCGGCCCAGCTTTCCGCGAGACCTATGGCCATGTCTCGCCCGACCTCGTTCTCGCCGTGGGCGCGGTTTGCGCGCTGCTGCTCGCCTTCCTTGTTTTCCAAGCCACACGCACGCTGCAACTCCGCGCGTCGCTCGATGCCGAGCGGATGCGCGCCCGGTTGGTGCAGGGCTTCTCGCACGAATTTCGCACACCGCTCAGCGTCATCCTTTCCTCGACGGACCTTCTTTCCTCCTACCTCGACAAACTCGACTTGGCACGACGCAACGAGGTCATCGGGCAGATTCACGATTCCGCACACCGCATGGCGGAAATGGTGGATGAGATTCTCCTCCTCAGCCGCCTCGAGTCCGCCCGCATCACACCGCAACAATCGCCGGTGAACCTCTCCGAACTGAGCACAGCAGTGTCGCGGGAAATCGCCACCGCCACCCGCGAACGATGCCGCATCGAACTCAACGCCAGCGGCACCGCGCACACCGACCCGGCACTGCTGCGCGGCGTGCTCGCCAACCTGCTCTCCAACGCCGTGAAATACAGCGCCCCCGGCGCGACTGTCCGCCTCCACACACAACATCGCGACGGCGCAGTGATGTTCACCATTTCCGACACCGGCATCGGCATCCCGGCGGACGACCTATCACGAGTCGGCGAGGCATTTCACCGCGCCGCAAATGTCGGCGACACCACGGGAACCGGACTCGGCCTCGCCATCGTGCGCCGCAGCGCCGCTCTGATCGGCGGCACCTTCCGTATCGCGAGCGAAGAAGGCCGCGGCACGACCGCCACACTCGCTCTTCCCGCCGCATGACCACGCTCCTGCTCATCGAAGACCACGCACCGCTGCGGAAAAACCTCCGCGACATCCTCACGCTCGAAGGCTACCGCGTGCTCGAAGCCGCCACTGGCCCCGACGGCCTCCGCGCCGCCCGCGAGCAACGGCCCGACCTTGTGCTCTGCGACATCATGCTCCCCGGCTGCGACGGCCTCGGGATCCTCGCCGCCCTGCGCGCCGACTCCGCCACGCGCGCACTGCCCTTTATTTTCCTCACGGCAAAAGGCGAGCCGCCCGACATCCGCGCCGGCATGAACCTCGGCGCGGACGATTACCTGCCCAAGCCCGTCTCGCGCCCCGACCTACTCGCCGCCATCCGCACCCGCATCACACGCGCCGCGCAGCAACGCCCCGCCGCGCTCGATTTCAGCAGCGCCGCCCCGCTGGAGAAACTCGGCATCACCCCGCGCGAAGCCGAAGTGCTACTCTGGATGGCGCAGGGAAAAGCGAACCACGACATCGCCACCATCCTCGGCTGCACCCACGCCACGGTGAAAAAACACACCATCCACATCTTCGAAAAACTCGGCGTGGAATCACGCGGCGCCGCGATGCTCATCGCAATCGAGGCGCTTTCGTCATCGTAGTGAGCGGATCACACTCCAGACACGATCCCTACTGCGCACGCTCCAGCCGGACGCGGATGCTGCCTGCGGGCTCCAGCGCGAAGCCGGTGGCGAGCTGCTCTTTTTGAATTACGACGCCTTTGGCTTGGTATGCGCGACCGCTCGCCGGGGCGCGGAACGAGGCGGAGAAAATGCCCGTCTTCGGCGTGAGGGATGCGCGCAGCGAGCGGTCGGTGGAGTTGGCGGCGAGCGTGACTTTACTGGTCGTCGGCGCGACGAGCACGGGCCAGTCGAAGGGTGTGTC
>JAYUSJ010000339.1:0-11938 GCA_043755735.1 Verrucomicrobiaceae bacterium | reverse complement strand
ATTGCCCAGATTGATGCGTTCATCGCTGCCTACAATGAGGATGCCGCTCCTTTCGAGTGGACCAAGGTCAACGTAACGCAGAAGACGCCTGCGAGTAACTATGCGAACTTTATGAAGTAGGTACTAGCACTTCAAATGCGCGACCACGGCACACCAGGCCGCGGTCGCGCTTTCTTTTGCATTCGCGTCTCTTGCGAGGCACCGAAGTTCATCTCTCATTGCAACGGCGCGCTCCTGCGAGCATGTTCGGCATTCATGAACCAACCCCGCATTTTCATTACCGCCATTCTCATCGCTGCTGCCAGTGCATTCGCCGCCGGGCCGACTCCGTCGTCGGAAACCGACAAGGATCTCGCGGAGCTCAAACTCGCCGTGCAAAAAAACGAAGTCCGGCTCAAGGAAACTCCCCGTTCCGCCGAAGCTGCACGGAAGCTGGCAACGAGCATCAACGAACTCTCCGTCTATCTTGCCAAGCGCGGTCAGGCCGGCGATTTCGCGAAGGCACTGGAACTCCTCACCAGCAGCATCGATCTCCGCGAGCAGCTCGTAAAATCGCATCCCGCCGAACCGTGGGCCGCGCACGAAGCATCCGTAAACCTCAATGAACTCGGAGGGCTGCTCGTAAGGCAGGGACAACCGGGCGATCTCGACAAGGCGTTCGCACACTTCACCCGCAGTCTCGAACTGACCGAAGCGGCGCTAAAAGCACGACCCGAATCGAAGCAGGCCCAGCGGGATGTCGCCGTGAGTTCGGAAAGACTCGGCGTGTTCCTCACTCGACGCGGCGCTGAGGGCGACTTGGAAAAAGCATTCACTCACCTTTCGCGGTGCGTTACGATCAGTGAGTCATTGCAAAAAACGGAATCCGACTCCGCTGATGCCATGCGGGATCTGGCAGCGGCGCTCGAACGCCTCGGGACGTTCCTTTTTGAACGGGAGGATGAAGGCGACTCCACAGCGGCCCTCGCGAATTTCACCCGTAGTCTGGAACTTCGCGAAGCCGTGCTCAAAAAATCCCCGGACTCCCAGGACGCATCGCGCGAGGTCTCCATCGGGCTGGAAAAGCTCGCCGATTTCCTGATCGAATACGGCGGCGAAAGCGATTCGGAAAAGATCCTCGCCAACTTGAATCGCAGCCTTGAAATCCGCGAAGTGCTGATGAAGGCAAATCCCGTATCTGCGCAAGCGGCGCGCGATCTGTCCGTAGCACTCAACAAGCTCGGCGACTACCTCGCCACGCTGGGAAAACCGGAGGACGCAACCAAGGCACTCGGTCATTTTGAGCGCGACCTCTCCATCAGCGAAAAGCTGCTCACCGCAAATCCGAATTCTGCGCAGGCCGCGCGCGATGTGGTGATTTCCCACTACAAACTCGCGAATTTTTGCCGTAGCACCGGCAACAAGGCGGGCGAGGAAAAACACTTCCGGGCGTGCTACGATCTGCTGAAGGTTTGCGCGGAGAAAAAGCTGACCTTCGACCAGCGTGTCGTGGAATTGTTCGAGGATTTGAAGGAACACTTTAAAGGCGAATAGTCGCCCGGACGGCAGGCTTGGAATTCGGAGCCGCCGCGTGTAGCTCTCTCTCGTGCTCCGACATTTCTTTCTCACCACCGTCGCATTCATCACCGTTGCCGCCCAGGAACCGCAGGCGCGACCGTGGAATCAGGACGTGATTTACTTTGCGCTCACCGACCGCTTTTCCGACGGCGATCCCGCGAACAACATTCCCGCAGGGAGCGACGCAACGCTGTACGATGCCCGGCAGCGAAACATCACGAAGTATCACGGCGGCGACTTTCGCGGCTTGGAGAAGGCGATCGCGTCCGGCTACTTTGAAAAGCTCGGCGTGACCGCGCTGTGGATCACCCCGCCGGTCCGCAACGTGTGGTATTCGCTCACCGACCTCGGCGGTCCGAAGACCGGCTACCACGGCTACTGGGCGCAGGATTTTCTGGATGTGGACCCGCACCTCGTCTCGCGCAAATCCCTCGATGGCACCACGGAATATCCCGACACGCGCGATGGCCGGATGCAGCACTACAAAGACCTTGTCTCCCTTGCCCACCGGCATGGCATGAAGGTGATTCAGGACATCGTGTGCAATCACGCCGGCCCTGTTTTTTACTACGATGTAAATCACAACAAATCGCTCGATCGCGAGGATCCGCAGGAGTGGATGCGGCCGTTCCGCAAAGACGGCCCTTACGAGAATACAGAATGGATCAACATTCCGGAATGGAACGCTGTGCAGGCACAGCCAGGCGGTCCGCAAGCGATTCTCGGGCGCGTGTTAAAAACGACCGGCACCCTGCAAAAGTTCAGCACCTACGGGCGACGCGGGATGAGCAGCGACTCGCTCGGCAAACGCGATGGCGAGGAAGTGACGTGCGATTTCTTCGCGCTTCGCGACATCGATACCGACCCGAAGAGCCCGCACTTCAACGCGCTCGTGGACGACTTTGTGGAGATCTATCGTTTCTATCTGGAGGAAATCGGGATTGATGGAATTCGCATCGATACGGTGAAGCATGTCCACCGTGGATTCTGGGAAGCTTTTACCGAGCGACTGCGCGCTGCCGCAGGGCCGGAGCGGGCGAAGCGAATGCTGATGTTTGGGGAAATCTACGACAGTTCTCCCTCGGTGGCAGGCCGCTATACGTTTCGCGAACAATGGCCCGCGCGCAAGGATCCGTGCCTCGACAGCGTCCTCAGCTTCGACTTCTGTTTCGCCGCCCGGCAATACCTCCGCCGCTCGAACGACGGATACGGCTCGCCCTTCACGCTTGAGAACGCGCTGAAAAGTCCGGGCGGAAAATTCTACAATCCGACTCCCGGCCTTGATGGGCTCAACGCGCGGCAGAAGATGGTGAACTTTGTCGAGAACCATGACGGATTGAACCGGTTCCGCGCATGGAAAATCTCGGAACGCACAAACACCCTCGCCAACGCGCTGGTGCTGCTCGTCGAGGGCATCCCCTGCCTTTACTACGGCAGCGAGGCCGCGCTGCACGATGAAGACGGGAAGCTTCTGACCGACGGCGAGACCGGGCGACTCACATTCCTCCGCGCCGACGAGCCGGAGCGTTTGAAAACGGCGCAGGAAAGCGCGTCATTCGCCACCACCGCGATGTTCGTGAAACTCCGTCGCGAACTCCCCGCGCTCACCGCCGGAGAGACCTGGCCACTGTGGGTCGATAGCGGCGACTCGCCAAAGGACGACGGCATCTTTGCCTTCGCCCGGGCGACCGAAAAGAGCGCCGTCATCGTGGTCTTCAATGCTGCAAAGGCGACATCCATCACGGGGCTTCCGGGCGCACCGATGCAGGTCATGGCCGGCAACCGCCCGTTGCTGAGCAAGAGCAGCACTCTCAAGCTCGAAGCGGTTTTTCCGGCGGAAGCGACACCCACAACTGCGATCACCTGGAAAGGCACGAAGCCTCTTGTGGAAGTCACGATGCAGCCCCGCAGCGTCGCAGTTTTCTCGGTGCAGTGAGTTGCGCCCGGACGGACGCTTCGACTATTCGCTTTTTCCCTCGCCCTCCTCGAAGTCTTCGTCGGCGAGGTGAAATATGTGCAGGATGCGGTGCATGAGCGGCGACAAAAGCAGCGCCATGACGGAAATAAACACAAGTCCACTAAACAATGCGTAAAGCGAGGCGAACAGCTTGGCTCCGTCGTTCGGAAGTTGCCCGACCGGCCCCATTCCAGTGAGAATCATTGATGCATTTAAAAGTGAATCCATCCACGTAAAGCCTGCATAGTGGTGATAGCCAAGAACCCCGATTCCCACGCCAATGACGACCATCCCCACGGCAATGGCCAGACAGATTCCGATCCGGCGGAGAAAGAGCGGAAATGGCAGAAGGCGCGCGGTGTGAGCTTTGAGCATGATCTCCATTTATCATGCTCATGCGGCTGGGACGAGTGGCGAATTTACGCTTCCACTCCGAGCCCCGAAGTAACTTTGCTCAACGCACCAACGGTCCAAATTTGAGGATAGAGCCGCTCAAAGTACCATAGCTTTGCGAAGTAAAAACCGATGGGCGAAGGCTCGCTCCATCTGCCGCTCTCGACTCGGTCGCAAAGCCATTCCACACCGCGATTGGTGGCCGCAACGTGGCTCGTCAAGGCGAGCGCTTCCACCGCGAGGGCGGTCTCCTCCACGGTCGATGGCGCGCCTTTCACGCCCCCCCATCCACCATCGTCGTTCTGCGCGGCGGCGATCCACGCTTCGCCACGACGCGCGATGTCAGCGTCGCCGAGTTCCCGGAAGGCAGCGACGACGTGCGTTGTGCCGTAGAGCGGATTCACTTCGTCAGGCGCGTGCTCGTTTCCAAACCACAACGGGAGCCACGATCCATCGGCCTGCTGGTTCTTGATGAGAAATGCACGGGCACGCTGAATGCCGCGTTCAAGTTTGAGGTTTGCCGGAACAATCTTTCGCCACGCGAGCCAGGCGCGAATCGTGTGAGCAGTCAGGTCCGGCGAGCTGCGATCAAACGGAAGTGCGCCCCAGCCACGGCAGAATGTCGGAATTCCACCGTCTCGATTTTGCAGGCCGAGCAGCCATTTCACCCCGGCGGTACCCGCAGCAGTCAAAGGTCCGTCCACGATGCCGAGCTTTAGCAGCGCGAGCAGCGCGCCGGGCGTGTCGTCGGCGTCGGGCACGCCGCCGGGCAAATCAGTCCACGCCCAACCGCCGGGCGCCGCGTGAGTGTAGGGATGTTCGCGGTTCCATTGCTGGCCGAGCAGCCATTCGCGGAGTGTGAGTCGCTGCTCCGCCTTGAGCGCGTTTGTAGGGATCGCCTTGATTGCGAGCGTGCTCGTCCACGTCGCAAGATCGGTGTCGATGGGCCAGCTCCCATCCGACCGGACGCTTGCGCGCAAAAACTCGACACCTTTTTGCGCGACGACGTTCCCGCCGAGGCCGCAGGAAGCAAGCGCCATCGTGACGAATGATGTGAGCGGCGTGGCTTCGAGAAATCCGCCATTGACCGGCTGGAGCGTTGCAAGCACGCGCAGCGTCTTCTTTTTCGCCAACGGACGGAGCGGATTCCACGAAGGCGCGTGGTGTTGAATCGCCTGCCCGATGGCGATGAGCGCGGGCAGCGCATAGCTCACGACCGGCAACTGAATCGCGCCCCAAAGCCAATGCGGCACGGCGGCAAGCTCGAACGGGAGCTTCGGAATCACCCGCCAATCCACGCGTCCGGCGATGGCGAGCGTCATGAGGATCGGTACCGAAAATGTGTGGTCCTTTCCGTATCGGGCCGCAATGCGCTGCGGAAGCGTGGCCTTGTCGCCGAGCCATGCTTCAGCCTTCGCGTCACCGGTCGCCGCCCAGCAAAGCGCAGTGGTGGAAAGGTTCGATTTCGAGAGCGTGGTGTCGCCCCATCCTCCGTCGGCGTTTTGATTTTTAAGCAGCCATCGAATGCCGGCGTCAACGAGTGCCGTGTCTGTGCGCATCGTTCTCAATGCGACCACCGCGGTCGCCGTCGAGAGCGCGGAGGACGACAGTTCGCCGGTCCAATGCCCGCGCTCATTCATCTCCGACAGCAGCGCGCGGGTCGCAGTGTGGAGTGCATTTTGCAGCCGCTCCATGCCTACTTCATCTCATCGCCCTCGCGCTTCTTCGCGGGAAGAATCGAGCATGCATCACCACAGCCAAATACGCGGCTGAGCACCTTGCGGTTCCGGCTGATCATCATGTAGATGCGCTCCGCGATCCAAATGACGCCCGGAATCCATAGAAACAGTGCGAGCGGGACCAGCAGCGGGAGCCGCATCCCCACAAACCGGATGGCGCGCGCTCCGCGATGAATATCCCCCTTTTCCGTCACGCAGTGCATGGCCTCCAGAAGCGACTCGCGGTTGAGCGTCGGTGCCGCATCGCGGGCGCGTTCGCTGGAGAGCGGCACGAGCGAGAGTTTGTGGAGCCAGTCCAGCCAGGTCAGCACCCGCATTTGGAAAATGCAGAGCGGACATTCGTCATCAAAGAGCACGAGATGCATGCGTTGGATGTACACGGCTTCGCAAGGGAGCGCTAGCTCGCGCTTGCGGAGTGCGGCGGCGGCGGCTAGCGTCCGCGCCCTTTTACTAATATGAGCCAGCCACAAAACGCCATTTCACCACGCCGCGACGAAGATTTTCCAGAGTGGTATCAGCAAGTCGTCAAAGCCGCGGACCTCGCGGAAAACTCCGACGTGCGCGGATGCATGGTCATCAAGCCCTGGGGCTACGGCATCTGGGAATCCATGCAGCGCGGGCTCGACGGCCTCTTCAAAGCGACTGGGCACAAGAACGCATATTTCCCGCTCTTCATCCCACTCTCCTATATGGCAAAGGAAGCCGAGCATGTGGAAGGCTTCGCCAAAGAGTGCGCTGTGGTGACGCATCACCGGCTGAAATCGGACGGCAAAGGCGGCCTGATGCCCGACCCCGAATCACAACTCACCGAGCCGCTGATCGTTCGTCCGACCAGCGAGACGATTATCGGCGCGACCTACGCGAAGTGGGTGCAGAGCTATCGCGACCTGCCGATTTTGATCAACCAATGGGCAAACGTCGTCCGCTGGGAAATGCGCCCGCGCGTGTTCCTTCGCACCGCAGAGTTTCTTTGGCAGGAAGGCCACACCGCGCACGAGACGAGCGCGGAAGCCGTGGCGGAGACAGCACAGATGCTCGACGTGTATGAAAAATTTGCACGGGAGTGGCTGGCACTGCCGGTCTTCACGGGCGAGAAGAGCGCGGGCGAGCGATTCCCCGGCGCGGTGAATACGCTTTGCATTGAAGCCATGGTGCAGGACCGCAAAGCAATCCAGGCGGGCACTTCGCACTTTCTCGGGCAGAACTTCGCCAAGGCGAGCGGCATCCAGTTTGTCTCGCGCGAAAACAAGCAGGAGCACGCATGGACGACTTCATGGGGCGTCAGCACGAGGCTCATCGGCACGGTCATCATGGCGCACGGCGACGACGACGGCGTCATCCTGCCGCCTCGCGTGGCACCTTCGCAAATCGTGATCGTCCCCGTCGCACCCAAGCCTGAATCGCGCGATGCAGTCTTCGCGGCGTGCGAAGCGCTGGCAGCGAAGTTGCGGGCACAGACCTTCGGCGGCGAACCCGTCCGCGTGGAGCTCGACAAGCGCGACCTCGGCGGCGGACAAAAGAGCTGGGAGTGGATCAAACGCGGAGTCCCCGTCCGCGTGGAGATCGGACCGCGTGATTTGGAAAAGGGCACGCTTGCAGTGGCGCGCCGCGACCGCGGGCATAAAGAGAAGAGCTTCCCGACAAGCGAAGAGTTCATCGCAGGGATCGCCGGGACACTTCAGGAAATCCACGACACACTCCTCGCCCGCGCGACCGCACTACGCGACGCACATACGGTGAAGATCGACACGAAGGAAGAGTTCATCGCCTTCTTCACGCCGAAAAACAAAGACAAGGCGGAGATCCACGGCGGCTTCGCGCTCGCTCACTGGGACGAATCCGCAGACGTGGAGACCGAGATCAAAGAAGCGCTGAAAGTGACCATCCGCTGCATTCCTTCCGACTCACCAGTCGAGGACGGATTGTGCGTGTGGAGCGGTCGCCCGAGCAATCGCCGCGTGCTCTTCGCGAAGAGCTACTGAGCAGGCGAATGACGAATGACGAAGTCGCAGGCGAAATCAACTCGCTTGCGTTTCGTCATTCGTCATTCCGTCATTCGTCATTTCACTCCCCCATGCTCATCCGCAAAAGAATCGCATATTCTTCCGGCGTCAGCGGCATCACGGAAAGGCGGCTTTGCTTGATCAGCGCGATGTCCTTTAGCTCGGCGGATGCTTTGATCGCCTCCAGCGTCACCGGCTTTTTCAGCGCCTTGTACGGAACGAGATCGACACAACTCCAGTCGCCCTCCTCCGCCGTCGCGTCGGGGTAAGCCTCGCGGCCGACCTTTGCGATACCGACGATTTCTTTGCCTTCCACCGAATGGTAGTAGAGCACGAGGTCGCCCTTTTTCATCGCGCAGAGATTATTGCGGGCCTGAAAATTCCGCACGCCTGTCCAGGCGGCGACTTTATCCGTGACGAATTGCGACCACGCGTAAGCGGTGGGTTCTTGTTTGACCATCCAGTGTTTCGGCATCGCACACGAATGCCGAATGACCGCACGCAAACGCAAGCGTCATTCGCGGTCCCGCACCCGCAAAATCTGCGCCGCCGCATACGCCGCGCCGAACCCGTTATCGATATTCACCACCGTCACCCCGCTCCCGCACGAATTCAACATCCCCAGCATCGCAGCCAGACCGCCAAAGCTCGCGCCGTAGCCCACGCTCGTCGGCACCGCGATGACAGGACGACTCACCAAACCGGCCACCGCGCTCGGCAGCGCACCTTCCATCCCCGCCACAACGATGATCACCGTCGCAGCCTCCAGCGTATCCCGCACCGCCAGCAACCGGTGAATCCCAGCCACTCCGACATCCGTGATTCTCACCACGGCCGCCCCGAAAACCTCCAGCGTCACCGCAGCTTCATCGGCCACCGGCAGATCGCTCGTCCCCGCACATACCACCGCGACCGTGCCCCGAAGCGCGGGAAGCTTCTGCCGTTCCACCGTGATGCAGCGCGCCGACTCGTGCCACACCGCGTCCGCGTGCTCGGCAGCCACCGCCGCGAATTGGCCCGCCGTTGCGCGACTCACCAGCAGCACCGGCTCCTTTTCCAAAATGACCCGCGCAATCGCAGCCACCTGCGCATCCGTTTTGCCCTGCCCAAAAATCACCTCCGCAAACCCGCACCGCGCCCGGCGGTCCGTATCCACTTTCGCAAAGCCGATGTCCGTGAAACCCCCGGGCATACTATGCCTTCGGCAGAGTCGCCGCTTCTTTAGTCAGCGGCAACCGCAGCGGAATCATCTTCGACACGAAGAAACCGTGCTTCTGGAAAAACTCCTGACCCTCCGCATTCACGCGGTCTGCGAGCAACGTCAGGCGCAGAAAGTCCTTCTTTTTCGCATACGCGATTGCATGGTCCAGCAACTGCGTCCCCACCCCACGCCCCCGGTGATTGTGATGCACAATCACGTCCTCCAGCAGCACCACGAAGCCGCCCTCGGCCGTGCTGATGGTAAAAAGCAGATTGATCATTCCGAGAATCTGCCCGTTCCAGCGATACACAAAAATGCGCCCCCGGCTCGGCTGTTCGAGGATGAGTTCCAGCCCGCGCAGGTTTTTCTGCCGGTCCGGAATGAAGTCACCTTCATGCGAAAACAGATCATAAAGAAGATCGGCCATTTGCGGCATATCTTCCATGGTCGCTTGCTCAATGATTGCTTCGTTCATATCACTCATGGCCGATGAATAAATGCGCACCGCCCGCTACGGAAGCGCAATTTGCATGACGAAATGAAACATTCGTGAAACCGCCGCGATTTCGATGTACGGAAAGCCGTGCATCATCCATTCGCCGCTCGTTCCACATAGGCAGCGTCATGTTCAAAAGCACGAAACCCCCGACCGCGTCATCGCTGCCCCCCGGCGGTCTATTGATTCCATCGGTATCGCAACAACAACCATCCCGGCAACCGTGGATGCCGCTGCGGTTCATCGGAAAACGATGCGGCTCCGGTTTCAATAGCCTTCCGACCGCGCAAAGTTCGGCTACTACGAATCCTTCCTCCGTGACCCGATTTCTCAAAGAATAGACCGGAACAAGTCTGGAAACTTCCGAGGCAACGGTCCATTCTCGCCGGCGATGTGAAGGCAATCCGCCTTCCGAACCCATAACTAAAACACAACACACACACAATGAGTCAGGAACACTTCCCTAAAATCGGGAACATCCCCTTCGAGGGACCCAAATCCAAAAACCGTCTCGCCTTCCGCCACTACAACGCGGACGAGGTCGTGGGCAAAAAGAAGATGAAGGACCACCTTCGTTTCTCGATGGCCTACTGGCACGCGCTGAAGGGCACGGGCGGCGATCCTTTCGGCGGCGGCACGCGCCTTCGTCCGTGGGACGACGGCAGCACGTCCGTGGACAATGCGAAGCGCGTGGCCGACGCGGGCTTTGAGTTCATGCAGAAAATCGGCATGGACTTCTACTGCTTCCACGACCGCGACGTCGCGCCGGAGCTCGGAAATCTCAAGGCGAGCAGCGAAGCGCTCGATGCGGTGGCCGACCATTTGAAAGCGTTGCAAAAGAAGACCGGCATCAAACTCCTGTGGGGAACCGCGTGCCTCTTCTCGCACCCGCGATACATGCAGGGCGCGGCCACGAGCCCGAATGCGGATGTGTACGCTTACGCAGCGGCACAGGTGAAGAAGGCGATGGACGTGACGCACCGTCTCGGCGGTCTCGGCTACACGTTCTGGGGCGGACGCGAAGGCTACTCCACGCTTTTGAACACGGACATGAAGCGCGAGCTCGATAACCTCGCGCACTTCCTCCACATGGCGGTCGATTATAAAAAGGCGATCGGTTTCAAAGGGCAGTTCTACATCGAGCCAAAGCCACGGGAGCCCTCCACGCACCAGTACGACAGCGACGCCGCTGCGTGCCTCAACTTCCTGCGCGAATACGATCTGCTCGGCGATTTCAAACTGAACATCGAGACGAACCACGCCACGCTCGCGCTTCACCGCGTGGAGCATGAGCTGAACGTCGCCGCAAACGCAGGCGCGCTCGGCAGCATCGACGCCAATACTGGCGACGAACTCATCGGCTGGGACACCGACCAGTTCCCGACGAATGTTTATATGACCACGCAAATGATGCTCCAGCTTTTGAAGAGCGGCGGCTTCAAGACGGGCGGTCTGAACTTCGACGCAAAAGTGCGCCGCGAAAGCTACGAGCCCGTGGACCTTTTCCACGCGCACATCGGCGGCATGGATGCATTTGCCCGCGGCCTGAAGATCGCGCACGCAATCATCCAGGACGGTGTGCTCGATGGCATCGTGAAAGATCGCTATGCGACTTACACGACGGGCATCGGCAAAACGATCGCGAGCAAAAAGGCGACATTCGCCAGCCTGGAAAAACACGCGCTCGGCCTGCCGGACAGTCTGCTCCCATCGAGCGGGCGTCAGGAGATGCTGGAAAACATCATCAACGACTACATGGACTAAACGTCCGATTTAGGACCGGATTTCACAAACGGGCGGAGCGGCCGAAAGGTAGCTCCGCCCGTTTTGCGTTCGGGCGTGGTTGCGAGCGCGCCGTCAGCCTACTTCACGTGCATCACACCGCGCATGATGATGTGGTGGCCGGGGAATGAGCAGATGTACGGGTAGTCGCCGGGTGAGGCCGGGGCGGTGAACTCGATGACTTGTTCCTTGCCGTTATCGAGCAGCTTGCTCGACCACAGGATGTCCGGGCTCTCGGGGACGAAGTTCATTTCAAAACCCTTTGCTCCCAGCGCCATCGCTTTGTTGCCGATGTCGTCCGCTTTGCCGGGCTTCACGAGCAGGATGTTGTGCGGCATAAAGTCGACGTTTGCGAAGGTGAGCTTGATCTTCTTCCCGGCCTTCACGGTGATCTCCTTCACGTCGTAGGACATTTTTTCAGGCACAGTCGCGATGCGGATGGTGGTGAGTTCGGGCGTGTCGGAAAGGATGCCGGATTTTTGCGCTGCGGCATCCTTGGCTTCGGCGATGACTCCGCCGTGTTGTGACGCTTCGACGTTGAACCACAGATGCTGCACGGTGTTCGCGGCGATGCGGGCGTGGGGCTCGGGGGACTTCAGCAGTTGGCCGAGAAGCTCGATGTTGCGGACGTTGTGCTGCTGGTGAATCCAGAGCGCTTCGAGCAAATGATGTGCGTCTTCCCTCTTCGTCGGGTCGAACTGCTTCATCCATTTTTTCGTCTCGGCGATGACTTCCTTGGAGTCGCGTTCGCTGAGCTCGATGTGCGTGCGATGGCGCACGCCGTCGGCGGGATGCTTGAGGTTTTCGAGC
>JAYUSJ010000338.1:0-36995 GCA_043755735.1 Verrucomicrobiaceae bacterium | reverse complement strand
CAAAATTAGATGTTTAACGGATTTCTTGGTCTATTTTCCAATGATATAGGGATCGACCTCGGCACTGCCAATACCCTCGTTTACGTGAAGGACCATGGCATCGTCCTTCGCGAACCCTCCGTCGTGGCCGTCGTGGCCGGCACCAACAAAGTGCTGGCGGTCGGTGACGAGGCGAAACGGATGCTCGGGCGCACGCCGGGTAATATTCAGGCGATTCGGCCCCTGAAGGACGGCGTCATTGCCGACTTCGAGGTCACGGAAGCGATGCTGCGACACTTCATCCAGAAGGTCCACGGCCGTCGCACCTTTTTCAAACCACGCCCGCGCGTTGTCATCGCGGTGCCTTCGGGCATCACGGAGGTCGAGAAACGCGCGGTCCGGGAATCGGCTCTCCATGCTGGTGCTCGCGAAGTTTTCCTCATCGAGGAACCGATGGCTGCGGCTATCGGTTGCGGCCTGCCAGTGCAGGATGCAGCGGGGAATATGATTATCGACATCGGCGGCGGCACCACGGAAGTGGCGCTCATCTCGCTGTCGGGCATCGTGTTCAGCCGAAGCGTCCGCGTGGCGGGTGATGAGCTGGACGAGGCGATCATTCAGTACATGAAGCGCGCTTACAATCTGATGATTGGTGAGCGGACGGCAGAGGACATCAAAATCAAAATCGGCAGCGCTTATCCCATCGAGAAGGAACAGACGATGGAAGTGAAAGGACGCGACCTGGTCGCGGGCCTGCCGAAGACGCTGAGCATCACTTCACAGGAAGTGCGCGAGGCGCTGCTGGAGCCGATTTCTACGATTGTGGACAATGTGCGAGTGACGCTGGAGCGTTGCCCACCCGAGCTGAGCGCGGACCTTGTGGACCGTGGCCTCGTGCTCGCCGGTGGTGGCGCTCTGCTGCGCGGCCTGGACCGCCTCCTCAGTGAGGAGACGGGCCTGCCGGTTCACGTCGCGGAAGACCCGCTGAGCGCGGTGGCCGAAGGTACGGGCCGCGCGCTGAGCGAAGTGCGCTTCCTGCGGCAGGTCACTTCGACTCACCAGTTCCGGGGCAGCGCAAGCTGAGCCTTTAGAACTACGGCAATCACGCCGATGAAACTCCAACTCAGGGTACAAGGAAACGCCGCCAGCGCGCTCCTGCGACGCTGGACGGATGCATCCGTCGCTCGGGAGGTCGCGCCATGACTTCGCGCCGCCAAAACGTCCTGTCCGTCATCGCGTTCTTATTCGTGGTGGTGTTCATTTTGCTGCTCAGCCCCGGCAACCGCGAGCGGGTGCAAAATGGATTTCTTTCGCTCATTTCACCCTTTTTGAAGAAGGGCTCGGAGTGGGATAATTCCGTCGCGAAAATCCGCCACCAGCTCAAGTCATTGCGCGAGTTGGAGACCGACAACGACAAGCTGAAAGTGGAGAACGACAAGCTGAAGGCGCTCAATCAGGCGCTGCAGGGCGTCGAGGCGGAAAACCTCCGGCTCAAAGCGGCATTCGGCTACAAAGACGAGTCTCCGTTTTCACTCGTACCGGCCCGAATCATCGGGCGCAGCGAATCGAACTGGTGGGGCACAGTGAAGATCGACCGCGGCATTGCCGAAGGTGTCACCAAGGACATGTCTGCAATCACGCCGGACGGACTTGTAGGAAAGGTCATCGCTGCGAGCGAACATGCGGCGACGGTTTTGCTTATCACGGATGAAACATGCGGCGTCTCGGCGACTTTGAGCACGCCGAGCGGAGAGGCCCATCCAGGAATCATCCGCGTGGTTCGCGGCGACCGGCTGGCCAACATGAACCAGCCGCGTATGACGATGTCTTTCCTGCCAAAGCGGCTCGATGTGAAGCCGGGGTGGAAGGTCTTTACGAGCGGACTCGGGCACGTATTTCCAGCGAACATCATCGTCGGGCAGGTCGTGGAAACCAAAGACCGCGAGCTGGAGAAGGAAGCGACTATCCAGCCTGCGGTGAATATCGCCGCTCTCTCGGATGTCTTCATCGTGACGGGATTGAAAGGAGTGACGCAGAAATGACGTTCTATCTTTCACTCATCGCCAGCATGTTTCTCGCATTGGTTGCGCAGCATTTTACCGGTGAGATGTACAGTCTCGGCGGGCATGTGATGCTCCTGCCGGTGGTCTTCTTTTTCATCGCAGCGGCGCTTCCGTTGCCGTCGGTATTTTTCTTTGCTGTCGTGGCGGGGCTCATGTGGGATTCGCTCACTGCGCTGCCCACGGCGCTGCCCGATGGCACGGAGAAATATGAGGTCATGTTTGGCTGGAGCGTGGCGCTCTATGGGGCGCTCGGTGCCGTAATGAATGGCCTGCGTTCGCTTTATCTGCGCGGGCGCTGGGAGCTTCACTGCATCCTTACGGGTGTGCTCACATCGGTCATTGTGCTGATGGAATTTCTCATCATCACCTTCCGCCGCGAACCGTTCGCCTTTTACTGGCCGAATGATGTCTGGCACCGCATCGGCGGCAGCGGCCTCGCTGCGGCGCTGCTCGCGATTCCTGCGTTCGCAGTATTCACCTGGCTCGGTCGCCGCCTCGGCGCGATCAAGTTCGACACCATGAGACCCGACTAGCCATGAAAGACCGTTTTCAGCGCATCCGGGAAATCCGCAATCTGCCGAGCACATCGCTCCGCATTATATTCCTCGCCTTCCTCATGCTCAGTGCGATGGGCGCGCTCGCGGCGAAGCTCTGGCATGAGCAGGTCACCGATTCCAAGAAATGGCGCGACCGGATCAAAACCAGCAGCAAAGTGTCCGTTCGTATCCCGAGCATCCGCGGCGACATTCTCGACCGCAACGGCTGGGTTCTCGCGGAGAATCAGGCGAGCTACGGTGTGGATTTTTACTTTCCCCAAATGGTGGAGTCCATGAAGGACACAGTGAAAGAGCGCAACCACGAGACGATCGCCGGAGCGCAAAAAGCCGGCAGGCGTGTGGCAAAAGAGGAACTTGTCGAAGTCCCGCTCCGCGAAGAAGAGCTCACCCGCGACGGAATGCGGAAGAAAGTGAAGATCCCCGACATCGTCTCCATCATCAATACCGAGGTGAGGCCGAAGCTCGACGCGCTCGGGCTCACGGAAGACGACCCGGCAGTCAATCTGAACTACCATTCCGAGGATTTAGAGAAGCACTACCTCGCCCGCGAACACGTGCCGTTCACGTTCCTGGAAAATGTGAAATTCTCCACCGTGGCGAGGATTTCCGAGAACGACGTCGGGCTGCCCGGCGTGGAAGTCTGCGTCCGCCCGATGCGCCGTTACCTTTATGGCGCGTTCGGCTGCCACATGCTCGGCTACGTCGGCCGCCCGGAAGATGAGAGCAAAGAGGACGACTACTTGCAGGCCAACGGCAAGAATACTTTCGACTACTATAAGTCCGATATCGTGGGCCGGGCCAGTGTCGAGAAATACTGCGACAAGTGGCTGCGCGGCAAACCGGGAAAACGGATTCTCGAAAGGTCCGCCAAAGGAAAGATCGGAGCCGAAATCGAGCGCATCCAGCCTACCCCGGGCAACAACGTATATCTGACTATCGACGCCCGCATTCAAATGATCGCCGAGCAAACGCTGCGGGAAGCCGGAGTCGGGCGGGCTGCGGCTGTCGTGGTGGACCCGAGCAACGGCGACATTCTCGCGATGGCTTGCGTCCCCAGCTACGACCCGAACACGTTCGTCGAACAACTGCGAGCCATGGACGAGGACAAGACCGACCCGCTTCTCCCCCGCTACATCCAGTCCTACCCGCCCGGCTCCACGTACAAACAGGTCACCGCGCTCGCCATCCTGCGCTCCGGGATTTCGCCCTACAGGACGTGGAACTGCACTGGCGGAGTCAAATACGGGAAGTTTATGAGATGCACCGGCTCACACGGACCGCGGGACTTGTCCGGAGCGATCATGAAATCGTGCAACTCGTATTTCTATCAGATGAGCAACAGCATCGGCGGGAACGGAAACGCAAAGGATGGATTTGGGCACATCGAAGCCGTAGGTGAGGCGCTGGGGCTCGGGATGATCTCGAGGCTGCCCATCACAGGAGAAGACCCCGGCGTGCTCCCAGGGCCCAAGTATTTCACCGCGAAAGGGCTGCTTTCGGACATGGACTCCAGCGGACAGCTCGCAAATACTTCAATTGGCCAGGGCAAAGTCGAAGTCTCGCCACTCCAAATGGCCATGATCACCGCCACGATCGCAAACGGCGGCAAGAGCTACTATCCGCGTTTGGTTTCGCGGGTCGTGGACAACAATCTCAACGACGTCCGGCGTGATGATGGCGAACTCGAGGTCCCGATCGAACCCCGTCTCCGGGCAAACCTCCTCGATCTGGGACTCAAAGCGAGCGACATCGAAGTAGTCCGCCGGGGAATGTGGAAGGTCGTGAACGACCCCGGCGGAACCGGCCAAAGAGCAAAAATCAAAGGGGTCGAAGTCGCGGGGAAAACCGGCACCGCGCAGGCCTATCGGCTGGAAAAGACCATCGACGAAAACGGGAAATCGAAGTCCGAGAAAATGGACGATTACCGTGTTTGGTTCACATCGTTTGCGCCTTACAAAGATCCGAAATACGCCATCTGCGTGATGGTCGAGAGCGGCGGCAACAAAGCCAGCGGCGGCAGGGTTGCCGCTCCGATCGCCACCAAGATCATGCGCGAATCCCTCGCCCTCATCGCATTCGACAAGAAGGACGAAGGCGACGAAAAATTCCGCCCGGCATTCCTGAACGCCGTGGCCGGCAGCTTTGCCACCGTCAACGAAGTAAAGGTCGCTGATGACGGCTCACTAACCAAGATGGTGGCGGACGCCTTTAAGGAACAGCCGCCTGGAGCACCCCGCGCAGACGACGACGAACATATCGAGCGCGATGAAAACGCCCCCATCGATCGCCGCAAGCGCACCGAAGCAAACGTCGCAGCCAAGAAAGCTGCGGACGCTCGCGGCAAAATGCAACCCGCCGCCAAGCCCGTGCGCCAGCCGACCTGGTTCGAACGCGCCATCCTCGGCCGCAAACCCATTTCTCCAACCACAGAACAACCCCGGACAAGATAATCAACCCGCCAGTGCTCAAACGAATCACCCAAACTGCAATTTCTCTCATACAAAAAGTGAAAAGACTCATCGGACTATCACCGCGTCAAACCGGCAACAAACTCATCATCACCGTCGAAAAACTCGAGAAGCGCGTCGCGCTCCTGGAGAATGGCATCCTCGAAGAATACAACATCGAGCGCACCAGCGACCGTAACATCGTCGGCTCCATATTTAAGGGCCGCGTTCGCAACATCGAGCATGGCCTCAAAGCCATGTTCGTCGATATCGGCTACGAAAAAAACGCGTTTCTCCACTTCTGGGATGCACTCCCGGCGGCGCTCGACGCGGGCATCGAAGAAGTCGAACGCACCAGCAAGAAACAGCGCCAGCGCATCACTGCAAAGGACATCCCGAGCATCTACCCGGTCGGCAGCGAAGTCCTCGTGCAGGTCACGAAAGGGCCGATTTCCACCAAGGGACCGCGCATCACCACGAACATCTCGCTACCGGGACGTTTCCTCGTGCTCATGCCGTTCAGCGACCAGTGCGGTATCTCGCGCAAAATCGAAAACCCGAAGGAACGCGAGCGTCTCCGCAAAATTCTCCGCGAGCTCGAACTCCCGGAGAACATGGGCATCATCATCCGCACCGTGGGTGAAGGCCAGAAGGCACGCTACTTTGTTCGCGACCTCGCCTACCTCGTCGAGCAATGGCGCAGCATCGAAAAACAAATGAAAGAGAAGCGCGCCCCGGCGTGCGTTTTCGAAGAGCCCGACCTCGTCGAGCGCACCGTCCGCGACTTCCTCACGGACGAAATCGAAGAAGTCGTCTGCGATGACGAACGCGCCGTGGAGCGGATGCGCGAACTCGTCGCGCAAGTCAGCAAGCGCAGCATCCAGCGCATCACTCATTACAAAGAGCCCGTGCCGATTTTCGAGCGCTACGGCGTGCAAAAACAAATCGACGATGCATTCCATCGCCAGGTCTGGCTCCCGTGCGGCGGCTACATCGTCATCGATGAAACCGAGGCGCTCGTAGCCGTGGACGTGAACACCGGGCGCAACAAAGGCAGCAAGGACGTGGAGAAAACCATCTTCCAAACCAACATGGAAGCCGCCGAAACCATCGCCCGCCAGCTACGCCTGCGGAATATCGGCGGACTCATCATCGGCGACTTTATCGACATGAAGAGCCGCAAGGATCAGCAGGCTGTTTTCCTTCGTATGAAGGACCGTCTGCGCCGCGACAAGGCGAAGACCCACGTCCTGCCCATCAGCGCGCTTGGCCTCATGGAAATGACCCGCCAGCGCGCCCACGAGAGCATCAGCGGAAGCGTCTTCACGCCGTGCCCATACTGCATGGGCCGCGGAAAAGTGAAGAGCTCCATGAGCATGAGCGTGGAAATCCAACGCGAACTCCATCGCGTCTTGAAGTTCTACAACGACGTCCACGAAGTCCGCGTGCAATTGCACCCGAACGTGCTGGAACGTCTGCGCAAAGACGACGAGGAACTCCTCGTGGAAATCGAACGCAAATACGCCGGGCGCCTCAGCTTCCGGCCTGATCCTGCGTATCACCACGAGAAGTTCACGATCCACGATACGCACACCAATCAGGAGCTGAAGCTCGTCTAACCACGACTTCTGCGGCACGTTGTTTTCACGCGCCATCGCAGCACTCATCGTCGCGTCCGTTTCCGCATCCGCTGCGGAGCCGGTGAGCTTTCGTCGCGATATCGCGCCGATTCTTCAGCAGCGCTGCGTCGCGTGCCACGGCGAGGAAAAAACCAAGGGCGGCTACCGGCTGGACACGTTTGAGTCGCTCGGAAAGCCGGGTGATTCCGGCGATCCGCCGTTTACGCCGGGCGACGCGGCGAAGTCCTCGCTGCACCGTTTGCTCATCGCTCCCGAAGCCGACGACAGGATGCCGCAGAAGGCCGACGCACTGCCGCCGGAAGAGATTGCTGTGATGGAACGCTGGATCGCCGAAGGCGCAAAGTTCGACGGCGATCGCCCGGCGCAGTCACTCGCCGAGCTTTCGCGCGGACGGTTTCTGCGCTCTGCGCCGGAGCGGTATCCGCGGGCGCTGCCGGTGACGGCCCTTGCGTTCAGTCCAGACGGCTCATTGCTCGCAGTGGGCGGATACCATGAAGTGCTCATCTTCCAAACCGAAGGCGGCACACGCCTGCGGCGGATCGGCGGGCTTCCGGAACGGATCACCTCGCTCGCATGGAGCCCGAAGGACAATCTCCTCGCACTCGGCGGCGGCACTCCTGCGCGCTGGGGTGCGGTGGCTCTTGTGGACACCGCAAATGGCTACGCCGTGCGCGTTCTTTGCGATCTTCCGGAGCAAGCTCTGAGCGTCGCGATTTCTGCCGATGGGACACAACTTGCCGCGGGCTGCGGGGACCGCACCGTGCGGCTTTTCGATCTACCCTCCGGAAAACCGACACGCGTCCTGCGGCCTCATGCCGACTGGGTGCAGAGCGTGGCATTCAATTCCAAGGGCAGCCTGCTCGTGAGCACCAGCCGGGACCGCACAGCCCGGCTGCTCGACCCGGCGACCGGCGAAGTCCAGACGACCTATCGCGGCCACACTTCCGCCCTGCTTTGCGCCGCATTTATAGCCGACGGCACCCGCATTTTCTCCACCGCACGGGGCGGGGCGGGTCACATCTGGCAACCGGAAAAGGCGGACAAACGCGGGGAATTCTCCGGCTTTCCCGGCGATGTGGAAAAGCTCGCCAGCTCGGCCTTGGGCATCGTTGCAGGCTGTGCGGATGGAATGGTGCGCCTTTACCAGCCGGGCGACTCGTTGCCCTACTTCACGTTCACCGGACACACCGCTCCCGTGCAAGCGATCGCCGCATCGCGCGACGGCGACTGGCTTGCGAGCGGCAGCACGGACGGCGAAGTCATCATCTGGAATCCAGCGTGCGGCAACTCCATCCGGCGCTTCCCCGCGCAACCGTAGCCGAATCTCTACCGGCGACGGCGGCGACCCAGCACCGTAGCGAGCCCGCCCAGCAAGAGGGCGACTCCCGTAGGCTCGGGGACCATGATGGCGACATCGTTGCCACCGGTGAACGAGTTATCCTCGAAGTCGGCTAGGTAGGTGATCGTCAAATCATAGCCATTCACCGTAAAGTGCGTGCCTTCCGGCCTGCCGTTGAAGATTCCATTCACCACGTCTTCCCCATCATTGATCATGATGAAGAAAATGTCGGAGTTTTGCAGCCCGCCGGGAGCGGTGAGGGCGAGCGTCGCATTTGCGAGCGTGATGGCTCCGGTGCTGACATTCCCCACACCCGTTCCAACGCTCAGTTGGTCATATTCGCCCAGAAGCGGCTGCGGACCACTTCCCCGGCCTAGTTCAACGGTAAAGGTCGTATTCGCCGTGAACGCCACATTTCCCCCGACAGAAAGCGTTCCGGTGGTGTCCGGAAGCGTGCTAATACCGGGGGCTATCGTAGCACTGGTGCTCTGTGGGGTGACGGCTAGGTTGCCCGGAATAAGGCCAACGCCTCCGACTGTTCCCGCGCCAACCACCGCTGTGGTCCCGAGAGTCAGATTCGTAAACGCATTTGGAGTCACGATGGAGTTATTATTAATCTCCAACCGCCCAGAGCCGGTCTTTGTGATGCCAAACGAGCCCGACACGGCTCCGTTGAGCGATATTTCGGCTGCCGGGTGCGGCGCCGATACAGTCGTATTAATGGTCGTCGCCGCAGTCAGCGTCGTAGGTCCATCGAACCCGAGCTTATAAGAATTTGCGCTGGTTACGTTCAGCGTTCCTCCGAGGGAAAGCGCCCCGAAATTGATGGTATTTCCCGAGTTCGCGTTGACCCGTTGGACATCGATCGTCGAAGTGCCGGTGCCAACCGCGATGTTGTTACCGTAATCGAGCGTTTGATTACTGCCCGTGCCATTGTCGCGAATCCGCAGGGCAGATCCGGCGAGGCTGATGGTCGAGGTGCCGAGCGTGGTACCCGTCGTGGCAGGCAGGCTGAGGAGTGCCGTTCCCGATGGAAGACGGAAAGATCCCGAAAAATCGTTCACAGGATTCGTCAGCCGCAGTGTCCGGCCAGCACTTCCGAGCGTCACGGTTCCACTCCCTGAGACCTTGCCATTAAAAGTTGGGTCTATACTCGAGTTGGACGACGTGATAGCTGCGTTTCCGTTGAAACTTGAAGAGCCGTTAAAATCAACGTTGTAAGCATTTGGGTTCCCGCCTGCAGCTGTTCCGGCAATTAGGTTTAAGGTCGTAAGCTTCGCAGGAGAAGGGTCAGGGTCACCATTGAGCGTCAATCCTCCGAGCTTCACAGTATTCCCCGTATTTGCAGTCGCACGATCCACATCGATGGTGGAAGTCGATGCAATCGTCTCATCCGAACTGTTTTTCACGGGCTGAATGATGACGTTGTTTGTGTTGTAGGCCGTCAAGTTTTGGCTGTTGCCCGTTCCGTTGTCGCGAATCCGCAGAATCCCGCCCGTGAGCTCAACAGTCGAACTTCCAAGCGTCTTGCCGACTCCGCCAGTTGCCTGCGCCAGAAGGATTTGGTCTTTCGTAATTCCGAAGGTCCCGCTGAAATCATTCGTGATGTTTGAAATCGTGAGCGCCTTGGTACTACTCACGGTATTAGCCGCGAGAAGCGTGGTCAGGCTCCCTGTGCCACTGATCTTACCAGTGATTCCGATATTCTGCGGACTGGCCGTCGTCGTGAAGCTGTGCATCCGGACGAACGAGGGACCGATAATGTTCACCGTTCCGGCAAAGACTGTTGCGTCACCGCTTCGAGTGGCAAGGGCACCGCCGTTCAATACGATGTTGTTCGAAACCGTCATATTCTGCGCGACCAACGCCCCGATTTTGCCGGTGAGGGTGTCGCCGGTGAGAGTCACGCTTCCGGAGCCGAGTGCTCCCGCGACCCTTGTTTCCAAAGCGCCTTCCGTCACGGTCCAGTTGCTGGAGAGCGTCGCGTTTGCAACAGTCAGGCGCAGCGTCGAGTCTCCCGATTTCGTCAAAGGACCAGTTCCCGAAAGCGCGTTCGCCAAGGAGAACCAAAGGCCTCCGCCGTCGCCCACAGCACCGCTGGGCACTGAGATACCACCGCCCGCGGCACCGACAATTACCTGCCGGGGATTGGCTGCGTCCGCGAAGGTCAACAAGGCACCGCTGTTGTACTCCAGCGTGCCTCCGTTTAAAGTCACTTGCTGCGAAGTCGTCCCGATGGATGCGGCATTGACAAACTGGAGCTTCCCGCCCGTGATCGTAATTCCCCCACCGTATGCTCCGTTCGCTCCGATCAGTGAAAGGACGCCAATGCCCGCTTTTGTAAGCCTGCCAGTTCCGGTAATCGCTCCGCTGAGTGTGAGACCTCCATCGGTGGCAATTGTGCCGCCGTTGGCAGTAAGGGTGATTGGGCGGTTCGAAGTGCCGGCGACGGAATTTACGTCGAGCTTCCCGCCATCAAATATCAGCTTGTTCCCCGCTCCGACACCGCCATCGATCCCGATATCGTTCAGCGCGCCGATGCGGACGGTTCCGCTCTTGAATGTAGGAATCCCGGTGAAAGAATTCGAGGTGAAAAGCTCCACCGTTCCAGCACCTTCCATCACCATGTTCGTCGTCCCGGCGATTCCATTGCTTCCAGTAAAACTATACAGAGCGGTGTTGTTTCTGAAGCGGATCGCCGCTGGCCGCACGTCGTTCGAGTTGATTCCGATCGTCGTGTTGAGCGCCGTATCGTCGAAAACAACCACGTCGTTCTCGAAAAAGTCAATTGCTGTCGCGGGATTGGAACTCAAGACCCAGTTTTTCGGATTGGCCTGTCCCAGAGACACCCACTGTGTCCCGAGAGCACCACTCCAGACATCGCTGTCAGCCTGCGTGACGCGAAGTTTGAGTTCGCTGTTGACCTCATCGTTGAACAGTGAGGCAGTCACCCGGTTCGGCACTGAACCGATCTGGAAAGCCGTGTCGCCAACCCCGCCAATGACTCCCGCATAATTGATAAGCCGATAGTCTCCGACACCGGCCACAACTCCCGAAATGTTCAAAGACACCGTGCCCGCACCGCCGCCCGGAATCAGACCGCCGACCGCTGCAACGGTGACTTTCGGCGTTGCCGTTGGCGCGTCGGAGGTGAACGTGAAGTTCATCGCCGAGAGGTCGCTCCCGACTGTTCCAAGCCGGAGCGTCTGGAAATTGAGCGTTCCCAGTCCGTTATCATCCCCCACGGTAATCGTGCCGCCATTAGCTACGGTGACTGTATGCCCAGTAGCGGTTCCGACAGAGCCTGTTCCCTCCAGCGTCGCTAAATCAGAAATCGTCAATGCCGAAGCCGATACCGGGCCGGAGATGATGAGCTTTCCCGCGTTCACGAAAGACGCCGCAGCGAACGTCTGAGTTCCGGGGAGTTCCAGGGTGCCAAGGCCCGTCTTGGTGATACCGCCGTTCGTCACGTTCACCGGTGCCGTGGCCGTTCCGAGCGTAAGGCTATCGGTCAGTCCGACCACATTAATCGTGCGGTTTCCGGTCAGCAGGTCCACGTTCGCCTTAGGACCAGCCACCCCTACATTTTCAAACACGTTGGTGCCTGTCGCAGTGATCGTTCCATTCAACGCCAGGATACTTCCTACCGATGAGCCACCGACCACACTTTGAGCACCGTTGCCCGTGTTGAAACTGACCGTAGCGCCCGTTAGGAACAATCCGCCGACTCCGACTGTCAGCTTGCTTTCGTTATTGGCAGTCGTGCTGCCGCCATCGAATCGAAGAGTCCCAGTATTGGATGTGGCGGTGTGAATGTCCACTCGGTTGGCCGTCATCGCACCACTCCGGCTAATCATCGCCGTTCCGTCCACAATCTGGAAGCGATTCGTGAGGTTGACGCCGGTCAACGTCGCGCCGGTCGAAAAGTCACCGGTGTTCAGGTCGATCCGCGCAAAGGTGTCGGCGAAACTGGCTGCCGAATTTCCAAACGCACCACCATCGATCGTCACGACCGAAGTATCCGCGATCTGGTTTGCCGCACCGAGAAGAAAATTGCCGCCAAACGCCAGCGTCATAGCCCCGGGAATCGTCAAGTTGGACAACGTTTTAGCAGCCAGCAAGGTGCCTCCCTCGATAAAGGTCCCGCCCGAGTAAGAATTCGCAACATTGCCGGAAGCGGTCAGGGTGCCGATTCCGCGCTTGCGGAGAAGTCCACTTCCGGAGATGCCATGCGGCGAAGTGGAATCACCCGGAATATCGAAAATCAACTCGCCATCGTTTGCGACCGCCGTGCCTGCGCCCAGCGTTCCTGTTGCCGATACATCGCCGACCTGAAGTACGCCCCCTGAAATCACCGTATTTCCTGCATAGGAGTTTTCGCCGGAAACAATCAGCGTTCCAAGTCCCGCCTTGGTGAGCGATCCCGAACCGGAAATCGTCCCGGAGAGCGTCACGTCTTTGTCTTGCCCAACCTGGATCGCGGCAGCGCCTAAAATCGTAATGGGCCTGTCGGTCGTTTCCCCAGTGCCGCCCGTATATTCCAGCGTCGCACCGCTAATCGATATGTCGGTGCCCGCACCCAGGGCGCTGGCAAAACCGGCATTTGCGACCGAATACGCTGCGAGCGTGCCCCCGCTAATTGTCACCGCGCCGGTGAATGAGTTCACGGTGACGATCTCAGTACGACCGGAGCCGCTCTTCGTGATTCCGCCCGCTCCGATGATCGCGCTTGCGCCGGTCACCGTGTAATTCTTCGTGCTGTTCGTGAAAACGACCCCGGCAGGTGAGACGTCGCCTGCATCAATGGCGACCGTCGTATTCGTGGCGGTATCCGTAAACGTCGCGATGTCGCGGGTCCGGAAGTCTGTCGGGGTTGTTCCATTGGAGTTCAGCACCCAGTTCTCCGGATTACCCTGCACGGCCGTAGTCCAGACTTGATTCAAGGCACCTGTCCACACGGGGAAGTCCACGCCATTAATCGTGAGATCGACCTGGGTTCCGTTGTTAAAGTTGAGAACAGCATCTGTGCGATTCGGAATCTGCCCCAAAACAAAGGCCGCAGAACCCGATGCACCAGCGATCGTCGCATAATCAAGCAGGGTGATGGTTCGAGGGAAAACCCCGCTCGAACTGATGGACGGAATATCAATACTCACCGACCCGTTTCCTCCATTCACCGTGAGCGCGGTCGTCACGATCTTGCTATCCGTCGTCGTCTGAATCCGCGTCGCACCGTTTGCAAATGTCAGATTCGAAAATGTCAGCGTCCCGATCCCGCTGGAGCCGGACTGAATGAGACCGCCCGTATTGATAGTCGTGTTGCCGTTCACGGTTCCCACGCCCGTGATGATACCGCCGGAGTTCACATTCACCGTGCTGCCTGCGGCAATTACGCCTCCGGCGTTGATGCGGGCGATGCCAAAGCTATTCACGTTCATCGTGAACACCGAACCTGTCGTGCTGTCGATATTCGCCGTTGCAGCTCCCCCGAAAACGCCGGAAGCTCCGGTGAGGCTGATCGTGCTCGTAGTGCCACCAAGACGCCCGCCGGTCCCGAGGCGCAAAGTTCCCCGTGGAGCAACCGAGATTGCGTAGGGATTGACCGCATTCGCGGTGATGTCCAGCAAGCTCGTCTGGCTGGTGATGAAAGTGCTCGGGGCGACGGCGATCTGACTTCCCGTCGCGAGCGACCCGCTGAGGGTCACTTTTCCCTCTTCGACGGTGAGCGCGGGCACGGTGGTGCCCGACGTGATTCCCGTGAACGAATTGGTCCCGGCCAAAAGGAGCGTCCCCTTGCCTGTTTTCGTCAGAAAGCGCTGTGAGGCGTCCTGCAAAATATTGCTCGTGATATTCAGATTTCCCCCGCTCGCAACATCGAAGATTCCGGATGCACCGAGCGTGAGGGTGAGCGTTCTCGATGTGCCGTTTTGAACCGTGTATAACTGCCCGTTAGTCGTCGAAATCAACGGCACAAACGTGCTGAACCCATTCAAGATCAGATTCATGTTTGCGACCGTGTCGGCGTTTTGGAGCGTGATGCTTCCCGTGCCGTTAAAGGTCAAATCCTGGACGCTCGTGGAGGTTACCACCGGCGAAAAAGCGGAACCGCTGATATTGACGAAACCGGTGCCCAGCATCGACACCCGATCCTCGGTCGTCGGGACTCCCGCAGCAGGCCCCCACGAAGCCGCAGTGCCCCACGCCGTGCCGTTCCCTGCGGAGGCGGTGATCGTCTTGTCGCCCGCCGACATGGTGACAGGGACCAGGGCTAGGATTGCTCCTATTCCGGTGGAGAGGAATCGTGGATTTTTCATGGGAATCATAGACGGTTCACTACATATCGCCGACCCATAGCCCCCCCGCAAGGGGGAAGATCAGGTTCGGTCGGGTTGAGGTGTGATTAAATGTGGAACGCAGAAAGTAGCTCGTGGCTGAACAGCACTCGCGAAGCCGCAAATCAATGGATTGTTCGCTTCGCGAACGACACAATGACGCGAAGGGACTCGCGAGCTACTTTCCGCTTTGCCTTCACTTGTTCCACTTTTCATCGTGCCCGTTGGATTGCTCCGGTTATTCCCGGACGGTGAAGGACTTGTTGCTCACGATCCTGTAGCGGTAGAGCGGTTCCAGACTGTTCTGCGCGACAGCAGGGTCCCCGAAGTCGCCTTTGCCTTTGAACGCTTTGTCGTTCGGGTCGATGAATCTTTCGATGATCGTCGAGCCGCGGTACTCACCGGTGACGGTGTCTCTCGACTCGTCCCAGGTCTCGGCATCGCCGGCAGGGGCTTTGACGAGCGATTGTGCCCAGATGTGAACCGTGAATACGTTCGATTTTGTCGTAGTCCGCGGATAAATATGGGCGTAGGGACGCTCGCGCTGGTTGTCACCCGTCATCGCGTGGTCATTCTCCCAGTAGTTGTCGCGATCCTTATAGTCTTCGAAGTTTCGCGGGCCCTTGGGGTTCGGCTCGTTCGTCAGCAAATCCACCTCGCAGAACTCGGATGCCGAGCGGAAATATCCCTTATCCTTGAGAACACGGGAGAAGCTGCTTTCCACCGTCGCATGAGGGTCGATCCGCAAGCGATAAGTCTGGTCTGTCGTGCTGTTTGCGAGCGGGTTTTCTCCATGCCCCGCACCTGAGGCTCCGTTATTGACCGACATTTGATACATGCCCGTCAGCAGCCCGTGGATTCCCGTGTAGCGCTCGATGTAATCGTGCCCGGAATGAGTCGGGTCGGCATAGTAACCGAACGGAGCGAGGCGGCAGTTGATGTTCACTTTTCCACTGGTGGAAAGCGGCTCGCTGATTGCGTACGGCTCGACGATCGGCATGTGGAAGAGATCGAGCAGGTAGTGATCCTTCGGATCGACGTTGCCCACTACGCTGGTCGGATTATTGAGCGGGCCGGGCCGGAACAATAGCGTCTCCCATGGGCGCGGGTTCAGGGGATCTACGCCAGTGGGCAGGGAGCCGAACATGACCGCCGATGAAACCAGGCGATTGGGTGAAAAGAACGTTTCTCCCACTTCTTCGTATCCACCACCACCACGATAGTAGGGAATCGCGCCACCGTTCACGTAACTGTCCGTGGTAAAGTTAAACCGGAGATTTCCTTCGTCAGGTTTGTTGATGAAGGGGCCATCGGTATTTTTCGACAATCCGCGATCAAAGTCTCCGACTCGACCTTTCGAGTTCCGGATTCCCTGAGACAGAAGTAACACGTGCGTCTTAGCCACCTTGTCGGAGCGCTGCTGATTCCCAACGACCAGATTTCCAGTCTTTGCGCTCGCGATCTTTCTCCCCCAGCTAGATCGCAGGTTATGAACCTGGATGGTCTTGAAGGAGTTGGCGGCGGAGTAATCGGCATCTGTGCCGGACCGGGTGAAATAATCTGCCGGAACGGTCGGCAGCCCGGCAGCCAAGCGGTAGTCCCCTTTGGTCTTTCCAAAGACCTCCATGCTCCGGACCACATCCGCCGGACGCACTCCTCCATTGTTATTATCGTCGGTCTTTGCAGCGGGGCGATTTTGGAACGGCGTCCCGGCGGTCGGCACCGGGAGAGTGAGGGATGCACCCATCTTTGTGAAATCCACGTTGATTGTCTGAATCACGCCATTAGCGGTCGCGTCCGCGTCGAATTGCTGGGTTCGCGCGGGAATTGGCCGGCTTTGTCCGTACTGAATTGGGTGAATTTTGATCTCAAACTTCCCGGGAATCAGAACGAATGTGGCTGGCTTGCCTCCATTTTGACCGGTCATCGTAAAGCGTCTCGAAACGAATGGATAAACCGCGTACTTTTGGGGGATGGACAACGCCGCACCCGATGTTTTCATAAATCTCTTAAACTTCGGCGTATCGGAACCATCTTCATAAACCAATTGGTTCATGAATCCCCTGGTGCCCATGAAGAACCGCCCCTGCCATCCTCGCCATGCATCGACATCGACGAAGTTGAGCAACTGGCTTTCCAGCCTCAGCGGCTCCGGCGGTGACGCACCCGTGGCGGATTCTCGCTTGATGAGGAAAGGCTGAGTCTCTTTGACCGAGTAAGCGTAAGTCTCCGCCATGGCAGGAAATCCAGGCGATGGGGTGAACATTTCCACTGCCAGCATGCAACGCATCGGGACTTTGGAGTTCAAGTCCGCAGCCGCCCACGGCTCATCTTCCGGAAGGCCTTTCGCGGCATCCAGCAAATCATCGTAATAAAACACCAGCGCCACTTCCGCGACGGTCGGGAACCGGCCATAACCTTTCGTCTCGATCCCATTCGCCTTGATCCGAAGCGGGACGACCTGCCCCGAGCCTGGATTTCCGCGGCCCAAAGAGCCGCTGGCAGTCGTCACCCCATAAGGAGCGGTGTATGCGAGCGGGTACTCGTTTAGACTGGGGTTTCCATCGTGCGTATCGACCAGATTGGTGCACCGGATGTAATCAAACATCGCAGTCAACACCTGCTGTGTGCTGGCCGCGCCAAATTTCGTCGTGAAATCGCCGCCAGCCGCCGGGTGCTTCTTGCTCATCAGCGCGAGCAGGTACTCGTAGAGTTGCTGGTTGCGCCCGCCGTCCAGAGTCATATCCTCGGTTCCACTCCATGAGTTCTTCCGTTGAAAGTAGAACTTGGAGCCGATATTCGGATCGCTGCTGCTTCCTCCCACCGTGGAGCAAAATGCGATCAACCGGTCATAGGCGCTCCGACGCGGATCGCCCTTGGGATTTGGCTCGACATTGACGGGCCAGATGGACATCCGCGGCAACCCAAAAAGGTTCAACTCCGGAGCACGGCTGGTCGTCGTCAAAAAGAACCTCATGCGCTGCAAGGCCTCGGGCGTGAAGTAGGGGTTTGCGATATCCATCATCTGCGCCTCCTCGACACCAGGCTGGTCCTGTTTGTTTGGATTGGTGATGCCCGTGATCTGGAACCCACTATACCAACTCTTCTGTGATAAAGGAGAGCGATCAGGACGGAAAAAGAAGTCTTCCACTGTGGCAAGCAGGCGGTCGCGCTCCGGGACGCGGTTGTCGATTTCCGGATAAAGCGGATTGAGGGATGCGGCCATGGTCGAGCCTACTCCTCCGTAGATTCGCGGAACGAGGCGGTAGATGACCTCTTTGAGCTGCTGGTCCGTATATTCCGGCCAGTCATTGCGAAGGCGCGTCACCGGGAACACAGACCGCAGAACGGGGCTCAGGCTGGTCGTCGCCGGGTGCCCGGGGAATCGCTGATACTCGCCCGATGTCGGCTGGGATGCCGCCAGGGAAAGCGTGTTGACGCCAGTCCGGCTCACTAACTTTCCGGTGTTCGAGATAATCCCGGACTCCTGCGCGGTGCTCGCATGCGGAGAGTCCCAGTAAGTGTTCTCACCAGCCGTGTTCAGATTCAGCTTGGTGGATTCGTCATCCGTCCAGAAAGCAATTCTGGCGATCGGCGGGTTGTTCTTGGATGCCTCCTTGATCTTGAGTTTATCTCCGTCGGCCTCGCCCGCTACCAATTGTCCGTCGCGAAGCTGAAAAAGCCACCGGACGTTCATCGGAAGAATCGGGATCTCGCGGCCCTCCTTATCCCGCCGTGGAGTCGCCGATTTCTGGTCGATTTTCGCGCTGCTGAATCCTTTGATGATTCCCTTGCCCGGAGCGACGTCGTCCCCTTCGATATCTTTCGCAGCTCTTGGGTCACAAATTGGGAAATACGCCTCGTAATAAAAGTCGTTCTTTCCGCCTCCGGAATTCTTGCGGACGGGAATGTAGATCGGCTCATTGACGTTCGCGTATCCGACGGGCGTGACGCTCAGATCGCCGCCTGGGTCGATTCCAGCCTCTTCCGCCGAGGATGGATTATACTTCGATGCAGGCTGAATCATCTCGTCCGAAGAGTAGAGTTTAAAGACCTCGCCATCGCCACCTTCTGCAAACGTGCGGATCGCACCCGGCTGGCTCGCCCATGCGCGTTTCGGGTTGCTGGGGTCGTACGTCCCGGCCCGGAGCTGGGAAATGACGAGATTTACTGCGGTTTCCGCCGCCTGCCGCGCTTCAAATCCTTGAAGCGCGATTTTTGCCGCCCGCCCCTCGGTGGAGACGCGGCTCATGAAGGCTACCATGATGGCCGATAGAAGGACGATCATGGAAAGCACGATCACCAAGGCGATGCCCGATCGGCGATTGCGGTTCTGGAATGTGGTGGATAGTTGCGTGTTCATGGCTGTTTAGTTTGGGTTGCTCCATTTTGCTGCGCGCATCACCACGTCCGTGGTGAAGATACGATAGTTCATTTTGGGAAGACGAAGGGACCGGTCGCGCCCCGCGAGGCGGCCGAGAAGTGAGTCGGTGCCTGGATCGGCAGGATCGCCGAGGTCATCCGTGAAATCCGACACTTTGTTGATCGTTTTAAAAAGACCGTTGGCCCAATGGATAGGGGGACCATTCTCCGGCGTTTCCAAGCTCGACTCCAGTTTTGCTCCCGAGTCTTCGTCAATCGCGACGAGCGTAACCTGCAAAATCGGTGGGAGCTGGGCATACTGGGTGAATTCCCTGTCCTGGTCTTTGTCAGACAGGAGCGTCTCGATTTGAGCGGTTCCTTTGCGGAATGAGACGCCCCTGCCCGTGTCCTCAAACGAGGCGTTGTAAACCTTTTGCGGACGGGAGTCGTACTCATAGTTCGTAGTGAGATCATTCAGACTGGTCCGGTCGCCATTTTTACGGTCGCTCTCAGGAAGTTTCGGAAGAACAATCATCGCCACGATATTATCGGCCAGCGGACGGGAGTAATTCACCATGGAGCCCAGCGTGGGCTGAAGCTTGCCGATCGCGACCCTGATCCAGTCGGTTGCATTATCATAGATGAGCGACCGCGCCCCGTCATTTGGAGAAGCATTGAATGTCTTCTCCTTCTTTGTTTTGGGATCTGGTATCATGTGCCGGGTGTACCAGGGATTGTTAAAAATCGTGACCGTCTCGGTGGGCTGGGTCACCTCAGTCAGACGGTAGCGATAGCGACGGTTGATCTTATCACTGGCAAGATCCTGCTTCAAGAAAGTGGGCACACGAGGGTCGGGGCCCCAGTGGATGTAATACCCGCAAACATTCATCAACCCGTTCAAAAACCGGTATTTCCTCTTCGGCGACGCACTCGGATCATCCGCCTGCGACGGGTCAACATTGTCGTCCACAGGGGAGTATCCCGATGCGGTAATCTCGGTGTGATCGTCCTGATAACTCACTCCCAGCGGTGCCTGAAAGAAGACGGCGTGGGTAGGATCAATCTGCTCGGTAGTCTTCGAACTCTTACTATTCAATATCTTATCGGTCGCCGCGAGGCCCGAGACGAAATGCAGGTCCGAATTGCGCCGATATCCGGAAGGCTGAACCTTGCCATCCTTCACCCCGAAATCGAGATCCCAGTAGGTATTGACGGTGGCCTGGCTGAGATTCCTCGTCATCGCCTCAAATGCGATGCGCGCAGTCTGGAACTGGCCGACTCTGGAGTCCGCACCCCGCATGGTGCGCTGGGTTTGGTCCATGGTGTACATCAGGAACCCCATGATCACGACGATCAGGGCCGAGGAAACCATGACCTCGATGAGGGTGAAGGCGGAATTTTTTCGGATGAGAGTTTTCATAGGTTGCGGTCCATTTTTGCTACGACGACAGGCATGACTTTCACGGCAGAACCTTTCTTGATCGAGTCGATCGCGAATGGTTCGGATCCCGCCGTGCTATTGGTGGAATCAAAAATCTTGGACACCACAGGAGTGTAGCGCCCGAAGAGAATATGCGCCCGCTTGCTCACAGTTTTCTGATTGTAGTCTTCACTGCTGCCTGGAGTCGGCTGGCCGCTGAATACGAACTTCGCCTGATACACGCGGTCTTTTTCATACTTGCTGGCAGCAGCGCTGGCACCTCCGCCCGATCCAGACGAGGTGCTCTCAAGATAGCCGCCGTCGGCGTCAAAATAATACACCAAGTCTTTGGTGTCATCGAGTTTCAGGTACTCCGTCGAATTGAGAGTCGCGGTCATTGCCGTAAGGATACGCGCTTCGTTCGTCGTGTCCGTCGCTGCCCGGGACTGCCGGAGACCGACGGGAAGCATGGCGATCATGACGGTGAAAGCGATCGCTACGATGGCGAGAGCAAGCGACACCTCGACCAAACTGAAGGCTTTTGTGGATTGTTGACCGGGTGAGTTCATTTTGTGAATGGTGTTTCTCGGGAGCTGATTTGTTTAGTAACTACAAAGTGAATACAGGACGCATACGGCCCCGTCAACGGATTTCTGACGTTTTCTTGGTGAAAACGGCCAATTAACGAAGAATTTACCGGGCGTCGAGAAACACATCCATCTGCTGACCGACATACACCTCGGCTCCTTTCGGACGGTCGAACTGGTAAATCACCTGCAAAACCCGCGTATCGACGCGCTCGCTGCTCTCGCCGGTGAGCGAGCGCTTCGGCACGATGAACGGCTCGACTCGCGAAAAACGGAGCGCAATTTCCACATCGCGGCGACCCTTGATGTAAGCACGGGCGGGCATGTCCTTGCTAAATCGCGAGGCGTTGTCTTCATCGATGTCTGCGCGGATTTGGAACTCATCACGACCAATCAGCATCGCCGGGTCTTTTGCGGCGGGCGATGCGTATTCGCCGGGGCGGATGTTCACTTGCAGGACACGCCCGTCCCGCTGGGCGCGCACGGTGAGAAGATCGACCTGCACTTTCATGCGCGTGAGCTGCGCCTCGGCGGTGGCGATCTTCGCCTTCGCGCTCCCGAGTTGCGCCTCGGCGGCGCGGGTGGCGAACTGCGTGCGCTGGCGCTCATCTTCGCTGGCGGCGGTCTTCATTCGCTCGATGCGCTCCAGCCGGTCGCGTTTATCGGCGAGGGCGATTTCGGCTTCGACGACCGTGGATTGCAACCCGACGATTTCCGCGGCTTGCGCGGCGACGAGTGCTTCGGTTTCTCGGGTGTCTTGCTTGATGAGGACGTCGCCTTTTTTCACCACCTGCCCGACGGCGACGGGCACCTCCATGACCAGCCCCGGAAGCGCCGGAGCGATGCGCACGTTTTCATCCACGCTCTCGACGAGCCCGCGGGCACCGATGCTTTTTGCCGTGGGCGCTCGCGGCGGCTCCGCAGAAAGCACGGCAGTCGGCGCGGGCTTGCGAAGTTCTAGGACGAGCCGGAGCGCGTTGGTGGCACCGGCGATGGCGAGGAGCAAAAGGATCCAGAAAAAGAGGCGCTTCATATCAATGTTGAACGTTGTATTCGCCCGCAGCGTGGACGCCTTTTACCACTCCGTCCTCCATTTCTACAATGCGGTCCGCGAAAGAAAAAATACGGCTGTCGTGGGTGACGACGATGACGCAGCGGTCCGGCCGGCACGCGCTGGCCTTGAGCAGTTCCATCACCTTGCGGCCCGACGCAGCATCGAGCGAAGCCGTCGGCTCGTCGCAAATGAGCAGCCTCGGCTGATGCACCAGCGCCCGCGCAATGGCGACGCGCTGCTGTTGCCCGCCGCTCAGCTCGCGGGGATACGCGTTCAGCCGTTTTCCGAGCCCGACTTCCGTGAGTAGTCGCGCCGCCTCCGCCTCCGCGGCACGCGTGCTGGAGCCATTCAGAATCAGCGGGACGCTGGCATTTTCCGTAATCGTCCACGTCGGCACGAGATTGAACTGCTGGAAAATAAACCCCACATTTTTCCCGCGAAAAGCCGTCAGCTTTCCCGACCCGAGGTGAATCAAATCCGTGCCGAAAACCTCCACGCTGCCCGCATCCGCCCGCATCGTCCCGCACAGCACGCTGAGAAAAGTCGTCTTCCCGCAGCCCGACGGCCCGACAATCATGACCAGCTCGCCGCAAAACGCGTCGAAGTCCACGCCCTTGATCGCCTGCACCGCCGACTCCCCGCGGCCAAATGTTTTCGCAACGCCGCGAGTCCGCACGGCGAGATTCGGCTCGCTGCTCATCGGAAGACGATGAATCCGCGTATCAGCACACGACACTCGTTAAGGGAGCAGAAACGCATTTCAAAATTGACCCAATCCATGAGTGAGCCAAAGAACACTGAACGCGAGCGGGTCAAGCGCCGGACATCGGAGTATTTATATTGAATGTGTCTCATTGTTTTCGACTACGAGCTGAGGCCAACTGAGGCCGCCGATTTCTTGGACTGATGACGGGAGTTCCTGCCGGCGTGCGGTTGCTATTGGTTTATGCGGAAAAGTTTCTTGTGTCCCAGTGTAAGGAAGCGCAATGCGAGACTTTAAGACATTTTCGCCCGTTGCCCGACAGAAAAATGGGTTCGTTTGGCAAAAAATCGCATCTTCCGTTCAGCCTCGGTCGGAGACATTCACTGAAATTGGGGCAGGGATGTTCTCGCCCTTTCGCCTCCGCTGCAAGCGTTCGAGCTCCGCCATCGCCCGGAAAAGTTGCCGCTCCAGCTTCGTCTCGTAGCGCTGGATTTTTTCAAGCACCTCTGCGGAGGGCAGCATCGCCACCGCCTTGCGCGCCTCATCCTCGGCAAGTTCTTCCTTCAAACATTCGGTTTGCAAGAATTGGAAAGCGCTGATCTTCTGTTTTAGAAACCTGATCACCTCAGCCTTCTTTTGCTCCCGGCACGCCGCGTCTTCGCCACCGGGAGCGGCCTCATCCTTCGCGCAAAAACTCATCAGTTGCCGCCCCAGACCGGTATCCTGCGCTCCAAGTTTCGCGTTGAGATTTTCCACCATCGCCACGGATAGCGCGCCCTCCGCCTCCACCGCGCTGTTCAAGTCACGCAGCCAGCCCAAGATGATTGAGTTGCCCAGCGACGACTGTCCCATGGCATGAATGGGGTCGCCGAGCGCGCGCCATTTGATCCAGAGCAGCATCGGGTGGGTATTGTCCCGGCGGTGCTTCGGGTGGCCGGAATCCACGCCCAAGGCGATATGGCCGGACTCCGCCATCAGCGCACGACGTAGTCGCCAGTGTGCCGTCACGATCTGATCCACGAGCATCTCCTCCACCGGGCCGACAGGCATTAAATCGTCCCAAAACCGCTTGTGCAGCGCATCCAGTTCCCTGCTGCTTTCCTTGAATGCTAGGCCCCGCACCAGCACCTGCTTCGACAGGATGCCATGCTTGAACGCGTTCAATTTGGAAACCGCACGCCCTTCCGTAGTGCGCGGGCCGGTGGACTTCTGTGCATTACGCCGGTTCGCGGCGATCTGCTTTGCGGAGGTTGGTCTGTTTTGGTTCATGGTCAGTAGCGGCCTTTCAGGTAGGTGTTGAAATACCAGCCCGCCGAGGAGGTCTGGAGCAGGCCCAGGTAATGCCGCTCCGGCACGCCGCGAAGCGTGTAGCGGTCTCCACTGCGGAAGGTGAGAATCATGGTTCCAGAGTCGTATTCGACCCATGACAGACAGGATGAGTTGAGCGATGGCATGGGCGCATACTGCCATGCCGCCATTTATCCTGCGTACCCTTGTTCGTCTGCTGAATTTCAGCACGCGGATTTCGGCAACTCCGCGTCAGGTGCGATGAGACTCAATGCGCTCATAATATCGTCAAGGATCGCGTTTTGGATTTTACCGACCGTTCCGCGTCCGTTTGCGTCCGCTGTGTTACGCTGGTTGCTCCACTCCGGGCGGGTGTGGAAATCAGGCATATCCTCGCGGATCATCCGCCGGATGACCTGCTTCCATTGAGGAAGCGATGCACGGGAGAAAGGAGGCAGAGAGCAAGCGGCTTTGCACCACCCCGGCCGCTCGCGGGTTTCCCAGCCGGCTTCTTCACAATAATCCATGAATACCTCCGAAGAGCCAAAGTCTTTGATAAGGTGGGCAATCGCTTGAGTTCGCAAGCGCGTCTCCTCGATGATGCGGACCGCGGCCTTGGCCCATTTTCGCGCGGGCAGATTGGCATCGGTGCCGCGCACGCTCCGAAAGCGCACCCTGAGCCAGGTCATGTCAGCCCCCAAATCAAGAGTTGCCACCCGTTCTGCGGCCTTAACTTGCCACCCGGTTTCGCTACTCGCGATGACCGGCCACAATGTCTGCTGTCTTGCGACCGCGCGGATCAAATCAGGCTGCACGCTCTCGATATAATGTAGCATTAGCCCGGCGTTGGTGGCCGCCTGTGCAAGCGCGGATACCGCATCAGGGTCCCCCGCTTTCGCTGCTTCAGTGAGCGTAGCTATGCCATTGGTGATTGCCGCCTCAGCATCCAGCAGCCGGTCGCGTCGTTGCAGATCGGCTTCGTCCGCTGTGATCTTTTCTTTTAAAAGTGCGACATCCTCCGACTTTGCTCGCTCAGCCTTGCTCCATACGTCCAATACCTCCCGCAGCAGCGCCATGTCCGGCACCAACTGCTTTATCTTGCTTGCAAAATCGTCCAACGAAATTTCATCTCGAACATATTTTTTCAGGAATGGTTGAATCTTGAGACTTGCCCTCTTCCGTTTTTCGAATTGCGCTTCACGCTCCGCAAGTCGTTTGAGTTTGAGCTCCGTCAAGTGCGTTGTCGCAGCATGGTAAAACACAAAAAAGGCCAGCTTGGCCGCGGCATCGGGACCGTTCGGTGTGAAACGTGTGAAGGTATTGAAGGGGCGAATCGTCTGCGATACGGGAGTGCGCTTTCGTTTACGGGTTTTCATCTCGGATGTCGCGTAATGTCTGCCAGTTTTTTTCAGCAAAGTGAAATGAGAAATTCGATGGCAGCGATAAAGCGGAAAACTCATCGGGCATTCACCGTCTGGTTTTTGGTTTTTTATCGCCTGAGCCCGCCGAGTTCTTTCCGTCTTGGACTTTGCGGATCGCGTTTGCCACCTCTTTTCTTGGAGCCTCTTAATGTCGTCGGGTCTGAGCGTCAGGGCCACGCAACCGGCGCGGCGTCAAAATACAGAGACGATTGAAGTCGGGAATAGCCTTTTAGGCCATGGGCGTAAAAACCTATTGACCCATGCCCGAAGACCGCTATTCTTCGCTCGCCATGAACAACAACACTCCGCTTCTTATCCCGATTGACTCCACCGAATCACCACCAAATCGCGTGGCCCCTCCTGGAGAAACGATACGAGTTAAACTTGAAGAACGCGGCTGGGGACAAGCCGACTTGGCCAAGATTCTTGACCGCCCGCTTCCCACGGTTAATGAGATTATCCAGGGCAAGCGTGCAATCATGCCTGAAATGGCCATCGCGCTCGGACATGCATTCGGAAATGGCGCGATGGAATGGATGACACTTGAGTCGCAGTATCGCATATCGCTGTTGGTTCAGACCGACACGGACACAAAAAAACGGGCGAAATTATTTTCCTTAGCCCCGGTTAAAGATATGCAGAGAAGGGGATGGATAACGAGTGTTGATTCTCTTGACGTTCTAGAAGCAGAAATATGCCGATTTTTTGAAAAAAAGTCGGTTGACGATCCCGATCAAAATATTCTCGCCGCGGCCCGAAAAAGCGACCAAACAGGGGATTTTACCACCGCTCAAAACGCTTGGCTAACTCGTGCAAGCCAACTTGCAAAACTCGCTACCGCTAGACCGTTTGTGAGAGCACGCCTCGAAGCACAACTTCCTGAGATAAAAGCCTTAGCATCTTCGCCGGAAAAAGCGCGGAGTGTTCCTCTAGCATTGGCAGAGCTGGGCGTGAGGCTGGTAATCGTCGAAGCATTGCCTAAAACAAGAATCGACGGCGCGGCGTTTTGGATTGATGAGCACTCGCCTGTGATCGCCATGACTGTGAGATATGACAGAATAGATTACTTCTGGTTCACTCTCGCGCATGAACTGGCTCATATTTTACATGGCGACCACCAATCGATCGACAGCAATCTTGTTGGCGAGCACCGGGAAACTTCGTCAGTCCAGATGGAGGTTTTAGCAGATGAGTTTGCAGCAAACTTCTTGGTTTCGTCCAAGGACTTAAAATCATTCATTCTCAGGGTTCACCCGTTTTACTCAAAGGATCACATCACCCAGTTTGCGAAACGCATGAAAGTTCACCCCGGCATCGTTACGGGCCAACTTCAAAATCAGCGCAAAATCGGCTTTAAGGTGAATCGCGAAATGTTGGTAAAAATACGCGAATTCATTCTCTCTACGAGTTTTAGCGATGGATGGGGCGTTTGTCCCGGTGCTACAAATTATGAGTAAACACACAAAAATACGGCAATTGATTGCCGAATACGAAAAAGAGAATCCGGGTCCAATCAAAGCGAGAGACATCGCTGCGTGGTTGTATTTCGGCAACCGAATGCGTCCGGCAATTGAGGAATCTGTCGATATTCTTGCTCGCGAAGTTAGCGATGCAATGCGCTCAGACACCTACACGGATCCGGATGGTCGAAAGGTGAGGCGAAAGCACGCCGTCCGGTATAAAGATACCGCCGCCGATGGGACGAAGCAGTGGTTTACTTTTTGGTATGATATCGAACTTGCTCCATTTGGGTTCATGGAAACCAGCTTCGGACAGCGACGGATGGCGATAGCAGATACTTGCTGGCAATTACATCAGGACGAGCAAAGTTACAATAAATACCATAACAAGGTTCAACCAATTCAGACATATTTTAATTTTACGGACGACATGCTCGACCGCGAAACCGACCTCAACGAAGGGGGGGAAAGTTAAAGGCCGTCAACAGTTGGCACCGTTGACGGCCTTCAGAGAATTTCGCACCGGTTGCCCCTGATGTGAAGCTTCACCGGAGCGGTTTTCATGAGTAAGAAACTTGAAAATAGTTTGCTTCGGAGCGAAGTCAAGCCACGAGCTTGGAGGGCACGATTCAGAAATCACCACAATGAATTCGTACGAAGTATGCCGCTGCTGCGGCAAACCGATCGTGTTCAGATGGCTAAGGGGGAAGATCGTTCCGATTCACGTCGCTTCGAACCAGCTCCAGTTTAGCTTCTAAACGCATTACGCCCTGCCGAGAAAACTCGGCAGGGCGTTCTTTTGCCAATCAAACCCGGGAGAACGAAAACGGGGTCAGCGAAAACGCGAAAACGGAAAACGGGGTCAGTGTGCGAATATCGACAGATTTCATCTTCTTCATACGTCGGGGGTTGCGCTTTGTATAAAATTCAGCAGCCCCTTGGGCAACTTTACTTTCGTTCGTTCCCGTTTGTATCGTCGAATCACCTGGCAGGCATTCGAGGCGCTTTTCAGATACAACCTCTCCGCAAGCCATTCCTGCGATACCGTCGTCCGACTCCACAGCAATTCTGCCAATGCCGCCTTTCGTGCGTCACTTCCTGGCAGCCTTTCCAACTCTCCCGTTTCGAGACCGGCAGCCTCCAGCCCTTGTGCCAGCCATTGCTCCGCCTGATTCTCTCCATGCGCCCGCTTTTCTGTCGCTCGCTTATATCCGCGCGACTTTCCTTTGCAGCTCATCGCATCCACCATCTTCAGCAGTCGCTCTGCGAATTTCTCGCTCCCCCAATACCAGCCTCGACGCAGATTGCTCCGCCGCATATCCACTTCCGCTGAACTCTCCGGAATCCCGCTCCTCTTCGCGCCCTCCAGCACCGACCGCTTGTCCAGCAACTCCACATATTTCTGCCGTCCCTCCGCCGTGTCTGGAAGCCCGTGCTCGGCCAACCCGGCCTCCGCCGCAAGCCACTTCGCACGTTTCCCCGGCGGCAGTGCATACCCGCCCGCGACGCTGCTCCATGGAAAATCCATCACGCTTTGTCCTTCCTCCGGCCTTATGATTCCCGCCCTCACCGGATTCAAGTGAATGTAATCCACCAGCGTCCTCGCGTAATATCCACCTCCCTCCACTGGAATCGCCTTATACCGGTCGCCAAACACCCGCCCCCACGCCCGATGCCTTACGTTGAACCGCCGCGTCACTGTGTTTTGCAGCCATTTCATCCCGGCAATGAGATTCGGCTCCGGCGTTTGGATGCACAGATGATAATGATTACTCATCAACACCCACGCAAACACCCGCCATCCCGTCATTTCGCACGCTTCAGCGAGGGTCCCGAGGAAAAACCTCCGGTCATCGTCGTCCAGAAATATCGCCTCCCGACGATTCCCTCGCGCCATCACATGATAATTCGCTCCTGCGTATTCGATTCGGATGCTTCGTGCCATTTCCCCTTTCCGCCGCCCTTCCTCACCTTGTCAAGAGTCGCACACTGACCCCTTTTTCTTCCTCGCCTTGTCAATTGTCAGGATTCGCACACTGACCCCCATTTCGAGTGAGTCTCATTGTTTTTTTTCGTCCCCTTCTATCATTTTCAAGAAGACCATTCGCGCTTTCCTATTCGGTTCTGTATAGACTCTCCGCTCCGCTATGCCATCCGCGTCATCATCAAAGATCGTGTATCCCCTCCCAGCGTCATCGATCTTCATTGTCACTAGGTTCCGGTCGTTTTTAGCCATCGTCAGCGCGACACGATCAACCGATCGCTCACCTTGAATGTCGTTAGCGAGTATTACGTGCCTCCATTCGTTTTCAAAAGACGCCGATGCGATTATACTGCCGCGAAAGCGATACTCCAAGCTGAACTCTTTCCCGAGTTTTTTGATTTCGATAACAGCGTCTTTCGAAAGCACGATTGACTGGTTCGCAGTTGGCATTACGTCAAGTGTTCGGTCGTTTTTTCCGGTCAAATATACGACGAAAACCGAAACCGCTGCACCGGCCAAAAATACGGACATATTTTTAAACAAAACTTTTGTGTGAAACTGTTGGATCCCTCTCATTTTTGCATAGCCTTTTGTAATGTTAGGTTACATCCCCATGGGTCATTAAGCCCAGTCCCCAGCATCGCGCCTACATCTCTGCAACCACCACACACCCCGGCCGCTAGCGCTGCCTTAATAATAAAATACTTCGATCCTTTGTAGAACAATTGGTCAAGCGCCGTATGCGCAGCATCATAAACACCACTGTAAAAACCAAAAACGTCCTCAACGCCGAGCGGAGCAATCATTCCGCCTGCTTTCAACAGTCCTGCCAAGATATTGCCGTCGTACAAGTCTTCCCCAACCTCTAGAGTGTCAATAGCAGTACCGACATAACCTAGCGCTTCCGAAATATTTGCCAAAAATTCTTGTGAGGCTTCGAGCTTTGCGATCTTTGCAGGATCTTGTACTACCGCCGTTAATACCGCATGAAGCCATTCATTACTTCCGATCGTCAATGCTTCATCAACATCGCCAATTTTCTCTCCAACTTCACTAATTCTATCGATAATACTTTGGAGATCGCCGTCTTTAATAATGTTTTTCGCCAAACAATCGAGATAAGCTTTAATCAGGGGGCATTTTTCAGCGTAATCTTTTTGCCCTTGTATAATGAGCAATAGAAGTTCTATTTTTTCATCCTCATTCGCTAATCCAAGCACATCACGGTTCGCAACAGGATTATTAGAAAGCATCCCATACAAATTCTTACCTCCAATTTCCCCAATCCTGTCCCTCTGCAACCACCGTCCCAAATCCGCCCTGTAGGGGCGGAGCTGATAAAGCACGAGGCCGGTTTCCTCATCCGTGTATTTCGTGCTGAAGCGGAAGGGGTGCTTCTTGGCTGCTTCGCCGTAGGCTTTGAGGGGTTCGCCGAAGGGGCCGTAGGCGAAGTCGGCTACTTTGGCTCCGCTTGTCAGGTCGTGGTAGGCTAGGATGTTCCCGTTGCCGTCATACACGGGCGTGGTCACCGCAGCGCTGGGAAGGTTTTGCACGGCCAGCAAGCCGCCTACGCCTCCGGCTCTCTGGAGGCTTCCGCTCAAGTCGAGACCCCAGACGTTGCGACGCAGAAGCGTGGCGGTGGCGGGGTAGGTCAGAACTGCGGGAGTTCCAACCAGTACCGGGCGGTTTTCCAGCTCGGCGATGATGTTCCAGCCTTGCCACACAAAGTAACGGCGGTATTCGCTGGTCCATACCGTCATCGCCGGGTCGCGTAGGAGGACTTCTTTTTTCACAATCCGGTTGGCGTAATCGTAGGTGAATTTCACTTTCCGATGGTTTCCGCCGCTCACAGGAAGCTTGCTCACCACTTCCGAGAGCCGGTTCTCTCCATCCCATTTGTAGGTCCAGAGGCTATCGCTCTTCATATTGCCCTCGGTGTCGTAATCGAACACCTCTGTGGCGGAGGGCACAAGAGTGCGGCCACTCTCGTTTAGGATGAAATCGCTACTTCCCGCCCGCACACCTGTGACCGCAACCTCGGCAACTGCTGGTGCAGCCTGATTGTCAACCGGCATCCACCGATGGAACCACGCTCCCTGCATCGTCGCTTCGACGGAAGCTTGCAGTTGACCCTCGACAGGCGGAGGCGCGAGACGGCGTGCCCACACTGTCGTATTCGGGGTGGTCACTTCGCCAACGACCTCGACTTTCCCATCCACCGTGCCGGAAGTGTATTGGTTCAGCTTGTTGATAGAGTAATTCCCGCTCCGCTGCGGGCCACTGGAGAAATAGCGATTTCCAATCGCATCGAACCAATACGAAAACTGCCATCCGTTCAGCGCCGCGCCGTCCGCCGCTTTACGGCTTGCCGAGGTCACTTCATTCCGGGTGTTGTACCCGAAGTCCCATTTCACACCGTCCTGCCGGGTATCACTGGTCCGGCGGTCGAGGCCATCGTAGCCAAAGGCGTGGCTGTCCAGAGTGATGGCCCCAGGCCTTGTCGTTACCGCCCCTGCCAATCGCCCTTCATTGTCGCGGCTGCGGGTGAATCGTTGCCGCTCTGTCGCCGTGCCGCCGATCGCAGCGGCGAGCGTGCCGCTAAAAGTCACGGTTTCATTCACAAACTCGCTGTTGGCAGAACGGCCATACATGGCAGCAACCCCTGTAAGCGAATCGCCCACTCCAAGCAAGCGCCCATCCGCAGGATTGTATGCGACGATTTCATCCAGCAGCCCGGCTGTGTCTGCACTGGCGTCGATGTCGGTGATCCGTCCCGCCGCATCTCGTACCGTGGTCATCACCATCGCAGCAAATCCGTCCGCCCCGGTCGGCGACAGCGTTTCAGTGACTTGCTCACCGTCCCCTTGGGCGGCGCGAACGAACGTGCGTTGTCCTGCGCCGTCCTCAATTTTTGTGTACCGCCCTCGCGTGTCGGGCAGGCTAAAGGTCGCGCCCGGCGTGCCATCGCTATACGTCACGCTCACGAGCTGCCCCAACAAGTCGTAATGATAAGTGGCGACGAGCGGGACGTTATCGGGAGTGCGCGGAGAGAGGCGTGTGGCAAGACGCCCGAACTGGTCGTAAGTATAAGCCACGCTCTTGAGGTCCGCGTCCTTCTTCGATGCGAGCTTGGTGGTGCCGGGATAGTAGATCCATTCGGTGACTGCGGGTCCGCCAGAAGAATCCGGCGAGATGAGCAGGGTGTAGTCGGCGGAAGAGAGCCAGTTGCCGTCTTGCTTTGGCCCGAAGTAGGTCGTCATCGTGCGAATGAGTCCAAGCGAATTGTAACTGTAGCGGATGGGGTAAGTCCGGAGGCCCTTTTGGCTCACGATTTGGCCGCGGTCATTGTAGCTGTACCAGATGGCATAGTCCTCGATAATAGTGCTCGGACTGCTCAAAACAAGATTCCCTCTCGCGTCATACGTTTTGTATTGAGTGTTCACTACGGCACCGGTTGCGTCGGTCTCCACGACATACGCGGGCTTGAAAGGCACCGATGAATTATTCGTAAACGAGATCGAGCTGTACCCAAAGGTCGTGGTTTTTCCTGTCGCGGAATCTTTCACTGAAATCTGCCGTCCGATCGAATCGTACGCATACACTCGGGGAACGCTGTATCCTGACTGCCGATCGCTCTCCAATCGTCCGTTGCGCACAAGACGAACCTGCGGACTGGAGGCTCCGGCGCGAAAGGTTTCTGTTCTCACGAGCTTGTTGGTGCGGTCCGCGTAGGTGAACGATTCGGAAATCACCGTCCCGCTTTCCCCAAGCTGCTGACTGTGGCTTTCCAGTGTGCCCTTCCCTGCGATGACTGCATCGAGGCCGCTTAGTTGACGGCGAGAGCCTCCGCGCTCGGTGCGCTGAAAGGTGTAGTAATGTCCGGCAACGAATTCTATGCCGGATTCCTCATAACCTTCGGCAATCGCGTTCGTCGTCGATTCCAAATTGAGGTTCACCGCAAACCGGTCCGCACTGAATTGCGAACGGACGAGCGCAAGCGCACCGTTGATCATTCCAAGGCGCAGTCCGCCTTCCGCCGCGTAGTCGTATTGACGCGTCAGCAGCGCGTCCGGGATGTTGGGCAGCGGATTCGGTTCTTCCGTAAGCCGGACGTGTCCCGCACCGTCGGTATAGCGGGATTGCTGGACCGCTTCTGCGCCAATCCCACGCGTGATCGTCGTCTTTTTGAGCTGACCAAGCACATGGTTCAACCAACCGTATGTGTAGGTCTCCGCAATTGCCCCATTGCCCGTCGTGGATTTTAGCGAACCATCGCGGAAATAGTCTTTTACCACGGATAGCCCGGCGTTGCTCGTCGCAGTGATTTGCTTACCTCCACCGGTCCCCACACCAAATGTGTACGTCTTACCCGTGGTGGCGAGGTACGGCCAATTGGCGACAATCGCAGACTCCATCTGCGAGGTGACCCGACCGTTGAGATCGTAGGTCCATGTTCGAATGATGGGCGGAGTCGCAACCAGCGTTTCGCTGAGTTTTCGCCCCAAAGTGTCATAAGTGTATTGAGTCACAGAAGCCGCCTGTGCGGGCGCATCGGCCCCGGCCCCGGCGAATCCGGTCTTAGTCACCGTGCGTGGTCGGTTTTCCGCGTCAAAGTTTCCGTATTCAGTCAGGGTGCCATGCTCATCGACTTCGGCAACCATCCGGCCAGCAACCCATTCAGCAGAGTAAGTTTCCACGCCGTTGCGGGTGATTCGCGTCTGGTGGCCGCCATCGTCGTATTCGTAGGTAGTTGAGGAAAGGAGGATGCTTACCGAATTATCCCCGATCAGCCGATCTTGTTCCGCAAGAATTTGATTAGTGGAAATGCGGATGAACCGGACCTGTTCCCGGCTGCGGTTTTGCTGGACGATCGGCTCACCGGTGTATTGCCCGCCGCTAAAACTGTTTTCCATCTCCACGGTAGATTCCTTTCTCACGCTGGCATCAATGTTCCCGCTCGGATCGCGAAGTTCATAACTGTGTACGCGCCGGGTTTTTTTACTGCCACGCGTTTCGGAGGTGTAAAATGCGCGGCCTTTGCCGGGTCCTGCGGCGTTGTCGGGATTCATGCACCGCGTGGAAATGGTCGTGCTACCTGCCGTCCACGTCGTCGTGGAGGTGGCTTGGAGCGCGACACTGCCCCCGCCTTCGATCGAGACAGTCCCGCCCCCGTAATCGACGGTTGCCGGGACGGTTTCCGAAGTCCGAATGAGTTGCCCGTCCTCATACACACGCTGATAAGACTTTGTTCCATCCGCAGTGCGATGGGAGAGCACTACACGTCCGGAGTTTGCTTCATTTGGCAGGGTGGACGCGGCACTGGCAAGCAGGTCGTTCGTGGGTGTCTGGAGCACGTCCCAATCCTTCATTTCCAGATTAATCACAGAGCGTTTCCGCCATGACCCATCCGAGCGGGTTTCCAGCGTTACCTGGCCGGCACCGTCGTACACGTAATTGGTCGTCAAACTGCCCACCGTGCGGGAGACCACATTACCGCTCTGGTTTTTTACCCATGATTCATCCATCACAAGCGTCGTCTGTGGGACCGGAACGGCCGGTGAAAAGTCAAATAGACTGTAAAGTTTCCGGCTGTAATGTGTGGTATCTCCGCTCGGTGCCGTGCCTGCAATCGTGGTTTTGCGATGCTCGATGCGTTTTGCCCAAGCGCCGCTTCCCGGCCGTGAACCTGTGTCCAAGTCCCATCCAGTTGCCTGCTTCGTGAGCTGTTCGCTGGTCACTACGATTCCGTCGACGACTTTTTCCACCAGCATTTTCTGCGGGGCCAGCGTCGCGGTGCGTAGGAAGCGCCAAGTGACAAATGGCGTGGTCTGCCCAGGCTTTACGCAAGTGAGCGTAAACCCCATTCGCACATTATTGTTAATAATTTCTGCGATGGTAACGATAACATCCGGTGCAGAAAGGGTTCCGACTTGTGAAAGTGGGTCCAAAGTGTTCGCCACGCTGGAAGCGAGGCTGACGTTCAGCGCCAATGCCGAGACGCTCGACGCGTCGATGTTCACGGGCCTGAAGTCCAGGCGCCCTGCGGGCTCTCCATCAGGGAGGTATCCCAGCCCAAGAGTGAAGCGGTAGGGATTATCGTCGCCATCGCCATTTCCGCCCGTCCTTCCTCCCCCATCGTTGCTATCGAGGTCGGAATTACCTTCGCCAGCGTTACCTCCATCGAGACAAGCCGGGACCGTGAACGAGTCCGGGACAGGGCCAACCGAACTGCACGTCTCACACTCCTGAAAATATACATGCCCTTCACCTGCCTGCAACGCTGGGACAAAGGCCGCAGTGATCGTCACGCCCGGTTTCGCGAACAAGCTGCCTGACCCATGTTGACCCGCAGGTAATACAATCGGTGGATTTGGTGGACCCTGAACTCCGGGCGGCAGTCCGACTGTGATCTCGACAGTCAGACTTCCTCCAGCAGCTTGGTAGATTCCGGTTCCCAAGTCCCAATAGTAGCAAACTGCAACCTCCGGGCACTTCTCAGGTGCAGTTGAACCGGAAATGCCGCCGCTGCGTCCGCCGCCATCTCCGCAGCATTGTCCAAGCGCCAACCGCGAAACCAGTAGTACCATGCAAAGCAGGGCGGATAAGAAGTGCAGGGAATACGAGGCTGGAAAACCCTGCTTCCGGCGACTGGTGGAACGGAGCGGTGTGAGATTCATTGATGGAATGGTACGGAGGTTCATGATTGGATGCGTGGAACGTGGGTTGAACTATTGTGGGATGGACGGGGTAAGAGGAGTGATGACGGTGAAACCAACAATCGAAGGATCGCTTGTGGGGACGAGCGCAGAGAGTGGATTCAAGCCGAGGCTGAACTCGTAGCCATCACTTAGCCCATCGGCATCCGTATCCCATCCACGGATGAGGCCATCGCTGTTGCCATCGCGGTTTGCGAGGTCGGTGTCGAGGAGGTCTTCGAGTCTGTCCAGCAGGCCGTCGCCGTCGAGGTCGGTGTCTTCGCCATCGCGGAGGAAGAGCACGGCGTCGGCTTTGGTGAACTGCGTGCCGGTGTTGCCATCGGGCTCGATGGTGAGCCAGCTTCTAGCAGGCTGGCCGGGCAAATTCGGGTCGAGGATGTACCGGCCTACGTGCGTCCATTTTCCGGCTTCGATCGTCTGATTCACCGTGCGCGTTACGAGGCCGCTCGTCGTGGCGGTGATGCGCGCTTGCACACTGACTTTCGTGGTCGGGGAATTGCCGGTGTAGTAGGGATACCACACATACACGTCGAACAAGCCTTGCTCGGCGATGGGCGGGGTGTAGGTCGCCTTTTGATTGTTGTTCCCGGCCTTTGAGGAGCGCAGGCCGAAGGGCTGGTAGTTGTAGTAGTAAAAGCGGCGAGCAAGGCGGTCGGTGATGCCCTCGGTGAGCCAGTTTGCAGTTTGTCCGGCGAGCTTGGTGCCGAGGGTGACTCCGGGAGGGCCGGCGGGATCTTCGTCGTCCTGGTAGATGCCGAGCATGCCGACTTTCGTCCACCGGACGGCATCGGCTGGGACGCACTGCGTCGTGCTCGTGGGGCCTTTGATAATGACCTTGGCCGGGCCTCCGCTCTGCCCCACAGGCGTCTGGTCGAAACGAAACGGAGCCGTGCCCACTTGCACCCAGGCCCCTTCACTCTGGCCGTTGTCGGGCGGCAGCTCGACGGTGTGCGTGGTCGAGCCTGCGCGCGCCACCACCTCCACCTGCACACTCGTCACGCCCGTCTTCCCGCTCGTGACCCAATCGCCTCCGCGACGCGGCAGCCACACCGACACTTCGTAGTCGCCCGGCGTGGGCAAAACGGGCGAGAAATCGACATGCGCATTCACCGTGGAAGAGCGGCGGAGATTCATCTCGTTTCCCGATAAAACCGGCGACACGGAACCCCACGCCGCGCTGCTAATCACCGTCGCATTATACAGCGCCACCCCGGTGCTGTCGCCGGTGCTATCGAGCACGACCTCCGGCGCGGCAAAGCTGAACCGCACAGCATCCGCACTGAGCGAACCGCTGTTGTTGTGGCAGAGTTTGACCTCCGCCTCCTCTGCGGAATCAAACCAATACGTGCCCAGCAACATCCATTGTCCGGAGTACACATGCTGCGCCATTTTCGACGTGGAGACCTCGCCGCCCGCCGCCTTCACCACCGCATCCACTTCATTGCCAAACCCTGCGCGCCCATTGTGCCACACAAACACCTTCCAAGGCCCGCTCACCGGCAGCAGCGTATGAAAGCGCGCATATTCCGCCGCGTTCACCGTCGTGCTGGTGATGACCTTTGACGTGCCACGAAACCCATAGGTGAGATTGGTCTCTGCCGCCCACGGGCCGGCGAGTTCCACCTGTGTGGAATCGGCATCGTC
>JAYUSJ010000337.1:0-3799 GCA_043755735.1 Verrucomicrobiaceae bacterium | reverse complement strand
GGCCTCGTCTGGGCGTGTCTCAAAGTGCTCCACGAACTCGGCCACGGCGTCTTCTGCCGCCACTACGGCGCACGAGTCCGCGAAGTCGGCGCGATCTTCGTGATGTTTGTGCCGATGGGCTACGTGGACGCCACGGCGAGCATCGGCATCGCGTCGAAGTGGAAGCGCATCGTCGTCGCGTGCGCAGGGATGTACGTCGAGTTGTTCATCGCTGCACTCGCCGCCTGGTGGTGGAGCAACACGCCCGAAGGCGAACTCGCCACGGTCCTCCACGACGCCGTCGTCACTGGCAGCGTGCTCACACTCTTCTTCAATGCGAACCCGCTCATGCGCTTCGACGGGTACTACATCCTCGGCGACCTGCTCGGCATCCCGAACCTCTCCACGCGCTCTCGCTCATGGTTCCAGCGCTTCGCCGCGTGGTGCCTGCTCGGAGCAAAAAAGCTCCGCCCTGCGTTCCCCTCGTCTCGCGAAGAGTGGGTCGTCGCGCTCTACGGCGTGTGCTCTTGGGCGTGGCAGATTCTCGTGCTCGCCGGGCTGCTCCTCGGTGCGACAGTTTTGCTAAAAGGTGGCGGTCTTCTTCTCGCCGCTGTCGCCGCCGTCGCGTGGATCGTCCTGCCGCTCGTGATGTTTGCGCGCCAACTCGCGAGCATGGCGCACGGCGTATCCGGTGGACTGATTTTGCGAGCTGGGATTGTCGCTGGGCTCGTCGGGCTCGCCCTCTTTTTTCCCTACCGGAAAACCGTCGTCGCGCCCGGCGTCATCGAGTTTGCGGATACGCGAATCCTCCGCGCCGAGTGCCCCGGCTTTGTGGAAAAAGTCCACGTCCAAGATGGTGAGGTCGTCGCCGCTGGCACGCTGCTCATCGAGCTTCGCAATGATGAAGTCGCCTCCGGCTTCGCACGCACCGAGCGCAACGTCGAAGCGCAGGAACAGCGGACGCGCCACGCCTACTCGCGGGAAGATGTCTCCGCGTATCAGGCTGAACTTTCCAAGCTCGACGGCCTTAAAAGCGGCCTCGCGCAAAACAGGCTCTACCTCGGCACACTCAGCATCCGCGCGCCGATAGCGGGCCGGATTTCCGGGCGACTGCTGCCGCAGATGGCGGGGAGCTTTATGCAATCCGGCGCTGAGATCCTTCGCATCGGAGAGACGACCGGGCGGGAGATCAAAGTCGCAGTCGCACAGGGCGCAGAGCCGCACTTTCGCACCGCGCTCGGGTTGCCTGTCGCCGTGCGCGTGGAGGGCCGCGAGACAGTGCTTTCTGGCATCTTGAAGAGCTTCGCAGGCGAGGCATCGCGCACCATTCCCCACGCCGCACTCACTGCGCCCGCCGATGGTCCGCTGCCCGTCCGCCGGGGGGAAGGCACTTCACAGGACGCCGCAAAGTTCGAGTTGGCCGACCCGCATTTCACGGCAACCGTCGGACTCCCCGCGCAAGCCGCAGACCTTGCCGACGGCGAACTTGCGCGAGTGAGGTTTCACAGCACTCAGAGCGTCACCCTTTTCAACGAACTCCGCAGCGCCGTCGCAGGCTGGACGAGGAAGTTCGGCGGGTAGAGCGGCTTTTTGCTTCCGCCGCACCGCCGAGAGCGAAGCGGATTACAGCAGGCTTCCCGGCTCCATCCCCTTCAATCCGCAAAAACCGCCGTAAACCCGGCCTGCTCGAAATGATGGTCCCTCGTCAGCGCCTCCGTGAGCCCCTCATCCGCCATCACCACCAGCGAGATACAATCCGTCAGCGACCACGCCTTATCTGGGCGCTCATCGTAGAGCTTCATTCCCCGCGCGAAATACTCGGGAGAAACTTCGATCACCCGCGTCGCGGGGTCTTCTGCCAGCGAATCGAATCCCGCTCGCATTTGCCGCCGAATGTGCGATTCCGCAAACGCATCCGCCACCTCCGTGAGAACCCACTGCGTCGTCACGATGTCGCCATCAAAGTTCCGCGCCCATTCCATCACCTCATCATGGTGTTCATCGAGCTGGTTGATGAACGCCACATAGAAAAACGCATCCGCGAAAACCGTCATGGTTTCTTCGCGTGGCCGTGGAGGTAGTGATCCAGATTCCTCGCCAAATCCGTCGGCACATCATCCGCAATACCGACCAGCTTCGCATATCGTTCAGCGAGCGTCCGCCGTTTGGGGAGTTCCGGCTCAAGGTGGACCTTTGTCCCATCCGGCCAATGCACTCCCTCGGGGAGTTTGATCGTGTCATTCTCAACAATCGCAGTGATGCTCATGCGCGGAAAATGCCCGATGCCCGGCAAGGCGTCAACTCACGGGTGCGGGCGTTCGGGTTCTTGTTCAGCTCCAATCTGCGCCGCCGACCTTGCCGCCGTCTTGCACTCCGCTCCGCCTCCTTCGCTACAACAGCGAGGAAGCTCATCCCCGCGCAGAATCTTGGTGGTGAGGCCGTAGTATGAGCAGTTTCCAAGTTCGGCATTCCACAGCGTCTTGATCCGTTCGTTTTTGTAAAAAATCCGCATCCCGTTCAGCCACGCCGTCCAGACTTCTGGGTAAACAAAGCCCTTTGAGTAATAGAGGTATTCTTCGCCACAGAGGTTGAAGTAATTGTAGAGTGAATCGATCTCGGGTTTGGAAAGCTCCTGCATTTCGTCGCCACGGTGAATCTCGTTCAATCCCTCATTCATCTTGTCGTATCGCTTATTGAACGCCGTGAAGAGTTCTTGGAACAGCTTCACCTCCTCCGTGTGGTGCGTGAGTAGGAAGTAGGAAAGACCACCGCCGATGCCGATCACTCCCAATAGGTATTCTTTCGTCCGCGCGTCCTCGAAAATGACGCATGGAATAATCATCACGAGGACGATGAAGAACGATAGCAGGATGCTGTAATCGTAGAGGAAGTGCTTTATGCGATGCCCGCCGCTGCGGAGGAATTGCCCTTGAGTTTGGTGTGTCATAGAGGTGCTACTGTTTTGGGCCGATCCATACCATCGTGAAGCGAGCGGCTGAGTCCGAGTATGCGTGTGTTCCTGCTGCGGCATCGAAGTTACATGCCGCCTCTACATAGTCTCCAGCATTCAATACGGCTGGGATAATCATTGAGACGGCAAAGCCAGTTGATAATCCATCGATCTTTTGCCTTAAGAGTTCCGATCCACTACCGACCCCATTCTTCCACAGTGAATAATGGAGGTCCACTCGTGCCACCACGTAAAGAGTGACCAAGTAAACCCCGGCAACTGGTGCTTGGAGACGGGATGAATTCAGCGATGTGCTGTGCAGTCCCGCCGTATCGATCACCTCTTGGTCCCAGTTCAATGCGGCATCCACTTTGGCAGTGATTGTTTCCGTAATGGTGCGATTGACGACTACCGCAGGCAGTGCCGCAAATTTGTCCGTCGTGACTGAGCCCGCCGTGATAGTCCCCGCTGCACCTTGGTTGCCAGTATCCCCTTTCTGCCCCTCCAAAGCCAATGCAGCCCAATTTGAATTTGCGGCGGCAGGCAGTGAGTTCGTGCTTCCAGCGAGTGCAAGCCAAGTTGAATTCGCTGCCGTAACGATGTCACCGGCAGCATAGGCGGTTCCTGCGCTCCACGCGCCTTTGTAGCTTTGGATAAAGGCCCCCGCAATGCCTTGAGTTCCAACATCTCCCTTCTGCGCGAGGATACTCCAGTCGGCATTTCCCTGCGCTGGCTGCGAATTGGTGCTGTCGGCGACGGCGATCCATGTGGAGCCGCTAAGAGCCTGTCAGTAAATAAGTGTCGCATTTGAGGGATAATCGTGCAGAGTGAAAAAGCCATGCACGAAACCAAGCAACTTGAACAACGATT
>JAYUSJ010000336.1:0-12014 GCA_043755735.1 Verrucomicrobiaceae bacterium | reverse complement strand
TTTCACGACGCCGCCGGTGAGCTGCTGGCCGTTCTTCTTCACCAAGGCTGCAGCATAGCCGGAAGCGGAAAGGTCCTTGATGAGTTGCTCCTTAAACTTCACGAGCCAGGTGATGCGCTGCGCGAGCAGGTCGCGCTCGGCGACGTTTGCCGGCAGAGTCACATGTGCTGAGTTAATGAGCGTAATCGCGTCCGAAAAGCGGTAATTCTCGCAGAGCCCCTTGAGCTTCATCTTCACGTCCGTGAGCGCGACTTCCTCGGCGCGCTCCTGCTCGGCCTGCTGCTTTTTCATGTTCTCTGCAGCCATTGCCAGCGCTGCTTCGATCTTCGCGGAGTTCTCCCGCTCCAAGTCGCTGAGAAGTGCAACCAGCGAGACGGATTTCAATTTCGACTTCACCGTCGGGATTTTCTTCAGCGCGGCGGCGGCTTTTTCGGGAGAGTCCGCGTAGTTGCGGATGTCGTCAGCAACGCCCTGGAAATTTGCGAAATCTTCGAGGTAGTTTCCCGCGAGTTTTTTGTGGTCTCCGGCCCAGTTCGCGGGCCCCTCAGGTACCGCGCTTTTGTATGCCTTCAGCCATTCGACGGCCTCGGGATGCGCTCCGATTTCCCAGTTCGTCAGACCGATAATTAGCAGGCCTAGAGCTTCCACCGTATCCTTCTTGTAAACTGCTGCCTCGGAAAACGGGGTCGCCTCCATCGATGCACCGTGCTTCGCGAGTTTGCCGAAAAATGCCGCCAGATCATCATCCAAACCACTGGTATCGGGAGAAACCTCCGTGCCCATTTTTTTCAGGACTTCCTGCGCGATTGCGGGGCGCCCCTGCAAGAGCTCGGACAGCGCCTCGTGAGTGGCGCTCCAGCTATGAAGAGGTTCGCCAACTTTCTTGTCCGCTACGAGTTCTCGAAACGAGGCGGCTGCCAGATCATACTTGCCTGCAAGGAGATCGCGCCGTGCATTCGAGTAGCGAAGCTCCGGGCTCACTTTGGGTCCGTTATCCACCACTGGCGCGACTTGGGGCGCTGTGTCGGATTGCCGGTGCATCCAGAAATAGAGCCCTCCTCCGACAATGGCTGCTACTGCTGCGAAGGTGAGCCAGCTCCCGCTGCTGGCCACTGGAATGATCAGGCGGCGCCGTTTTTCGGTGTGCCCGCGGCGCAACTCCGAGCGTGCAAATTGCAAATTCTCGATGAACGCATCGTAGCTTTCAAAGCGGTCGCCCGGATTCACAGCCAGCGCCTTGTCGATCACAAACGCAGTCGCGTTGCAAACCGTCGTCGCAAAGCTCAGTAAATGCACAGGGCGACTCTTGATGCGCTTCAACTCCGCCATCGAATTCGTCTCGGTGATGAACGGAGGCCTGCCCGAAATCGCGTGAAACATCGTCGCCGCGAGAGAATACAAATCGCTGCGAAAATCTTCAGGAGTGCCGTCCAGTTTCTCCGGTGCGACATAGTAGGGCGTAGCCCACATCTCGCCTTCCTCCTCGTGTTGCTTTTCCACCAAAATCGCCAGTCCAAAGTCCACGATTTTCGCAGTCCCGTCGTTGGAAAAGAGAATATTCCCCGGCTTGATGTCCCGGTGGATCAGACCTTTCTCGAGTCCCGCTTTCAGGCCCTGCGCAATCTGAATTCCGACTTCGAGCACGCGGTCTTCATCGACTTTCACGCCGTCCGTCATCAGCCCGTCCAGACTTCCTGCGGCGACCATCTCCATCGCCAGATACATCATTCCCTGATCCTCGCCGTACGAGAAAACCTTCACGATGTGAGGGTGGTTCAGCGAGGCGGTAATCTTCGCCTCGCCTTCAAAACGCCGCTTGAAATCCGCATCTTTACTAAATTCCCGGCGGATGACTTTCATCGCCACGGCACGGTTCAGCTTTAGATCCGTGGCCCGATAGACCGTGCCCTGCCCGCCTTCGCCGAGAATTCCTTGAATCTCGTAGTTCGCAAATATCTGCCGCACGCGCATCCATGTCCCGCATCCCGCACAATGAATTTTAGCGAAGACTTCCTCGTTGGAAACGTCGATGAGCATCCCGCACGTGGGACAAGTTGCTGTGTTATAATCTACGGACTCCATGAAAGGTTAAAGACTAGTGATATCGATGCGAAGAGCAAGCCGCGTGCTTCTTAAAGTTTGACGTTTGAAGAAATATGCTTGTGCGGTCATTTCGGACGTTCCCGATCCGCTTTCGCCCGGCTCAAAAAAAACACCCCGTCCACTTGCGCGGACGGGGTGTTCTTTGAAATTCGGACCTTGCGGCTATCCGATGATCTCTTCGCCCACTTGGAATCGGGCAAAGCGCCGGATTTCAATGGTGTCGCCGAGAGTCTTGGATTTCTCCGCGACGAGCGCTGTGATGGTTTGGTCGGGGTTCTTCACGAAGCCCTGCTCCAGCAAGCATGCCGTGGCGAAATACTTGTTCATCATTCCTTTGACGATGCCTTCGATTTGCGCGGCTGGTTTGTCCTTCGGTGCTTTCTCAACGTAGATGGCGCGCTCGCGTTCAGCGAGTGCGGGCGGAATCTCGTCGCGGTTCAGGCAGACGGGGCTCGCCGCAGCGATGTGCAGCGTGATGTCGCGGACGAATTGCTTGAACTCTTCGGTCTCGGCCGTTTCCGCCTTGCCGGCGCTCACTTCGAGGAGCACTCCAATCTTTCCACCGAGGTGGATGTACGAAGCAACTGCGCCGTTGCCGGCGATTTCAAAGCGAACGTTGCGGCGGATGAGAATGTTCTCGCCGATCTTCTGGATGGCTTCCACACGGCGCGGTTCGAGGTCGGCCGCTGGGTTTTCAGCGAGAGATTTGGCCCAGTCTGCCGTGGTGGCGAGGAATGAGTCGTTCTTCGCGACGAAGTCGGTCTCGCAGTTGATTTCCAAAAGGAGGCCGATTTTTCCACCAGCCAGGATGGATTGTGCGATGACGCCCTGATTTGCTGCGCGGTCGGCTTTCTTCGCGGCACCGGCGGCGCCTTTGGCGCGGAGCAGGTCCACGGCGGCTTCGAGATTGCCGTTGGCTTCCACGAGGGCTTTGCGGCATTCCATCATGCCGGTACCGGTTTTTTCACGGAGTGCAGCGACTTGTTTCGGATCAATTGTCATACGGATTGTTTTCTAAGAGTGTTTGTTTGTGTGTGAGTTCCAGGGAGGTGGTGGCTGGAAATGCCGAAGGGTCGGGAACCGCGAGACGATGTCTCTGAGCTCACAACCCTTCAGCTGAATATCAAGCCTGTGAGTCTGTTTTTACTCGGCAACTGCCGCGAGTTCGGCGTCGGCCTTCTTGGCTCCCGAAGCGTTGCTGCTTACGAGTGCGTCCACGAGCTTTTGCAGAATGATGCGGATGGCGCGGATGGCGTCGTCGTTTCCGGCAATCGGGTAATCGATGATGCTCGGGTCGGCATTCGTATCGACAATCGCGACGATTGGGATGTTGAGGCGGCGCGCCTCGGCGACGGCGTTGGTCTCGCGGGTGCTGTCGATGATGATCATCGCGTCAGGATTGCGGTCCATCGTGCGGATACCTTCGAGGTTGCGGAGTAGCTTGGCTCCTTCGCGACGCACTGCGGAAATTTCCTGGTTGCCCATTTTGGCGTAGTCGGGCGATGTCTCCATCGTCTCGATCCAGTTCAAACGAGCAATGCTCTTGCGGACGGTTTTGAGATTGGTGAGAGTTCCGCCGAGCCAGCGCTGGTTGACGTAGAACTGACCGCAGGCGACTGCAGCTTCCTTCACGGCTTCCTGTGCCTGCTTCTTGCAGCCGACGAAAAGAACCTTCCCGCCGCGGCTGGCGATATTGGCCAGGAATTCGCAAGCTCCGTGGAGTTGCTTTACCGTTTGTCCCAGATTGATAATATAAATCTGGTTCTTCTTTTCGAAGATATAGGGCTTCATTTTTGGGTTCCAGCGTTTGGTCTGGTGACCAAAGTGAACACCAGCTTCAAGAAGTTCCGTCATCAATTCAGTGGACATGCGATCGTATTAGTATTTGTAGAAAAAGGGCGCGCAACTTGGCGTTTCCGTCATTTCTTGGCAAGAAAGAGTTTAGTCTTTTTTCTCTGGTGCTCTTTTTGCTTCCTCCCAGAGGCCGATCGCGGCGTCGCGTTGGGCGGGGGGCTGAGCGACGCCGAGAAAGGCTTCCAACAGAGATAAAGCTGCGTTTTTCCTACCTTCGGAAAGGTGTGCCCGCGAGGCCCTGCGGACGTATTCCCAGTTGCCGGGGCGTAACGCGGCTGCCGATGACAAATAGGGCGTTGCGGCGGAATTTTCGCCCCGGGCAATGCACCAATCGGCATGAAGCATCGCGAGTTCTGGCTCAATATCGGGGGCCGTGGAGCCTTGGAGTGCGTCGAATGCGGCGACGGCTGTTTTGAATTCTCCGGTCGTCCGGGCCATCGCCCGAATCCTCGCGAAAGTGATGGAGTTGAGGCGCTCTTCATTGAGGCGCTCTTCATTAACCGGCGCAATGATTTCCGGTGCCGCAGTGATCCACGCAAGTGCCTCCGCGGTGCGTCCGTTCTTTTCGTAGTGCGCAAAAATTGCGGTCTTTAGCTCGTGGAACAGTTCCGGACGGACTCCAAGTTCCTCCGCCACTGTATTCCAGCGATTGAGCTCCCCGGCCCGGGAGAGAACGTCCACCAGTGGGCCGAAGTCACGGAACGAAGGCTGCGAAAATGCGCGCCGGAGCAGGATGTTTGCAGCCTCGCGGTTTCCGGTGACCGCCTGGACTTGCGCCATTCCGGCAAGCGCGGGAGATTGAGAGGAAAGCGGGCGATCCTTGAGTGCCGCCTGGAAATGAACACGCGCACGTTCCGGCTCGCCGACGTCCAGCCAGAGCCGGCCGAGCACCGCCGCGTTGCCGGTAAACGAACTTGTCCATTCATACTGAATCAGCGCGTTGCGTGCGTCTTCCCGCCGCCCGAGCCCATCGAGCAGTCGCACATATCCTTGCAACGGCGCGGGCAGCGGGGAGGTGAGTTCCACAGCCCGCTTTGCCACAGGGACCGCAAGCGCGGTTTTGCCCAAGGTCTCGAGCAGTCCGGCAAATGGGAATCGCTGTGATGTCGCGTGCGTCAGAATCTCAGCGATCGTTTTTTCCGCGACATCCGGTTGGTTCTCAATGAGCGCGAACTTCGCACCGAGGGCGCTGCTCGTTTTGAGCTCTGCCGTCCATGATTCGGCAATCCCCAGCCTGCCGGCGTTTTGCTGGAAAAACTCGTAGTAACGGTCCTGAAGTTCGGGCCGGAATTCCGAGAGCGCGAGCATCCGTTCTTTCATCCTGCTAACGAATTCCGCAGATGGCCGTGCGCCCGGAAGTGCCAGGAGTTTTGCGCGCAGCGAGAACTGTGCACGGGGGTCGCCGATGCGCGATGCGAGCGAGACGAGCACGCTGCGTGCTCCGTCGATGTCGCCCGCTATCGCCATGGCGAATGCAAGGTCCGCTGCAGGCTCCACGGCGCTGATCCCCGAGAACTTCTCCAGCATCGAGATTCCTTCATCGAGCCGGCCGTAATTAAAAAGGAGCACGGGAGCCCTCGCGTCGAAGCCGCCTCCACGGAGCCGGACATCCAGCGATTCCGCGAATTTGCCCCGCTGCTCAAGAAGAGCCGCGAGCTGACCTCGGGCCACGGCGCTTCCGCCATCCATTTTAGAGAGTCTGCGGAGCGAGTTCTCCGCGTCCTCTGTTCGCCCTGCGCGCTGGAAGAGCTGCGCCTGCCTGCGCAAAAGACTGAAGTCCCCCGGTGATCCGTCGAGTGCGCCGGAGATCATCCGCTGTGCTTCGTCCACGGCACCGCGCCGCTCCAGAAGATCCGCAAGGTCGATGGCAAACTGACGCAACGTGGAGTCGTTGCCCGGATTGATGCGATCTTCCACGCAGCGACGCCTCACGTGCTCCGCTGTCACGTCGTCGCCTGCACGTTGGCAGGCGTCGAGCAACTCGCGCAGCACACGGGGACTTTCGGTGTTTGTTTCCCACGCCCTCAGGCAAACTTCCACCGCACAAGGCCACGCTTGCAGGGTGCGCAGCGCATCGGCGAGCGAGAGGAACGGCTCGTCGCGGTCTTCGGGGTCGGCGAGGACTTTGCCCGACTGCGGGTGTCCGCTGTGCGCGGAGCGGCGCGCGCGGTCCGCGAGAATCTCGGCGCGTTCCACCGGGCCCCCCATCGCGAATCGGAGCGCATCGAGTTGATTTGCCGCCGCCTCGAAAATATCCTCCACGCTATCTCCCCGCACCCACATGCCGTTGCGCGAGCCCTCCACACGATCCCGGACCAGCAACCGGCCTTTAAGCGTGACGAGTCCAGGGTCGCTCAGCGAACGGGCCCATACCCCGGCGGCGAGGTCGGGCATGTCCCACTGCACAAATGCATCCGCAGCGCCGGAAAGCCAAAGCAGCTCGCGATGCGTGGAATTCGTATGGTCCGCCCCCGGCTGCAGAGGCGACATCGGATGCCGGTCCAGCACGCGGTGCAACTCCGCCAGAGAATCCGCCTGCCGACCGTCCAGATGCAGCAACAAGGTGCGGCGGAGTTGCTCCTGAATACCGTCGCCTTTCAGTTTCTCCAGCTCTCCCCTCGTGAACGCCGGGCGTTCTTCCGGCGGGAGCAAAAAGTAGAGCTCTTGGAGCGCTGCGAGTGCTCCAGACTCAAATGAATCCGCCTTTTCGGCGGCCGCATTTTCCAGCCAGCGCCGGCTTTCTGCGATCCTCCCGGACGGAAGTTCCCAGCGCGCCATCTCGCGGAATGCAGCGGCCCTGTCCGATGTAAAACGTTCCACCGCACGAACGCCCAGGAGCAGCGCGGGCTCATGCGCACGCTGAAGCGCAAGCTGCACACCGCTCGTCCACAATCGAGCCGTGGCCTGCGGCGGAAAAAGGCGCGCAACGGACGACTGCGGAAAACTCTCCCGCTTCTGCGTCATCTCGGCAAATGCGACCGTAAATACCAGTCGCTCCAGTCCGTAGCGTTCCTCATGCTCCAGCCAGCGCGATAGTCGCTCCAATTGGTCGGACTCCAGAGCCATCGACACGTAGGCCTGCACCAGCGGAAGGTCTCCGGGATTCTCCCGCATGGCGTTCTCCATCAGGTCGAGCACGCGCGTGTTTTCCCCCGCGAAAAAAAGAGCCCACAACGTTTCGTTCGGTGTGACCTTCGCACTCTCCAGCCAGTCGCGCGTCCACGCTTCCAGCGACTTCCCGCCGATGCTCCGCGCCGCTTCCGCCGCGCCGCGAATCGCGAGCAGCCTCCACTCCGCCCCCGGCGCCAGTCGGGCCATCGCAGCGCCGCTGCGGGCCGGCGCAAAGATTCGTGCGGGGCGTTCAGGCGATTCCATCCGCGCCCTGCTCGGCGAGATCGCGACCATCTCTTCCGACATCCACGCGTGACGGACATCCGTGCGCGTGCCGCTGGAGAAAATCGCGCCCGTTCCCGTCGTCCCGCGCTCAAAGGAAACGCGTTCCGCCCACGGGCTCTCGTCCGTTCGCGTGGGGAAAAGAGTGAGGTTTGCGATTGGTTTCGAGAGTTTCAAGACGCTCTCAAACGCGTCTTTCGCCAACTGCGCATTTCCGGACTTCGCCTCCATCACGCCGAGCTCCACAGCGCCGCGAAGATACGACGGCTCCAGCACCGAGAGCTTGCGCAGAAGCATCGTTGCGCGCTTCGTATCGCCCCACGCGAGATGAAAATCCGCCGCCCGCCGCAAGACCTCGAAATCGCGCGGAAACTTCGCCGTTGCACGTCCCCACGAGCGTTCTGCGCCGGCGAGGTCGCCCGTCTTTTCCTGCAATGCGGCGAGCTTTAAAAAGCCGTCGGGTCGTTCCTGGTTCACCACTCGCGTGAGCTGTTCCTGAAGGCGGATCGCTGTATCAAGACGACGCAGTTCCTCGGCCTCGCGGATGAGTTCCGGTAACGCCTGTTCCTGATTTGGTGCGGAGAATACAGCATCCGCAAAGAGATCGAATGCCGCCGCTTTTTCGCCGATCAGCTTGAGCACGCGTCCGAGTGACATCGCCGTGAAGTAGTCATCTGCGCGTGCCTTGCGCCGTTGCAGCAGTCGCTCGCGAAGCCACGCGAGTTGGCTGTGCTGCTGCGCGTGCAGGAGGAGTTCGTCGAAACGGGCAAACTTCTCTTTTTCGTCCGGAGTCTCATCGACCAGTCGGAGCAAGAGGTCCGACGCCTCCTCGTGTTTTCCCTGCCGTTGCAGCACGCGCAGAATCGATGCCGAGAACTCGCGCTTGCGTTGCGGCGGCGCGAGCGTGTGCGCCTTCCTCCAGGTGTCCAGCGCATCCACGAGCCGGCTGGATCGCTCCTGCATTCCCGCGAGGTCTGCGAGTGCATCCGGGCTGCCGGGATTGCGCGCTGCAATGTCGGCAAAGATTCGCGCGGCCTCCTTGCCGTTTCCCGCGAGCGCCTCGAGTTGCGCAAGCTGGCGCAAGTAAACGTCGCGGCGCGCGGGATTCAAATCAACAAGCGCGCGGAGATTCAGACTCGCGGAGGAGTGATCCCCATTCGCCGCAGCGTGCTGGGCCATGAATTCCACCGGCAGCGGATTCTTCGGCTCGATCCCTGCGGCCTTCGTTGCGTAAGTCATCGCGCCGCCCTTGTCGCCATTCCACGCCTTCCACCGCGCAACGCGAAGCCATCCTGCGGCCGAGTTCAAAGTCGTTGCCCGGCTCATCAAAACCCGGATGAACTCCTCCACCTCCGCCGCCGTCCGGTCCTGCCGCCGCGGCATAAAATCGGGGTCCTCATCCGGCCCGAGGGCGCGCGCACGGAACGAAGCGAAAATCTTTTGGTCCGCTTCCAGTCGCTCCGTGTCCGATTGCGAAAGCTCCCAGGCGCGCTCCAGCGGGGGACGCGCCTCTTTGCCCCGTCCGAGGCTCGTCAGAACTTCGCCGAGCATCACGTGATATTCGCGGACATCCGGCGCGAGCTTCGCAGCCTGCGCGGCCTGATCCGCAGCCGCGCTGAGCAGCGATTGTAGTTTGAGCGCCTGTGCGATTTGGAAATGTGCCGTCGCCCGCGACAGCGGAGGATCGGTCGGGCGCACGAGCCCGCCCAAAGTCGCAAGCGCCTCGGTGTCGCGCTTCTGCCCAAAGTAAAATGCAGCCAGCGACTGCACCGATTCCGGTGTCGTCGCATCGGCCTTGAGCGATTCCTCCGCGAGGTCCAGCAGATGGTTTTCCTGGAAAAATTCCAGCGCCTTTGCCCGGAGGGAGTCGTCCGTCTTCCGCGCGCCCAGCAGCGCCGAGATGCGAGCCCTGGCTGCCGCTCCGTCCTCGCGCTGGAGGTCCAGTCGTGCCCGCTCAAACACCAGATCCGCATCGCCCGGTTGCGCTGCAAGGAGTTGGTCGAGTTGCGCCGCCGAGCCGTCGAGGTTGTCGAGTTGTCCCATCACGCGGGCCAGTCGCAGACGGTATTCGTGCGATTTCGGTGTGAGCGCGATTACCTTTTCGAGCCATTGCTGCTGGGGCTGCAGCGCTCCTGTGCGCTCGTAATACTCGACCAGTCGGAGCGCAGCACCGAGGTCGCGAGGATTCGACTCCGCGTCTTTACGCCATTTGTCCTCCAGTGCAGACTCGATGCGCTGTCGTTGAGCGAGTCGGATCATCTGTCCGTTGAGTTCAGTACGAAGCCAATTCCCCGGAGCCGTCATGGCCGTCGCCTCGTCCAACGCCTGCATCGCTTCCGCAGGCTGCCCGGCTGCGGAGTGAAGCTTCGCGGCTTGAGCCAGCGCCGTCGCTCGCTCCGCCACCGGTCCGTGCTTCGCGATGAACCGCAAATGAGCGACAGCCTCCGCGTAGAGCAAGCCCGCCGCATAGCTATCCGCAAGCCGTCGCCGAAGCGCGAGGTCATTCGGATTGGTAGTGACGGTCCGCTCCCAGGCTTTCGCCGCCTTCTCCGCATCCCCGGCGGCAGACCAGGCCGCGCCGAGTTGAAGCAGTGTATCTGCGAGCCGCGGGTCGTCGCTTTTCAAAAGGGAGCCTGCCTTTTCCAGAGCGAGCGCAGCCTCGCGTGGACGAGTGCGATCGCTTTCGAGCTTGGCCAGCGCGAGATAGGGCAGGGCGCTCGCGGCATCGAGCTTGGCGGCTCTCTCGAAAGCCGCGACCGCATCGTCGTTCTCGCCGCTCCGACGCAGCAAATGACCGAGAATCATCGCACTCGAAAACGTCTTCCCTGCGCGGAATTCGGCGATCAATTTCTCAGTCGAGCCGTCCTCCATCGACGCCTTCCACAAACGCTCGACCGCGATTCCTTCGGAAGGGTTTGCTTCCAGCATCTGCTTGTACCGGGCAATGATGCGCGGATCGCCCGTCTCCGCCCGGCCAAGGGCGGACGCCAGGGCAAGAGCAATAACCACACGTTTGAAATGCATCGCGGCGAACACTGCCACGCGTCGCGCGAAAGGCAACACCGACTCGCTGTTTGTAGGGAGGAGCCCGATTTCCGCTCAATGCCTCCCTACGGTCCGACGACGAGCCGGTAGAATCTCGCTGTCCCGGTCGCGCCGCCGACATCGGTGAATGTGAGCGTTGCTCCTGCGCCGGCCTGCACTCCGCCGACGTTTCCCCATGTGCCGCCGGGCGTGTCGGCGCGCTGGAGTTGGTAGGTGTGGCCGGTGTGGCCATTCGTGGTGACGGTGAAGTTTGCCCCGGCTTTCGCGGCGGTGAGGATGCGGCGCTCGGTGTTCAGGATCACGGTGCCGTTGTTGGTGAAATTCGCGGGCGGATTTGCGCTGCTCGTGAGCAGATCGAGCAGGCCGTTGTTCGTGAATTCGCCGGTCGCGTTCAGCGTGGAGAGCCCCTGCATGCGGAGGGTGCCGTTGTTCACGACATCGCCTTTCACGTTCCAATGCCCGGCGAGGATGGTCGCGGTGCCGTCGATATTCACATCGCCGGTGATGGTGAAGTCGTCCTGCACGATGAGCTCCGCGCCGGGGTCGATGTTGATGGCCTCGGTGGCAAACGAGCCCGTGCCGAGGTCGAGCTTTGCGCCGCTGGCTACCGTGGTCGTTCCGATGCACGAAAACGGCGCGGTTCCGGACGGCCAGATGCGGAGAATGCCGCTCTCGACGATGGTCGCGCCATTCCACGCGCCGCTGCCCGCGAGCCGCCACGTCCCAGCGCCGGTCTTGATGTAGGTGGTCGTGGTGCCGGTATTTTGCTCGTCGATGACTCCACTAAAAATTGCCTCGCTGCCGAGCGGAGTCTTTTCGCCGATGCGGTAGGTGAAATTGCGCCCGCCCGTCACGCCGCCGCGCAGTCGCGAGCCTGCGGACCCGGTGAGTTGGCCGATGCGGATCGTCGTGCCGTTGCCGGTGTTGCTGATTCCGGCGAAATAGAAATAGGTGTTTGCCGCGAGGTTCACCGAGGCGAGCGGGAGGCCGGGCCACGAGTAGTTGGGCGTGATGCGGAAGTCGCCGCCGCCTGCGCCCGTGGTGACGTTGACCGTTCCCGCAAACGCACTCCAGTCGCCCGTGATGTCGGCGCGCACGTAGGTCGTATAATAGCTGAGGATTCCCGCGCCGGAGACATCGCCGCTGAAGCCGCAGCGCGGCGCGACCTGCAGCGTGGGGTTGCCGACGACGTTGAGATTGTTTGGCAGCGTCCCGGCATGAGTCGCATCGCCGGCGCTGAACATTTTCAAAGTGCCGCCGTTCAGCGTGACGACGCCCGTGCCGAGACCGCCGGCATTTGCCGCAGCGTTTGCGAGCTGGATGCTGCCCGCACTGAGCGTCGCGCCGCCGGTGAAGGTGTTTGTGTTTGCGATGTTGAGCGTGCCTGCGCCCGCCTTCGTGAGCGTGCCCGTGCCGCCGAGTGCGCCTGCGCCGGTGAGCGTGTAGCCGAGCGCCGTGTTCACATTCACGACGCGCGGCTCCAGCGTTCCGGCGAGTGCGACGGTGCGGTTTGCGCTGGTGTCGTCGAGCGTCACGCTGTCGAAATTGTAGAACGTGTTTCCGGTGAAATTCGCCGTCGTATTCAAGTCCCACGTCGCGCTGTTCAACGCGCCGCTCCA
>JAYUSJ010000335.1:0-12029 GCA_043755735.1 Verrucomicrobiaceae bacterium | reverse complement strand
TCGATCCCGTCGCCATTGATGTCGCCCGCCCCGCTCACCGAAATGCCGGACCCGGCGCTAGCCGCGACGCCGCTGAGCTTAAAGCCGTTCGCGCCCGTGAGCCCCGATAGCTGAACATTCGCCGCAAAGCCGCCGCGGCTCCCGAAGACCACGTAGCTCGCCCCGGAGTCGTAGCCGTTCGGGTCAGCACCGTTAGCGCCGATAATGAGGTCATCGATCCCATCGCCATTGATGTCACCCGCCCCGCTCACCGAAACGCCGGACTTGTCGCCTGCCGCGACGCCGCTGATCTTGAAGCCGTTTGTGCCCGTGAGCCCCGAAAGCAGCACATTCGCCGCAAAGCCGCTGCTGCTCCCGAAGACCACGTAGCTCGCCCCGGCGTTGGAGCCGTTCGGGTCAGCACCGTTAGCGCCGATGATGAGGTCATCAATCCCGTCGCCATTGATGTCGCCCGCCCCGCTGACCGAATTGCCGGACTCGTCGTTGACCGCGCCGCCGCTGAGCTTGAAGCCGTCCGCGCCGGTCAGGGCGCCCAGCTCGATCACCGCGGCAAACGCAGGCGCGATGCGCGCCTCCAGCAGTTCGGGTGAATGCGCGGATTTTCTCCCCAGCGGCAACGCCATCGCGACCTCGTGTCGTTTGAGGGATTGGAGGAATTTCTGCAAGCGGGTCGCGGTGTTCGTGTTCATAGAAAGGTAAGCGTGAAGCTTGTCGGAAATGCGGCCGGGTTTAGCGAGGAGAATTACTGCGCGAGGTTGATGCGGGCGATCTCGCTTTTCACGCCCGGCCCGGCGTCGTTCGCGGCTTCGCAATAGACTTCGAGGGTGCCGGCGGATGGCTGGCCGGGGAACTCTTTCATCGGGTCATTCGTGCGGCCTGCAAAGCGGAACTCGGTATCCACGCCGATGAGCTTGGAAAACCACCGGAAATACGTCGCCAGCGGCACCGCGCCGCAGTGGGCGAGCACCGTCGCCTGGCCTGCGACCTTTGCCAGCGTGAGATTCTCCGGCTTGCCGGGGGTGACGGTTGCGCCGGGGCGATTAAGGCCGAAGAGGCCCCAGCGCGGGTCCATCGGCCCCATGAGCCCTTCGAGCAGCCCGACGAGGCTGTGAATGATTGTGCGCAGCGCTTTTTCATCCGCCTTTCGCGCATCTCTCGCAGTGCCGAGCGTCACTTTCGCTGTGCGAAATGCGAGGTCCGCATCCGCAAAGGCCTGCTTCGCGGTGGAGTAAATGGAGGCGTTAAAATTCACTTTGGGCGAAGCGATTTGGTAATCTGGGTTTGCCAAAAGAAACGTATTCACCGCCCCGCATAGCGCCTCCAGCGCGCCCGCACTTTTGGGCACCTCAGTCGTGTGGTTCACCCAGCCCGCCGCCGTCCATTCCTCACTCCAGTCGTCCCCAAACGAAATGGACAAAAGTTTCCGCGCGAGCAGACAAGCGGTTCGCATATCGGCCACCCGCAACATCCGAATACCCGAGAAGTCCGCCACGGTGCTCCGCGCAGCATTAAAAGCAGTCTGCTTGAGCTGAAGCGCCGTCACCTTTGGGGTGAAATTTGCCACGGTGTATTGCAAAAGGCCCAGCGCCGCGCCCGCCTGGCCGATGCCGATGATGTTTTGCCCGCCGAGGTCCAGAAGTTCTGAGATTGATTTAGGAAGTCTGTTTGTAGCCATATTCGATGTAGATTCGTGTTTTACCGCCGCTTATTGAGAATGACCAGAGACGCACCGTCTCAAACCCGCCGTCCTCGACTGACCCGCCCGCCGCGCCGCCTTGCAGAAACCGCCCCAGCCTGACCCGCCCGCCGCGCTGCGCTGAGAAAACCATCTCCTCCTGCCCCGCCCGCTACGCCGCTCCACAGAAACTGTCCCCGACTGACACGCCAGCCGAGCTGCCACACAGAAATCGTCCCCGCTTGCCCCTCCCGCCGCACCGCCTCGCAGAAACCGTCCCCGCGCGCCCAGCCCGCCGCGATGCCTTTCAGAAACCGTCCCCGCAGGACCGTGCGGAAGATTCCTGCCACAACTTGGCCAGAGAAAGCGACGCACAGACGCAGCATTACCGCATGTAGGTTTCATGGAAGTAAACAGTGAGTCCCACCCATCGGATGGAACCTTTCTGTATTGGTGCGTGCGCCTCTGGAGAGTCAACTGGTATTTTTGTGAAATCAGCATCGAGGAATGGCTTACGGGCGGAACTGCGAACGACGCGGGGCTGCCTCAATCCCACGCACAATTGAGCCACGACGGATTCCACTCACGCGATGCGATTCGTTGATACGAATATCCTGCTCTACTCCCTCGACCTTGAGCCGCTGAAGCCGGAGAAGACGGAGAAGACGGCCTGTTCCGTCCGCGCGTGCCCGACGCCGCAGTGAAACTGGTTTTCTATTCTGCGAGGAATCCGGGGCGCGTCACTTCCCGCTCGCTCCGCCGGTCAAAAACCTCCGCCATTTGACTTCGACATCGTTTGCCTGCTTTGCGCCCGGTGTGATGCGGCCGTCGGTCACGATTTTCTCCATCGTGGCGGTGAGTTCGGCGACGAGCGCGGGCTTTTCAGACCAGAGGTTTTTCGTTTCGCCGAGGTCGGTGGAAAGGTCGTAGAGCTGCCCGGTCGGGAGGTTTCCGGCTTTCGTTCCGAAGCCGCCGCCGCCGTTGCCAAAGATGATTTTCCAAGCGCCTTTCCGCAGCGCAGGCAGGCCGCTGGCGGCGTGGCTGATCGCGTATTCGCGTGTCGGTGCCGTGCCGCCTTTGAGCAGTGGAACCAGGCTCACGCTGTCTTCGGCTGCGTTGTCGGGGAGTTTGGCGTCGAGTGTCTCCGCGAGCGTGGCGATCACGTCGCTCTGCTGAATGAGCGCATCGCAGCGAGCGCCTGCCTTGACCACGCCGGGCCAGCGCACGATGAACGGAACACGGTGCCCGCCTTCCCACGCATCGGCTTTGTATCCACGCAGCGGTCCGCTCGGAAAATGGCCTTTTGCTTCCAGTTCCGCCGCGCCGATGTACGGCGCGCAGCCATTGTCGCTGGTGAAAAAGACGAGCGTGTTTTCAGCCGCGCCGCTCTTTTCCAGCGCATCCAAAACGCGGCCCACGACGGCGTCGGTCTGCATCACGAAATCCGCATAATCATTGAGCCCGCTCCTGCCGTGCCATCCTTCCGCGAGAGCGATGGGCGTGTGCGGCGAAGTGAGCGGGAGGTAGAGAAAGAACGGCTCTGGCTGCTTTGCGGAGCGCTCGATGAACGCACTCGCGCGGTCGGCCAGCGCGGGCAGGATGCCTTCGAGCTGCCAGCCGGCCAGCGCCGGGCCAGCCATGCTTCCCTGGTTCTTCACGAGCTTCGACGCAGGCAGGAATTCGGACGGGATGCCGACCGTACGGTCGTTCTCGATGAAACAATATGGCGGCCAGTTTGGCACGTCGGTGCCGAAGTATTCGTCGAATCCGCGCGTCACCGGACCACCGCCGATGGGCTTGGAATAATACTCGCTCCATGCCGTGCGATGCGCCTCGGTTGCCTCAACAGCACTCGCGCCGCGTCCGCCGCTGAAGAGCGGTTTTTGCCCCGGAGCGACGTTCCAATCCCAGCCGAGATGCCATTTCCCCACAATGCCCGTGCGATAGCCGTGCTGCTTCAGCAGACTCGCGATGGTGAGCCGGTCGGACGCGATGAGCGGCTTTTCGAGATAGCCGACGATTCCGTTCTGCAAGCGCGAGCGCCAGTGGTAGCGACCGGTGAGCAGCGTGTATCGCGAAGGCGAACATACACCGCTCGATGTGTGTGCATCGGTGAATCTCATTCCTTGCGTCGCCAGCTTGTCGATGTTCGGCGTGGGGATTTTGCCGCGCCCGGGATTGTAGCACTGCACGTCGCCGTAGCCGAGGTCGTCGGCGAGGATGATGACGACGCTTGGCTTCGATGCAGCGCGGGCGGAAAAAGTGAGCGCGCACGCCAGGGCGACGATAACGATTGGTAACTTCATGGCGGGATGGTGCGGCGTTCTCCTCGTCTTTTACAGCAATCATTTCAACGTGAATGCAGGTCCCTCGCGACACCCGCCCCGTCTTCAACGCCGACGAAGCGCAGCCGCAAACTCGACTGTCGAAGGTCCATCTACTTCGCGCGACCGATCGTGCCTCCGGGGATGAACTCAGCAGGCGTGCCGGTCTGCTGTATGTCCCTACGTCCGCGGCTCACATTCGTCGCCCACTGGACGACGCGGCGGACGACGGGGGCGAACTCCCAGCGGACGTGGGCGATACTGGGAGTACACCAGTCGAAGCCCGGATCTGAATCGGAGCAGACCAGTGAGACTTGCTCCGGCACGAGGATTCCGCGCCTTGCGAGAAACTGCTGCGTCGCGATAAAGAACTCGCCACTTCCGATGATGAGCGCGGTGGGCGGTGTGACGCGGAAGAGCGACGTAAGAAGCGCCTGGAAACCCTCGCGCGTCTCCTCCCAATCCGGAAGATTATAGTCGCTGGTCGGAATGCCGTGGGCGGCAAGCTCCTCAAGCAGCATGCGCTCCGTCATTCCCGGCCCGGGCTTCCGCCGCTCACTCCGGCAGATCATCACGACGCGGCGGTGGCCAAGCGAGATCAGTTCGCGCGCGGCAACTGACAATGCGGTGTGCGTGGTCGGACCGGCGGCGGCGATGGGGATTCCATCCCGGCGCCCGAATAAGGCAAACGCAGGCACGGTCTGCGCGGCGAACCATTCCAGAACTTCGCGCGAACCCGCCTGCACGACCCATGCATCCGCCTCCGTTTGCTGCACGACCCGCCCCACGCGCGCCGGAGCCATCCCTAGGGCGAAGAGGGTTTTCTCCGCCATCACGACCGTATGGCCTGCCTCTGCAAGCGCGTGCTGAAGTTCCACGATGCAAGTCGAAAACAGGTCCCGGGCCTCGTAAAGTAAGATGGCCACGCGCATCGGGCGGACGGACTTTCCGGCGGAAGGCACGATGAGACGACTGCGGCCCGGCCCCTGTCCCACGAGGAGTCCCTCTCGTTCGAGCTGGCGCAATGCGGCTTCGACCGACTTGTGGTTCACCCCGAGTTGCTTCGCCAGAGCGCCCACGCCCGGCATGGCTTCGAGCCAATGCCCCCGCTCCACCCCGACGCGGAGGTGGGCGGCAATCTGGGCTGACACAGACAGTAAACGAATCGGATACAAGGCAATAACCTACCCCAAAAAGGGGGTAGGAGTCGAGAAAGAATCACTTTGTTCCACGAACTACCCCGGCAAAATGGGGATCGGCCATCTTCTCAATTCTCGTTCCCGCGCGAGGAAAGGGAATTTTGCCAAGACCAACATCTCTCTCACCACCATCCGACCCATGAAAACCATCAGCACACCATCGTCCACACGCTTCACCAATCGTCGCGCAGTCATCCTCGTCAGTTCCATCGCATCGCTTTTCGCCACGGAAAAAGCAGCCGCAGCCAGCGCGACATGGCTGGGGACCACGGACGCGCTTTGGGCGCTCGACTCGAACTGGAGTGCTCCGTTTCCGGGATTGGGCGAGACGGCTACTTTTGACGGTCTGGGCAATGGGAATGTGATCATCGATCTGGGTGCGGGTGTGACGGTGGGAAATATCGCGTTCGATTCGGGTGCGGTGGCGGCTTATACGATTGGGACGGGCGCGGCGGGTAGCCAGGCGCTGACGCTTGGGAATTCCGGGACAATTTCGATGTCGTCCACGGTTGCGGCGAATCAATTGATCAATGCGGCGCTGACGCTGGGCAATGATGGCACTGCGCAGACTTTCACGCTGGGCAATGCGAGCCCGACAAATTCGCTGACGATTGCTGGCGGCATCGTGGGCTCGACGGGCTCGGGCGTGAAGACACTGGCGGTGACAGGGGCAGGGGCGACGACGCTGAGCGGGATTATTGAAAATGGAACGGGTGGATCGGTGGCGATTTCGCAGACGGGGACGGGAGCGCTGACGCTTTCGAACACCGCCAGCACCTACTCTGGCGGGCTGACCGTCGGCGCGGCGGCGGGCGTGGTCACTGCGACGACTAATAATGGCACGAACGTCTCGGGTCTCGGAACGGGCGCGGTGTCAGTCGGCGCGGGCTCGACGTTGAATTTGCTGAGCGCAAATACGATCGCTACGGCGACGACAATCAACAACACGCTCACAGGGACTGGTCTTCTCAAACTCACGTTTACGGGGACGACGGCGACGAATACGTTCCTAAATGGAGTGTCTGGTTTTGGCGGCACGATCCAGTTGTCGAACACCGGTGTTAATGGAGACAAACTGAACACGAACGCGAACTACGGGAATCTCGCGGCTTCGCTCATCGTCGATAGCGGCAGCTCGCTTTTCGTGACCGGAAATAGCACGACGAACTTCAACGGCGGCATCTCGATCAGCGGCACGGGCAATAGCGAGAACCGCGGTGCAATCCGGCTGGGTGCAGGTGTGCTCGGTGGGAATATCTCGCTGGGCGGAAGCAGCACAGTCGGACTCGAAGGCGGCTATCTCACTGGCGGTATCTCGGCAGGCGTCGCTGGAACACAGACACTGACTTTTGGTGGCACGCCAGCAGGCAACGGCACGCTGAGCGGCGTCCTCTCGGATGGCGCGGGCACGTTCGCTTTGACGAAAAACAACACGGGCACTTTGTGGGTCACGGGCACGAATACTTACACTGGCGCGACGACGATCGGGGGCGGCAGGCTGCAACTCGGGCTCGGCGGGACGACGGGGTCGCTCAATCCGGCCAGCGCAATCAGCATCGCGGCGGGTGCGTCGCTCACTTTCAATCGCTCAAATGACATCGCGCAGGGCGTGGATTTTGGCACGATTTCCGGCGCGGGAAATGTGACGCAGAATGGCACGGGCACGACGACTTTTGGCACGGCCACGGCGCTGGTTTATACGGGGCAGACGCAGGTCAATCGCGGGACGTTGGCGCTGGATTTTGCAAATATGGCGACGCCCACAAATATGATCAGCGCATCGTCGGCGCTGAATCTCGGCGGCGGCACCCTCTCAATCCTCGGCAAGAACGCGGGCACCACAGCGCAGACGTTTAGCGCCACAACTTTCGGACCCGGACGCTCGGTGATCGCGCCGAATCGCGGTACGGGGACCTCGACAACAGTCACGCTCGGCGCGCTGACGAATGGGCCAGGCAGCGTTGTTCACTTCACCCCTGCTACGGCGTGGGCGGCTGGTGCGAATAGCACGACAGCCGGCGTCGCCTCCACGACGGAGATCGTGACGGTTGCCAGCGTGACTCGCAACGGCACGGCGATTACGATTCCGGCAACAGGATATGTTTTCATCGGCGCGAATATGTTCAACGGCACCGGCTCCGGAGCACGCTACGTCGTCGCGCGCGGTGCAGCATCGGGCCCCTATCAACTCGTAGCGATGCCGACCAGCAATGCCTTTGTGACGACTGGCGGCTCCGCGAGCTTGGTCTATAATATCGCCGCCGCCCAAACACTAACGGGGGCAACGACAAGCTACGCGCTGATCGGCAATAGCGCCGCCGCAGCGACGCTCACGCTCGGCGCGAATGCATACACTTCAAACGGTTTTCTAAACGCGCAAACCGGAACGATCACAATATCCGGTGCCGGCGGTGTGACCATCGGCGCGGAAAGGGATTTTGTGGTAAACAACGCAAATACCGGCGGGCTGACCATCAGTTCCGTGATCGCGAACAACGGCGGCGGCGCATCGAGCGTGACGGTGTCGAGCACGGGCACTGGCATCTTTACCATGAGCGGCGCGAACACCTACACGGGCGGCACCTACTTTAATAGCGGCACAGCCTCCATCGCCGCCGACGCAAACCTTGGCACCGCTCCCGGTGCAGCGACTCCGGGAAATCTGACTTTCAATGGAGGCACGTTGCGCGTTGTGCCGGCGGCTGCGGTGACGATCAACGCGAATCGCGGCATCGCGCTCGGCGCGAGCGGAGGAACAATTACGAACACCGCTGCGTTTTCCGTCACGATAGCCCCAATTATCGCGGGCATCGGCGGGCTCACACTCAGCAACACCAGCACGAACACCCTCGTCATCGGCGGTGCGAACACCTTCACAGGTGGAGCGATTCTCAACAACGGCGGCAGCACAGGCCCAATCGTCGTTACCAGCAATGCGGCGTTTGGCGTCGGCGGCATCATCACGCTGAACGGCGGCATTCTGCGCGCGGGCACTGGGGCAGCTATCACACTCGCGAACCCCGTGAACATTGCGGCGGATACGACGTTCCAGACAGTCGCGGCGGAAAAATCGCTCATCTTTGCCGGTCCCGCCTCGCTCAGCGGAACGCGCACGCTGACCTCGGGAGTCGGCTCGACGGTCGCTGGCCCCACGGTGCAGTTTTCCAACGGCATCAGCGAATCCACCGCACTCAGCGGCCTGACCAAAGCAGGCGCAGGCGAAATTAGCCTCGCCGGGGTGAATACATTTACCGGGCCGACTTCCGTCACCGCGGGACGGCTCACTTATGCAAAGACTTTCGCGCTTTATGGAAATAATCCTGCAAGCTGGACGGATACGAATATCACCGTCGGTGCCGCAGCCACGCTGAATCTGCGCGTCGGCGGGCTCAATGAATTCACGGCGGCAAACGTCGCGGCGATTTCCGCGCTAGGCACGGCTACAGGCGGCTTCCAAAACGGCTCGCATATCGGTCTCGATACGGGCTCGGGGAGCTTCACCTACGGCAATGTGCTCGCAAATACCAACGGCGGCGCAAACAGCGTCGGCCTGATGAAGCTCGGCGCGAACAACCTCACGCTGACTGGCGCGAACACATACACGGGCACGACGTATATCGGCGGAGGCACGCTCATTGGCGCGAACACCGCGGCGTTTGGTCCTGCGGGCAACGACATCGCTTTCGTCGCTGCCACAAACGCTGTGTCTTCGGGTGCGCACATTACAAACGGAAACATCGAATTCGTCACGGATTCGAGCGTGAATGCGTATGATTTCATCGGCAGCAGCACGTTTGCATCGTCGATCACGCTCAGCCGAGCGACGCCGGGTGCAGCCGTAAGCCACATCCTCGGGCAGCTCAACTGGGGCAACAACGTCCTCACTGTGCAACCCGGCACAAACAACACCAGCGGCACACCGAGCGTCGAGTTTAGCGGCATGAATCTCACCGCAGGCAACGCTGGAACCGGCACGCTGGCGCCGACGAATGCGAACATCTCCATCACCGGTCCGGTGAACATCGGCACCAATGCCTTCGCTAAGAATCTAGGGCTCGGAGGCACGACCACCGGGAACACCATCTCCGGCGCGATCAGCAATGGCATCGGCACCGTCGCCGTGCTGAAGACCGACACCAGCACTTGGACGCTCTCGGGCAACAACACTTACACAGGCGCGACGACTATCAGCCTCGGCACGCTGAAGTCCGGCTCGTCCACAGGCCTTAGCCCGTTTTCCGCAGTCGTGATGACCGATGCCACTGGAGCGGCGCTCGATTTGGACGGCAATACCAACACGGTCGCCTCGCTCTCCGGCGGTGGTCCGCTCGGCGGCAACGTGCTGCTCGGCACCGGCACGCTTACCACGGGTGATTCGACTTCGACGACCTACTCCGGCATTATTTCCGGCGCGGGTAATTTGGTGAAAACGGGCCTCGGCACATTCACCCTCGCGACTCCGCAGAGCTACACCGGCACGACTGCGGTGAACATGGGGACGTTGCTCGTGAATAGCTCGCTCGCATCTTCGGCAGTGAGCGTTGCAGGCGGCACACTCGGTGGCACCGGCCCGCTCACGGGGAATGTGACCATCAACTCCGGTGGTATGCTTTCCCCAGCCACAGCGACCACTGCGGGGACGATCACAGTCGCCGGCCTCACGCTCGATGCAGGTTCGGGAATCGCGTATGAATTTGGCGGAACAAGCGACCTTGTCTCTGTCACCAACGCAAACGGACTCACGCTCAACGGCGGCGCGCTCAGCCTTTTCGCCGCGGGCGGCGTCTCGGCGCTCACCGCGAATGGCACTTACACGCTCTTCAATTACGTCACCGGCTTTGGCGGCTTGCTCACGAATCTCTCCGTCGCGAATTCGCAAGCGGGCAAGACCTACTCCGTCGCGGATGCGGGCGGCACCATCACGCTCACCATCGGCACAGCCGTAGCATCCGAGTGGAACGGCGGGGCCGCAAACGGGCTCTGGACCGATGCCGGAAACTGGACCGGCGGCACGCCAAACAGCGTCGGCGCAGTCGCCACCTTTGGCCTCACACCAGCAACGCCGACGAGCGTCGCAGTGGACGGCCCGAAGACCGTGGGCTCGATCATTTTCGACAACGCGAATGCATACACGGTGAACGGCGGACCGACCGACACAATCACCTTTGATAACGGCATCGCAGCGGGCGCCATCGGCGTCACCAGCGGCAGCCACACGATCAACGCGCCAATCGCGCTGAACGGCCCTGCGAACATCGTTCCCGGAGCAGGCACGACCTTGACGCTCGCGGGAGTCATCTCCGGCGCAAAAACCGTCTCCTACAGCGGTGCGGGCACAGCAGTCGCCTCGGGTGCGAACACGTATTCCGCAGGCACCACGCTCGTCTCCGGCACGCTCAGCCTCGGAAACGGCACAGCGCTTGGCACTGGCACGTTCAATATCACCGGCGGAACCATCGACGCCGCAAGCGCGCTGACTTTGACGACGAACAATGCGCAGGTGTGGAATGGCGACTTCGCTTTCGCCGGAACGAATAACCTCAACCTCGGGACCGGTGCGGTTTCCGTCCCACTCCCGAGAACGGTCACCACCACGGCAGGCACACTCACCATTGGTGGCGTGATTTCCGGCTCCAGCCTCACCAAGGCAGGCAACGGCACACTCGTGCTCGCGGGAAACAACACGTTCACCGGTGCGCTGAACATCGCGGCCAATGGCGGGACGGTGGTCCTGTCCGGAGACAACTCCGCACGCCCAGCGGCGACGACCGGCCAGACCGTCATCAATTCTGCCAGCACGCTGCAGCTGCAGGCGAACGCAGGCAACACCACGGCGGGCGTCTCCACTGCGCTCTCCGCCGAGCGGACGGCTAACCAGCCACTCTTGCTGAACAACGGCGGGTCGCTCCAACTCCGCAGCGACAGCGCCGTCACTTTTGCTGGTGCAAATAACTTCGGAGGGCTCGGTAGCGCGACCGTCGCCATTGATGTGAACCAACTCACGGGCGCAGGCTCGAACAACCCACTCACACTTGCGCCAGGCGGCTTCAACGTCAGCGGGACAACGATCAACGTGACCGGCGGAAACGGCTACTCGCTACGCCTCCCGGCCATCACCAGCGTCGGTGCGAATACCAGCACCTATAACGGCAATAGCGCACCCATCAGCATCGGTACCTAAACCGCGAGTGTCACCGGCGCACACGTCCTCGGCCTCGGCGGAACGAACAGCGCGAACGTCGTGACGGGCGTTATTTCCAACGGCAGCGCGACCAGCATCGGCATCACCAAAACCGGTGCCGGCACTTGGGATGTCCAGGGCGCAAACACCAACACCGGTCCCATCATCGTCACCGAAGGCGTGCTCAGCCTCACCGGCGCGAAGACAGGAAACTCGGGGACCATCACAGTCGGCAATGGAGCAGGCTTGAACGCCACGCTCAACATCTCCAACGGCACCTACCCTCTCGTAGGGAACTCATTCCTCGTCGCATCTCAGGTCACCACACCGGGCACTTCAACCGTCAATCAAACCGGCGGTGCAATCTCGTTCACCAGCGGCAACATGTTTCTTATCGGTAATACCACCGGCCTCGGAAACACGGGCATCTACAACATGAGCGGAGGAAGCATCACCACCTTCGCGAGCGCCGCACGCGGCATCATCCTCGGCACGAACGCCTCTTCGACTGGCATCTTCAACCTCAGCGGCACCGGCACCCTCAACATGACCTTAGCCTCTGGCGGCACAGGCGACACCGTTCTCGACGTAGGACGGCACGATACCGCTGGCGTTGATAATACGACCGCGCTCTTCAACCAAACCGGCGG
>JAYUSJ010000334.1:0-12040 GCA_043755735.1 Verrucomicrobiaceae bacterium | reverse complement strand
AAAGCACGCTGACTTGGACGAACGCGCCCAATCTCAAAAAGAACAAATCCGCGGGCAACAAAATCGTCAACCGCGTCATCGATGGCGAAGGCACCACCGCCCACATTCTGGGGCAACTTGTCGCCACTACCACCACGCCGTCGGAAAAAATCATCGACGTCACCGAATACCTCCGCAGCCAGACGAACCGCGTGCCCTCCTTCCTCATCACCCAGGATCCCCGCTGGGATGTGACCCTGCCCTCATTGGCTGTCGGCGACACCCAGCCGGGTGGTCTTGAAATCACCTCCAGCGAAGGGAGCTCCGATCCCTATTTAAGAATCATCCGCCTCAAGGACACCGATGGCGACGGCCTCAGCGACGAGGCGGAAACCAACACATTCAGTACCAACCTGAACGATGCGGACAGCGACAACGACGCTCTCTCCGACGGCACGGAAGTTCTGGTCTTGGGCACCAACCCAAACCTCAACAACACCCCCACGCTCACCAACATCACCGACCGAAGCATCGCGGTGAATACCAGCACCGGAGCCATCGCCGTCACCATCGGCGACGTGGAAACCGCTACCACGTCACTCACGCTAACAAGAGCTTCTTCAAACCCCGCGCTCATTCCGCTGTCAGGCATCGTCTTCGGCGGCAGTGGCGCGAACCGCACCGTCACCGTCACCCCGGCCGCGAATCAACTCGGCAGTTCCACCATCACCGTCAGCGTGAGTGACGGTGCGCTCACGACCAACGACACGTTTTTGCTCACTGTCGTGGACCCGACGACGCCCGTGACGATTACGTCGTCAATCGCCATAAGCGCCGACGACGCCGAGGAATCCGCGCTCGGAGTCGTGAGCCTCACGAGCACCGACCTCGAACTCGTGGACGACGGCGGGCTTCAAACCGTCGGCATGCGTTTCGCCGGACTCGCGATTCCGCACGGAGCGATCATCAGCAGCGCGACCATTCAGTTTAAAACCGACGAGGTGCAAAGCGAAGTCACAGCCCTCGACATCGCCGCCCAGGCCGCCGACAACGCGCCCGCTTTCACCACGACCGCGAGCAGCCTGAGCAGCCGCGCAATCACGAGCACGAGCGTCCTCTGGCAGCCGCTTGCATGGAACACCATCGGCGAAGCAACCGCCACCCAGCGCACGCCAAACCTCGCCGCCGTCGTGCAGGAAATCGTCTCGCGTCCCGGCTGGGCCAGCGGCAACGCCATCGCATTCCTCGTCGAAGGCACCGGACACCGCACCGCCGAGGCATTCGACGAAGTCGGCAGCGTCCCCGCGAGCCTCAGCATCACGTATTCCGTCGAGTCCACCGCATCATTCACGCAATGGATGACCGGCTTCCCGACGCTCACCGGCAACAACGCCCTGAGCACCGCAAACCCCGACGGCGACGCATTTAACAACCTGCTCGAATACGCCCTCGCCACCAGCCCCGCGCAAACAAATACCGCGCCGTACAGCATCACGCAACAAGGCAATACGCTCATCTTCACCTACACCCGCCCGAGCCTCGCGCCCGACCTCACGTATGCCGTCGAGTGGAGTCAAACGCTCCCCGCCGCAAGCTGGAGCACCGCCGGAGTCACCCAGCAAATCACCAGCGACAACGGCACCACCCGCACCATGAAGGCCACCGTCCCCGCAGCCAGCGCCGGGATCTTCGTCCGGCTGAAAGTGACCGCGCAGTGAGAACGTGGCTTCGGCTTTAGCCCAAGTTCCGCAGTTCGCAGAGGCTGATTTTGTATTCATGGGGGTTCCGGGGCGGCGGAGGCGGTTTTTCTGAAAACGACAATGAGGCCGTCCCGTCGTTCGCACGGCACCTACTTGCCAGGGCCCATCGCGTAGCCTATGGTCGCGGCGTGGCTGCTACTGCTCAACATTCTGAGAATGACACAACGCTTCCGCCGTTCGTGGATGCGGCGGAAGGTGGCTTGATGATGGCGATGAAGTTTTTCGAGCTTGGGCGCCTCTCGCTCGGGCAGGCTGCGGAGTTGGCGGGATACTCAAAAGGCGGATTCATTGATGTGCTCAGCCACCACGGAATCCCGGTAGTGAACTATCGCCCGTCGGAACTCGCCGCTGAACTCGCGTGGTGAAGATTCCGGCGGTTCTGGACAGCGCGTGTCTCATGAGAGGGACATCAGTAGTATCTGACCAGTTTTTCCAAGTCCATCGTCGGCGCGCTCACTACGCAACGTGCCTGCGCAGTCGCTTGTCGTGCGGTGTGGAATATCCGGCGGGGGGCGATGGGGACAGCTTGGAAGACGCGGGCGCAAAAACGTAGCTCGACATTCCAATGTCGAGTTTTGGTGCCCTCACTGGGGGAAGGTTCTCCCTGTCGAGAACGTCCAGACTCGACTTTGGAAAGTCGAGCTACGCCGCGCTTCCGACTTTTTGCGCCCGCGTCTTGGAAAGCTGTCATACTTCGCGCTACGGCTTCACGACTCTTACATGCACGAACAGCCGTGTCGCACCGACGGGTGCCGTGATGGTGTGGGTGACGGTTTCGGTTGCTCCGGCGTTGACGATTGATGTTTCGACGACGCCCGAATTTGTCCACGCGATGAGGTCGATGGAGAGTTCGACGGTTCGCACGAGGTCGTCTGCGGCGATGAAGCGTTGGTAGGTGAATGTGTAGGTGCCGGCCGCGCCGGGCGTGAGGCTCCATGCGTTGCGGCCGGAGGCGTTGTTGGTGTCGCTGGTGCCGAGGGCGTACTCGAGCAGAGCGTTGAGGCCGTCGAAGTCGGCGTCGGTGGCGGGGTTGCCGGTGAATGTGGTGGAGTCGGTTCCGCCGGGTGTGCCGCCGGATGCCGCGCTGCTGCGCCAGTTTGTCGGGGCGTTGTGGTGCGGGTCGGTGGCGTTCGCGAGGGACGGGTCTTTTAGCACGAGCGATGGGCCGTTTCCGTCGGGCGCTTCGGGCCACGGGAAGGCGTCGCTGTATGTGAAGTCGCGGATGACTGCGGCGAGATCGGAGCCGACGAGCGTGATGCGTTCGCCGCCGTTGCTGAGGTTTGAGCCGTTGAGAAATTGCGATTCGGTGACCACGATTCGTGCGCCGGGCGCGAGCACGGTGTTGCTCGGAAAGACGAAGTCGATTCCGTTGGAGAATCGCGCGCCGCTGAGGTTCACACTGGTCGTGGCGACGTTCATCAACTCGATGAACTCCTGCTCCGCGATGCCCGCCGGACGGTAGTGAATTTCGGTGACGACGATGTTTGCGGCGCTCGCGAGCACGGTGCCGCTGAGCGTGAACGTCGCTTCGTTGATCGCCGACCATTGGCCGCTGGCGTTGCGCGAGCGGAGGCGGACGAGCTTGTTGGAATCGATCGTGATGCTGCCTGCGGTGAATGCGAACGCCGTGGGCGAAATCGCGCCGCCGTCGAGCCGAGGGTCGGTTCCATCGACTGTGGCGTAGATAGTCGCCGTGCCGGTGATGGCCGGCTGGTGGCCGAGCGCGACGACTCCGCCGCGTTGCGTGGTGAACTCGGGCGCGTTCACGGGATACCAGCCTTGCGCGGTGAGTTGGGAAAAGACGGTGGCGCAGCGTCCGGGGAAAAAGCTGTTTTTCATCCGGTTGAGTTCCGCGCGCCATTCGCCGTCGCGGTCCCACGGCAGCGCAGTGGCTGCGGAGGGCTGCCATCGCGCGGTTTCCGCGACCATCGCGAGGGTGATTTCGTTTTCGCGATACTCGAGCGTGGCTCGGGCTTTGGCGCTGGTGAGGACGCCGTCGTGCGCCATGTGGCGATAGGCGCGGTCGCGGACGAGTTGCTGGAAGTCAGTGTGCGTCGCCATGAGCGTGTTGAGCATATTGTCGGGCACGTTGCGACCGACGGTATTGGATGCGGTGGACGTCCAGATGATGTCGTTGTCGTAGCTGAAAAACCGCCAGCCGCCCATGTCGGGAACATTCGGTCCGCCGCCGTACCAGTTTTGATTCGGGTTCCAGTCCCAGTCGTTTCCGGCCCACCAATTCAAGACGAGGAAATCGGCGAGGTCGGTGACATTTACGCGGCGCTTGAATTCGGTGTAATTCGCCGCGCCGGCCGTGGTGCCGTAGGTTTTGATCGCGTTCCAAACGGCCTGCCAGTTGCCGCTGCCGTTCTCTGCGGGGTTCGCGCCGTTGGTCCATTCGTAGAGCGAGTTTCCGCCGGGCAGATAGCTGGCGAAGAAGTCGTCGTTTGGATATTCGCGGATGTGGTAGAGGCCGTGATACTGGCCGTTGACGATGCAGTGAACGTAGCGTCCGTGCGTGCTCATTTTCCCCATCTGGAATTGGAGATCGTCCATCACGTTGTTGCGCAGGTAGAGCGCGTCGGCGTTGAAGTATGGCGATGGCGGGAGACTTGGATCAGCCAGCCAGAAAAACGTGTCGTGTGAGCACGAGCGGATGTTGAGCCGGTCGAATGTATCGGTCGCGCCGCGGGCATCGTACGGGTGCCCGGCGAAGAGATTATACTTCAATTTTGTGTCGCCGTATTCAGCGCGGAAATAGAGGCGGAAATTGTTTTTCGGCGAGCCGATGGAATGGTTGCCGACCGCCTGGATGCCGCAGTTTACCTGGAATCCGGACTCGGTGCCGCCGGGCGCGATGAGTTCCACGCTCGTTTCACTTTCGCTCGGCGTGGGGATGCCGCTGGGGTTGTTGATGACGATGACGGGGAGCGAAAGCAGCGCGTCGTCGAGCAGCGGGCCGTAGGTCGCGTTTGCTTTGATGGCGTCGGTCTGTGGCGAATTGTTCGAGTTGGTCTGCCCCACGATTCCATCGGTCGCGGGCGAGGTGACGCCATTCACGAAAAGGTAAGTGTGCGTCTTAGCTTTCGTCGCGGCCGCGTCTGCGTGCAGAGCCACCGCCCGGATGCGGCGTGTGCCGCGTCGTGTGCCAGTGGTCTCGGGTGCGATTGCGATTGGGCCTGCGTAGGTCGCGCCGTTTGTCGCGGTGGGTTTTGTTCCATCCGTCGTGTATTTGATCACCGAGCCTGAGATGCCGGGAGTGAGCGCGAGCGTCTGTGCGGATGTGTAGAAGCCGCGCTGCACCGAGTAGAATACGTTGTTTAGCCCGTACGGGAAAATGGCTCCGTTTGCCGCGCTGCTCGTGGGCGTGAGGTAGCCGCGCCCCGTGGTGCCCCAGCCAAATGCGAGGTCCGTGCTTTGCGCGCGCGGTAAAAAGACATCGGCGAGCGAGCCGTCGGGCTTGTGGAGCGCGAGGTATTCGCCGTCGCCATCGAGCTTGAAATTTGTGTGCAGATTCGCCGGTGCGGCGGGCGTGCGATTTTTGAGCGAGGCGAAGACGACGAGGTATCCGCCAGCGGGAATCGTGCGGCTGGGGAAAATCCACTTGCTCGTATCCTGCGGGTCGTCGGTGAGCCGCCAGCCCGCGAGGTCCACGCTGGCGCCGGTGGGATTATGAAGCTCCAGCCAGTCTTCTCGCGCGCCATCTTCGTCCTGAATTCCGGTGTCGTTCGTTGCGACGAATTCGTTGATTCGCACGCCGCCGGAAATCACTGCGAGGGTGAACGGAGCTTCGAGAAACAGTCCACCGTTGTCCGTCGAGCGCACGCGGAGATTCAGCGTCGTCGCGCCGCCGGGCACCGGAGCGGCTAGGAGAAGCGAAGTTCCGCTGATGGAAAAGAGCGCGTTGTTTTCCGAGCCCGTTCCCGCGACGAGCGTGTAGGTATGGGTGTCGGCGGAGTTTGGGTCCGTGGATGAAAACGCACCGAGTACAGTGCCGTTCGCCGAGCCGGACACGACGACCTCCGCCGTGGACGTAATCGCGCTCGGTGGCAACGGCGCGACGCACGTGAGGACGAAATCTTTTTCGAGCGAAAGCCCGCCGTTATCCGTGCTGCGAATGCGAATGGTGTAATTCGTGCCCGCAGGCCCCGCTGCGGTCGCGAGGGAAAGCGAGCCGCTCGCGAGAGAGAACGTGCCGCCGGGATTTGTCACGAGCGTGTAAGTGTGCGTGTCCGCGACATTGCGATCATCGGTCGTGAGCGTGCCGACGGTCGTGGAAGCTGGAGCATTCGCTGCGATCTCGATATTCGAGAGCAGGATGTTTCGGGGCGGGACGTTCGCCAGCGGGACGATGGTCGTCGTCACACCAGCCGCGTAAGCCCGCGAGAGCGTCGTGAAAGTCGTGCCGCCCGGACCCTGCGCCGGCATCGCGCCAACCGTGATGATTCCAGCATTCGACGGTGCTCCGCCGCCCGTCAGCCAGATTTGATCACCGCCATCGACGAACGGCACTACCGAGCCCGCGTTGCCGGTGCCGTTCGGATTTGCGTCGGTATATCCGAAGGCAAGTTTCTCGCCGGGATTCATCGTCACCGAGAAAGGTGAAGCCGCGAACGGATACGATTTCGAGCCGGTCGTCGTGTAGTCCGAGCCCGCCACGCGCGTCGTGCCGATTGAGAGAACGCTGAACGAATTATCGCCCAGCACCCGAGCGACAAACGGCGTCACACGACCGCGCACGGCACCGATAAACACGTCGAAATTGTTCACCGTGATCTGCTCCGGCACGCCGCTGTTGTTCGTGTAAGTGTCCGTTTCATTCACGATCATGATGGCGCTCCAGCCATCGAGCGAGGGAGCCGACGCATTCGAATTTCCGAGCAGTGCGGAACTTGGGCCGTCGCCATTGGGCTGCACGATCAATGTGAAATTCGTATCACCGCGGCCTGGATCGTAGCGATAGACCGCGCCCGACTCGTTCGCTTTTACCGCGAAAATTTCATCGGCAGAATCGCCGTCGAAATTTCCCACGATGAATGTGGACCAGCCCGAATTGCCCGCCGGAAAAACGTCGTAGCCGACACCGAAGCGCCAGCGATACAGCGTATTGCTCGCGCCCGCACCGAGCACAAATCCCTCCGCCTGTCCGCCATCGAGATTGCCTGCGCCGATCGCGACTTGCGCGGTGCCCGTGCCGCCGGTCCCCACATTGACGGGTCCTCCCGCGACATTCTCAAGGTAAGTGATCGCCTGTCCCGTGCGCTGCACCCACAGTTCATCGCCGCTCGCGACGGTGATGTCACCGCCGACCGCCGCCGCATAATCCGCTGCTCCGCCGAGTGGCCCTGTGTAAGAGCCGCCGCCGGTCCCGTTCGGCGTGTAAAGATACGGCTGGTTTGACGTATTGATGACGACCCATTCGTCCAGCCCGTTTGTCGGAGCGAAATTGCCGCGCCCGATAGAGCGAATCCCAGCGCCACCCAACCCCGTGAACGAATTCGTCCCGCCATTAAACGCGAACAATTCACCGGATCCGCCCGCAGAGTTGCTCACCATAACGAAGTCGCGCGAGGATGTGCTGAGGAATTTCCCCGCCGACAGATCGCTGATCCCCGCGCCGAAAGGCCCCGAGGTCGTCTGAGTGGCAAAGTTGTAGTAATACAACCCGCCGCCCACAACGTAGCAAAGCTCCTGCTGCCCGTCCCCGGTCACGTCTGCGCCGATGATTTTCGTCACATTCACGCCGCTCACGAGCGGAGCGCTCGTATTGATTCCATTCGAAAGCATCACCTCACCGCCGCTTATCCAAGCCACGCCCCAACCGCCCACCGCGATATCGTGCCGCGAGGATTCATAGATCGTCGTCGCATGCGAAAACGCAGCAAGGAGTCCGAGGAAGATGAGTCGTGGGAGTAGTTTCATAAAAGGTGTGTGGTGACCTTGCTCACAAGCTAGCGCAACGCAAGCCAGAGCATTGTAGTCGCCCTGCGGTTCGTAACGCGACCGCCGTCCCACTTGTGAAATCAGGGGTTAATAGTGCAGCGTCCAAGATGAGCGAGCTCACAGTTCCTTCCTTCACGATTCCCCCCCGGCGATTTCCATTGAAGAATCCGCCAACTGACCGATGGTCGCGTAGATGGCGTGCTTCGGAAGGGAGTCACGACTAAGCCCGGATTCCATCGAAAACCACCAACCGCATGCAACCAGAAATCGGTCGAGTTCCGATACTCGCGATGGACCTACGATGGTTCTCATGCAACCAAATTCTGTGAAAGAACTTCTATCGAAACACATCCAGGTCATCGGAGTCGCTGCGCGGCTCGTCACCGCTGCCTGTATCACGGGTTTTCTATATTACGGCAGCGTGGTCTTTATTCCTCTGGCACTTGCACTGCTGATTGCGTTTGCGCTGAACCCGTCGGTGCGGAAGTTGATGTCGTGGCGTCTCCCCAGGGCTCTCAGCGTGGCTGTTGTGGTGACTGCATTCGTTGTATTCCTGGGCGGGCTTTCCTGGTTCATCGGCGGGCAACTTTCGGGTTTTGCAAAGGACCTGCCTCTTTATCGGAACAACATCATCGAGAAGGTCCGCGAGTTCCGCGGGATGTTTTCGGGCGGCACGCTCGATAAGCTCCGAGCCACCGTGAAAGATGTGAGCGCTCAGACGGATACATCCTCAAAGGTGCCGGAATCTGCACCTGCTCCTGCAAGCGAAACGAGCATCGAAGATTGGATGTCATCTGCGGGGGCGGTGACGGACCCGGCGATCACATTCGGCCTCGTCATTCTACTGGTGGCGATGATGTTGCTCCAATGGGCGGATCTGCGAAGCCGGATTTTCGGGTTTCTTCCCGGCAATGTTTCGCACACCACACAGGCGCTTGCAGATGCAGGGAATCGGGTCGGGAAATACTTGTTCCTGCAGTTCGTCTATAATTCTTCGTTCGGCCTCGTCATCGGGCTGTCCCTTTGGGCGCTGGGCGTTCCGTATTCGGCACTGTGGGGACTATGTGCGGCGTTGTTCCGCTATATTCCCTATGTCGGACCGCTCTTCGCGGGATTGCTGCCGATCATGGTGAGCCTTGTGACGAGTTCGGGATGGACTCAGGTCGCCTCCGTGACCGTCCTTTTTTTGGTGCTCGAAATCATCAGCAACAACTTCGTCGAACCATGGCTTTACGGCACCAAACTGGGCATCTCGGAGATCGGGATCGTGATGGCGAGCGTGGCTTGGGCCAGCATCTGGGGGCCGATCGGGCTGCTGCTTGCGACACCGCTCACGGTGTGCCTCGTCGTGCTCGGCACGCACGTACCGTGCCTCTCGTTCTTCGCCACGCTGCTGGGGACGGAAAATGCCTTTTCTGATTCCCAACAAATCTACCAGAGACTACTTGCGGGGGATTCCGTGGAGGCGGCGGAGCTCACCAACAAGCATGTCCGCAAACGCGGTGTCAGCGAGTTTACTACGGAGGTTTTGTTTCCCGCGCTCAATCTGGCACGACGGGATCAGTTACTGCGGTGGCTCAGCCCTGAAGGCGCGGAGCATCTGTTCGAAGAAGTCAAAGTGATCACGGACGAGATTCAGTCTCTGGATGAAACTTCGGGCGCGATCGCGGTGGAAAACAAAGAACTCCCGGCGGGGAGCATTATTTATTGGTCCGCCTGTCCTTTCACCGATTCCGCACTCCCGCTGCTGGAAAGAGAGATGCAGGCACCACGGGGAACGCTGAAGTTTATACGCTCCACCGATCTCGTGGGAGGAGTCTTGCAAAGCCTCGGCGAGAATCCCGAGAAGGCTGTTGCGGTGACCTTGGCCCACCTCTGTGAAGTGGACACTCCCCGCGTGGCCGGCATGGTCAAGCGGGTTTCGCGAAGCCTTCCCGGCATCCCGATTCAGGTTGCACGTTACGGCGCAAAGCCGTTCACCCCGGAGGAAAAAGCCATGCTCACAGAAGCAGGGGCCTCCGCATTCGCATCCACACCCGCGGAGGCGAGAATATGGATCGCCGCTTACGCGGGCATGGCCAAGCCAGCGGAACCATAGGAACCGCAACCCCGTTTCGTGGCACTCGCGAAGATCTGATTCCCTATATCGAGGCGGCGCGGTCGGCGTGTCTCGCGTGCGATGCATTCCCGCTGCCGATGGAGGGGCCGCCGTCGAGGGACCAGTCGGGCGGGGAGGCGTCGCTCGCGCTGCTGGATAATGCGGATGTCTTTATTGGCATTTACGGGCATCGCTACGGCTGGAGGCTGGAGGGCGCGGAGATTACGAAAGGCTACGTGAGCAAGTTCGGTTCGGGCATCACGCCGAACAGCCGCGCTGTGCTCATCGACGACCTGCTTCGGGCAAGGCTCGGGCTCACGACCGCGACCATCGATGCAGCATCGACTCCGCCCACGGTCCCGCCGCCGGACAAACCCGCGCACTCCGAATAATCTCGGAGGCATGCGCTGTCTCCCGCTCCGCAACACGAAAGGAAATGTGCTCCATCCGACGCAGGGCGGGCCCTGGAAGGCTCATGCCATTTCCCCGAATGAGCGAGACAGACGAGGTGACAGGTCGTGGCTCACTCAGCCCCATTGAAAAAGCCGGACTGGTTCAACCCCTGATGCCACCGAGGCTTCGCTCGGATGCCTTCAGAAAAGTTTAGGCATCTCATTGTGAAAGTTTTTGTCGCGCTTTCAGAACCTGAATCATGGTCTGAAAAAGTTCCTTTGACTCATCCCCGGCATCACTCTCATCAACTCCGAGCAGATAGTCGAGCCACTGGCGTTCCTCCGCTGAACCTATCTCTAGTCTCTTCTCTTTCGACTCGGGATTACGTCCCTCAGAAACGAACAAATTTTCGTGTCCTGCATCTCGTGGATGGTCCCATCGATTCGTCTGTAGCCAAAACGCCCGCTGCTGCTGCCCCTCCAGCACCAATGCTGAAATCGAACCGCCATCTCGCCAACGTTCGCTCTCAATCAGTGATGACATGCGAGTATGCCTAACGACCCAAGCTCAGCGACCCGGCCCGCGGGACGCCACGATTGCAACCGGAGCGCGATGGCCGGGTTCGCTGCAGCGCATGGTTAGGCCGACGGGTCATGTCTGTGCTCCAATCTTCTCGCGGCGAATCTCGAAGATGCGCAACACGACGATGGCGATGAGTCCGATGATGAAAATGGTCATCGCACCGTAGGCCAGCCCCTCCAAGGTGCGCTCGATAACCTGATAAATCTCGTAAACCCATGCCTCGATGTCGAGCGGCGGCATGATGTCGTCCTTGTGCAACCTCTGGATGTAGCGCTCCAAACGGTAAACCTGAACGCCGTGGCCAACGCTGGTGACGTAGAGCGCGAACACGGCAAAGCGATACCAGTGCTCCGCTGCGTCGTTGCCCACGATGCGCTGAAGGACGCCACGAAGCGGACTGCGAAGGTAGCGCAAACCGAGGAACGCCAGCACTGCCGAGAGGACGAGCGTGACTGCGAGTAGTGTGATGAACATGGTGTGTGTGCGGTAGTCGGCCTAACATCTTACTCTCCCGCAAACGAGGAGGCTGTTGTTGGCATATGGAGTTGGCATATTGGTGTTTCGGTTTGCGGATGCCGAGGGGAGCAGGGGCGAACTTCTCTGTCGAGTGAAACTTCTTGCGTTTTTTCAGTTGGCATATTGGTACGGCCCTTGGCATATGCGCCGGATATGCCGACTCGGCGAGATGCCGACTTCCCCCGTCCCGCAAACTTCGCGGAAACTGGAGAAACTTGAGCAACGCCTCGGCGTGGAGGAGGGTCGGACTGTTCCCTTCGCCTTTTGCAAGGGGCTGCGCGCACGTCGCCCGACGTTCTTGCGCTTTGGTTCGAAGTCGAGTTGCGCGATCCAGTGCACTAGTGAGCCGTGCAGGCTCTCGCGAATGGCTGGCCAGCCGTGCCGGAGGCGCGTCCGGTAATTGCGGCGCTCGTTCGGGACGGTTCGGAAGGTAAGTTTGTGAGGCGGGAGCGGGGGCGGTTCATTTTGGAGGGGCGTGGGGTGAGGTTGTTGGGGATGCTTTGCGGTTGGGTGGGAGGTCTTGTTCTTAGGGTGGCGGGTCGGGCTGGTTGGGCGGGAGTTCTTCTCTGTTGGGTGGCGGTTCCTTTGATTCCGATGCTCGATCCACTTACTGGATCGAGCATCGATATCGGTGGATCGCTTTACGATATGACAAGCGCGGGCTTCGATGTCACTGGATCGACCTTCGATATCACTGGAATTGTCATCGATATCACTGGATCGACCTTCGATGTCACTGGATCGACCATCGGGATGGCTGGCATTTGTA
>JAYUSJ010000333.1:0-12061 GCA_043755735.1 Verrucomicrobiaceae bacterium | reverse complement strand
ACGAGTTTGCGGAATGTGTAGGCCATGCCGCCGCCGATGATGATGGTGTCGGCTTTCTCGATGAGGCGGTTGATGACGGCGATTTTGTCGTTCACTTTAGCCCCTCCGAGGATGACTACGAACGGCCGCTCGGGATTCTCCAGTTCATCGTGGAGATACGTGAGTTCCTTCTCCATGAGCAGTCCACTGACCGCCGGAAGATACGCTGCGACGCCCGCCGTGGAGGCGTGGGCGCGGTGCGCGGAACCGAATGCATCGTTCACGAAAACCTCGGCGAGATCCGCCATTTGCTTTGCGAGCGCCGGGTCGTTTTCTTCCTCTCCTGCGTGGAAACGGACATTCTCCAGAACCAGCACGCCGCCATTTTGCAATGCGAGCGCCTTGGCCTTCGCTTGCTCGCCGATGCAGTCATCTGCGAAATCGACCGCGCAGCCGAGCAGTTCGGCGAGCCGTGCCGCAACAGGGCGGAGCGATTGCTTCGGATCGCGCCGGCCCTTTGGACGGCCGAGATGCGAGGCAAGAATGAGTCGTGCGCCGGTGGCGATGAGAGCGCGCAGGGTGGGGAGGGTTTCCTGGATTCGGGTGTCATCGGTGATGACCATTGCGCCGTCCTTTTCGTCGAGCGGGACATTGAAGTCCACACGGATGAAGCAGCGTTTGCCAGTGAGATTGATGTCGCGGATAGATTGTTTTGCCATGGAAATTGAGGGCCGAAAATCGCGGGGACTGCGGAAAACTCAAGCTCTTTGACGCTCCCGCATTCAGTAATGTTGTTTTTAGCCGCGCTTTCCACTCGCGTACAAAAAACGCCCGCCGATTTCCCAGCGGGCGTTTTTGTAAAATCGGGCGAAGCCTACGCGCTATGTGCGTCGCGGACTTTGATCATCACGTCGAGGATGGCGTTCCACGTCTGCGGCTGTTCGAGCTTGGCATTGGGGAACATGCAGCCGTCCCAGCAGATGTGCTTCATTCCGCGGGCCTCGGCGTCTTTGAGCCAGTATTGCGAGCACTTCACGATATCGAGCTTTCCGTTTGGATCATCGGCCGGGCAATGCTTGCCGGTCTTGTCGTGCGAGCCTGCGCCGTGGACGTGACCGTCGTTTTGCGCGACGTGAAAGTCCATCGTCCACGGGCGGAGTTTGTCGGTCATCTGCGCATAAGCTGCGAAGAATTCCGCCTCGGTCGCGCCGTCTTTGATGAGCGCGTGCTCGGGTGCGTTGTATCCGAGAAGGTAGAGATACGTGTGGGCGAGGTCGGCCTGAAAACCAACGGTCTTCGGCATCCCGACAGTTTCGAGCAAGTCGAGCATGTCCTTCCACGAGTGCATTCCAGCCCAGCAAATCTCGCCTTCCGCGGCGAGGCGCTCGCCATGGGCTTCGGCGATTTTACCGGCTTCGCGGAACGTCTCGGCGATCTTCGCGGTGTTGGCGGTTGGATTTTCACGCCATTTGTTGACGCCGAATTCCGCGGAATCGATGCGGATGACGCCATACTTGCGGACGCCGTGTTTGTTGAAGATGCCCGCGATGCGGCAGGCCATTTTCACCGCGCTGAGGAATCTCTCGCGCTGTGCTGCGTCGCCCATTGCCGAGTCTCCGATGGTGCCGGGCCAAACGGGCGCGACGAGCGACCCGACGTTGAAGCCTTTGCCGGCGATGAGGTCGGCGATGCCTTTGATCTCGTCATCGCTGGCCTCCGGGTTAGTGTGCGGGAGAAAAAGAAAGTAGTCGATACCGTCGAACTTTTGCCCGCCTACATCGGCGGCGGCGGTTAGGTCGAGCATCCGCTCGAGGCTGATTGGTGGTTCCTGACCCGCGTCGGTTCCTTTACCGACCAGACCGGGCCACATTGCGTTGTGAAGTTTAAGATTCGTGTTGCTCATGGTGGTATTTGAATTGGGGCGGGAAAGTGCCGATGTGCGATTCCTTGGGCAAGGCTAAAACGGGCGGATTTTTTGCGCGGAGCAGGTGAGTCGCTCATTCCGCCGGCGGCCATTGCACGCCGTCGAGCTCCTTGGGCAACTGCTTCGGATTCACCGGATAGATGAGCGAGAGGTCCATCTGCGACTTTGAGCCTTGCAGAAATTCCAGTTCCTCCGGTGCGCCGATGATGAGCCAAAGGACCTCGGCATCCGTGTCGTTGAACACCTGCCTCAACTGCTCGGGCCCGACATGCACGCCGCCGTATTGCGGCACGGTCAAAGTCTCATCGCCCACCCGCATCCGGCCCGTGCCCTCCAGCACAAAATAGAACTCCTCCGCCCGGATATGTTTGTGCAGTGTGTTCGCGCTTCCCGGCGGCAAGCGCCACAACCGCGCCCCCATTTTCTCGCTCCCGGTGCGCTCCAAATAATCCGCGTTCGGGATCTTCATCAGATTCGACGCGCGCCACGCAAGATCCTCGGGTTTGATTAAAGAATAGCCCTCGATTGGTTTGATAAAATCACGCCCCCGCCGCTTCCCGCTTCCGGAGTTGTCCGCACGCCGCGTCGATATCCGGCCCTCGTGCCCGGCGTAAATGCGCCACCGCCCCGTGCGCCCGCAACTCCGCCAGAAATGCCTCCGTTTGCGCCATGCTGCTCGGCTCGTAAGCGCGGCCCCGCAGGCTCAGGCCGGTCGGGTTGTAGCGCAGGAGATTCACGTGCATTCCGCGTCCACTCAGCAGGCGCGCGAGGTCGCGGGCCTGGGCGGGCGAGTCGTTCACGCCGGCGAGCAGGCAGTATTGGATGGTCGTGATCCGTCCGCTGCTCGCCTGGTAGCGATCCGCGGCGGCGAGCACATCGCGCACATCGAACCTCCGTCCCATCGGCAGCAAATCAGCGCGTGTCGCGTCGTCCGGCGCGTGCAGAGAAATCGCCAGACTCACGCCGAGGTCCGCCTCCCGGAGTTCATCGATGCCCGGCACGATGCCCACCGTGGAAATCGTGACCTGCCGCCAGCCGAGCGCGCCGAGCACCGGGTCCGCCATTCGCCGCACGGCTGCGAGCACGTTGCGCAGATTCAGCATCGGCTCGCCCATTCCCATGAATACAATCGTCCTCAACGTGCGCCCCGCCGACTGCGCTTCTTTTCGCAACCGGATGAATTGCTCCACGATCTCCCCCGACGTGAGATTCCGCTCAAAGCCCGTCTGCGTCGTCGCGCAAAAATCGCATCCCATCGCACAGCCCACCTGACTCGAAATACACCCCGCCGCCCGCTGTGGATGAAAGTCCGGCATCAGCACCGACTCCACCGTGCGCCCGTCGCCGAGCCGCAACAGCAGCTTGCACGTCCCATCCGCCGCCACCTGCCGCATCGCCAGACTCGCAGCTTCCGTGCGGAAATCTCCCGCGAGCAGCGCCATCATTCCCGCCGGCATCCGCGCACTATCGCGCTCCGGCGCGTCGTTCACCGCGTATAAATCGCGCAGCACCCGCGCAGCATGCGTCCCTTTATACCCGCGCGCCGTCATCCACTGCGCGAGATCCTCGGCAGAGAGATCGGGCAGCGAAAGCGGTGTGGCGGATGACAAAGGCATGTGGTTCTCCGCCGTTCATACGCGGCCACGGATAAAAGGACAGCCGAAGGTCGCAAAAAGAAAGCTCGCGCCCGATCGCCACGCAATCCATGGACCGAGAATATACTTGGCAAAGGGACGGCGATGCTCGTTCATCTCCACAAATACTATGAGCACCGAACCCGAGCCCAACCAAAGCGCTTTGCCATCCAACGGCGGAAGTGAAACCCCGAAAAGTCAGGATGCCGCAGCGAAAGACGCCGCCGCCCAGGCTCTGGAGCAGGCCAGGGAAAAAATGTCCGCCGGCGTCGATGTATTGAAAAAGCAGGACGTGCGGACGCAGATCTATCTGGGCGGGCTTGCCGTCACCGTTCTGTGCTCGTTCATTTTTAGCTGCATTTCTTTCAGCATGAAAGTGGAAGGCCCGATGGCGGACGTCTTCAAGCAACGCGCCGATCTGATGCCCTCTCTTACAATCTTCGCCGCTGGTGCAAACGGGAAGCTCGCCGTGCTTGCCGCGATGGCCGGCATCGGGCTGTGGGTCTGGAATTTCATGGCGAAAAAGAAAGAGGCGTGGGCACCTCTCGCGCTCGCTGGTTCTGCCGGGCTCTGCGCCTTGCTTCTCCTCGTCCTCTGGCTGCGCAGCGGGACGAGTTCCGCAGGCGGATTTGGCGTGCAAGTGAGCGTGAGTATGACGCTGCTTGGCTTCTGGCTGCCCTTCGCCGGAGCCATCGCCGCAACCGTGGTTTCCGTAAAACGGATCATGAACCCGGCGGCGTAAGCGGCCTGCCGCGCCTGCCCGGAATTTGTTGATGCGCACCATTGCGCGTCCCGCTTGCGCCGTGTAGCCGCAGGCATGGCAAACGACCAACAGCCCGCGCTCAAACAGACTCTCGGTTTCTGGCAAATCGCCTTTTACGGCCTCGGCTCCATGCTCGGTGCGGGCATCTACGCGCTCATCGGGCGCGCCGCCGAGTCCCTCGGCAACGCCGTCTGGCTCGCCTTCATCGCCGCGATGATTGCCGCGCTTTTGACGGGGCTCAGCTACGCATCTATCGCGGCATCCGCAGACCGCACAATTTGACCGACTCAAAGTTGCTCCCGCCTATCACCGCTGCGGTCGCTTGAATCGCTTGCGTGCAGCTTCGGATTTGGACCGAATCACGCAGTCTTCGACGTGGTCGTTGATCAGTCCCATCGCCTGCATGAACGCATGGACGGTGGTCGGGCCGACGAACTTCCAGCCTTGCCTCTTCAGCTCGTTGGATAGGTCGATGGATGCGGCGGAGGTCGAGCCGGATTGCGGCTGCGCCAGTTCCTTCGCGTCGGGCTCGTAGCGCCAGATGAAAGCCGCCAGCGAGCCCTCGCGCTCAACGAGTTCCTGTGCCCGCTTCGCATTATTGATGACCGCCTCGATCTTCCCGCGATGGCGGACAATCCCTGCGTCATTCAAAAGCCGCGTCACATCCCGCTCGGTGAATCCCGCAACCTTGTCGAACTCAAACCCGTGAAACGCCGAACGAAAATTTTCCCGTTTGGCCAAAATCGTCCGCCAGCTCAGGCCGGATTGAAATCCTTCGAGGCACAATTTTTCGAACAGCCGCTGGTCGTCGCCGACGGGAAAGCCCCATTCCGTATCGTGATAGTGGAGAAACTCCGGTGCATCTCCGCACCAGCGGCAGCGAGGTTTTCCGTCAGGTCCCGTGAATGTAGTGCTCATAATTCAAAAGCGTCGTAGCGCAGAGCGCCCGATTTGACAGCCGCAGAATGCGTTCCTCATGTAAACGATTAAAAGGCGCCTACTGCAAGGCAACGCAGAGGCTCCGAAAATCGTGAAACAGTGAATACAGCCGTTTTCACCAAGCTATAAAAGGACGTTCATTTTTCTGGCTTATGTCTCTGTTCAGCGCTGTGGTCGTGCTGTGCGAAACATCTTACTTACAATCCTCATCAGTATCGCTGCCTCATCCGCCGCTGAGCGCTCCGCGATGGATCTCTCAAAGGCTATAAAAGTCCAGATTTCTTCGGAACTCAAAAATGCTAAAGGAGACCCTAGAAAAGCAGCGCTGCTCGAACAAGTGAGGAGCCTTTTGAGTTTCTCCGCAAGTGCCCGGGCTGATGGTGCTGAATTGGCGAGAATGCCGGGAAATCTTGATTCGTTGCGCGATGCTCTCAATGCGCAAGGCTTACGATCGATGAGCGCGGATTTGGACGCATTTGTCGTTGCGACCAAGGCTGAGGTTGCACAGGCGCAAGCCTCGTTTCTTGAGCGAGAAAAAGTGCACCTGGCTGCTGTTGCAAAAGCCGTCTTGGAATCGAAGGGTGCGGCGGATCTCGATGAGCCGATTCGTCAAATCACAGCACTGGAAAGCGAGCGACAGAAAGCGGGAGCGGGTGCAATTCGGAGCAGTGCGGGTGCAGTAAATTATTTAAAGCAGTTTGCAACAGCGCTCCAGAATTTCTATTTCCATATCGAGCATTCCAACCGCTCGGATGCAATTGAGATGCTTTCGGTATTGGAACGATACCGCTGGTCGCTGGAATTGAAAGGCAGCGAGATGTTGGAGTTGGTTGATTCGTGTCGGCGCAAAGCGGGCGTGCCCACGCGAGATGAGCTGCAAGTGAAACTGAAGGCCCTTGTCGAGAAGGTTGTCGTGGCTGTGAACCCATCCGACATTGATGCCCATCTCTTGGAACTCGGGTCCCTCGGTGCAGCCTTTCCCGACGACTACCAGAGGCCCAGTTTTCGCAGTAATAAGCACATGATTGATACGGTGATTGAGTTTTCACTCGGCTGGCAGGAGTTAATACATCTCAAGGCAATCGGGCAGACGGGTGGTGTGCGCTCCAAAGTGGAACATTTGTCCTCGAACTCGAGCATAAAGGAATACACATTCATTCCGCACTCCCGTCTCCTTGAAATGAAGAATGTGGAGACACAACAGAGGGGGACTCCGACTGTGGATCCAAAGCTCGTCACCGCCGAATTCAACGCGTTGATTGATAAGTCCTCGACGGTCGAGGAATTGACCGCACATCTCCCTGCTTTGCGAACTCTTGTGTCGAAGCACACGCCACTCTCAAGTCAACTTGCGGAGATTGAGCAGTTGGCCAGAGAAAACTCAGCCATACAAGTCGGGGCAGCGCAGGTTTCGGAGATTTCTCCGTTCCGTCAGCCTTCCGGTCAGAATCCGAAAATCGCCGATTTCCAGGAAAAGGTCCGCATCGCGATGGCTCGACGGTTTTTGCGCGCGACGGGCGAACTTGCTCCGAAAGATGGAGAGAAAACACATGAATTTCTTTCTCGCCACGTTGATGATGCATTTCAAAAAAAGGACTGGTCCCGCTTACGCATAAATATCGGAATTGGGAAACAGTTTGGCATAGGGACATTCGTTCGAGATACCCAAGCTGCACAGGCGCTTCAGATGTATCTCGCTGGGAAAAATCTGGAGGAAGCGGGCGTGGTGAGCCGCGCGATTGAGCAGTACGTTGCTGCGCTCGGGATGGTGACTCCATATCTCCCAAAAGCCGAAATTACCGAACGGCTCGCGAAATTGAAAGCATCCCATCCAGAGGAATATCAACGGACCGTCAGCCCCTCGCCACGCCAACCGGAGGCAGCCAAATGAAAAACCTACTCGCAGTCATTTTCTCGGCCTCAGCGTGCGTGCATCTTTATTCGGCAACCATCGATGAGCTTTCCAGCGGAATCGTTCGCGATGCGTTCGCACTAAAGGACAGTAAAAACTGGAGCCTCGAATCGCGACTCGCATTGAAGAGTCTTAATACGGACGGACGAACCGTGCCTTCTGCATCGCTGCGCAGAGCGATTGATAGTGGAGTGTTTTCTTCTGTTCCGAAGGCACTCAAAGGGAGGTTGCAACAACTTGCGGATGAAACCGAGAGGCACGAAGTGCAGTTCGCAAAAGCTTATGCCGCTTTGGAGGATGAAACACGGACTGCGCTCGTAAGTTCGGATGACGTTAAGCTGCTCGAGTCGCTGTCCGAGCGCTGGAACCGACTTCAAAAGAATGATTTATCGATTCGTCTGAGTGACCACGAGAACGGACACGATCCGTATCTTCTCAGCAGGTTGATTCAAAAGACACTCGTTGTCTTGCAACAGCTTGAGATAAAGGAATTGAGGGAAGCTCGGGCCGCTCTCGGCGAAGTTTTTGAGGAGGTGAAACGCGTCCAAGCCTCAGGGAGTTTTACTCGGGAGTTCACAGATAAATTGCACCGGCTGTATGGAAAACTCGGCGTTCTAAGCGAGGCCGATTTAGAGAAGCGACTCGGAATTTTGGCTGCAAAAGCTCTCGAAACTGCAGAGCCCTCCGATATCGATGAGTCGTTGGCCGAAGCTTCTGAAACGGTAAAGATTCTCGCAGCAACGCCCTTCAGGGAGCGACACAAAACGGCGGTCGCGACTCGCGGTTTTTTGGAGGAATGGCAGCGGTTTCTCATGAGCAAGAAACGTGGAGGCACCCAAAGCGATGGGTTTGCTGGGCTATCCAATCTGAACGGCGTGCCAGGAATCCGACGCTCAAGGGTTCTTGAAAAAACGATGCTGATCGAGAAGCCAACGCCTTTTCCGGGCCGCCCCGCGCTGACCAGTTGGCACCTTGCAGAATCCGGGATTAAAACTTTGGACGATTTGAATGAGAAGATCCCCAAGACCCAAAATTTCAACGATCCCGAGTCGATGAGGATACTAGCAGCACTGAGAGAAATAAACGCTGTCTATCAGCTCGCAAAATCTTCGGGGGCCATCCCGAAAATTAGTAATCAACCGACCGGTGAACCTCTGGTCGAAATCCTCCGTGCGAACGTGGTGCTTTTTGCTCTGTCCAAACATTTGGAAACCACTGCGGAAGCCTCCGATACGCCCGATTCGTTTTTGAACCGGCAACTTAGTGCAGCGAAAAAAGCAAACGATTGGACGAAATCCCTCAAACTACTGGAGTTGATTGCAAAGTTTGGGGATTCCGCAAATCCTGAAACGACAAGAGATATTTCCGCACTCCAACATTTTTTGGGAGCCCGAAATTATGAAAAAACGAATCTCTACACGCTCGCAGTTGCGGGTTACGTCGCAGCGCTGAAAAGTGGCGTTGATTTTCTTCCTTCTTCGGAGATCGCGGAAAGTCTCGGGAAAATCAAAAAGGCATCGCCAGAGGAATATACCAAAGGCTTGGACTACTCGGACACGGTTGGTTCTCGTGAATATCAGCAGCGGTTCGATCCGGCATTGAGAAACTGGCCGACACGAAGTCCGCTCCCTCGCTCCATACAGGAAGGCACACTGAGGCCAAACGGTTCGCCGTAATACTACTCGTCCTCCGACTTCTCCTCGCGTGACAATTTGACAGACCGAAAGTTGCTTCCGCGCTTGGTCGATGTGCAGCGTTGATCATCCTGCTTGCGCCGTGTAGCCGCAGGCATGGCAAACGACCAACAGCCCGCGCTCAAACAAACTCTCGGTTTCTGGCAAATCGCCTTTTACGGCCTCGGCTCCATGCTCGGTGCGGGCATCTACGCGCTCATCGGGCGCGCCGCTGAGTCCCTCGGCAACGCCGTCTGGCTCGCCTTCATTGCCGCGATGATTGCCGCGCTTTTGACCGGGCTCAGCTACGCATCCGTCGGCAGTCGATACCCGCGCGCGGGCGGCGCGGCGTTTGTCACGCATCGCGCATTTGATAAAGCGTGGCTCAGCTACGTCGTCGGCATCGCCGTCATGATGAGCGGGCTCACCAGCATGGCGACGGGCTCGCAGGCCATCGCGGAAAATTTGCAGCGCGCACTCGGGCTTGACGTCGATGTAAAATGGCTCGCCATCGCCTTTGTCGCGGTCGTCGGCTGCGTCATCTATCGCGGCATTCGCGAAAGCATGTGGGCGAATATCGTCTGCACGATCGTCGAGTCTTCCGGGCTGGTTTTCATCATCGTCGTCGGCATCCCGTATTGGGGCGGCGTGGACTATCTCGCGATGCCGCCGCGAGCCGAGGGCGCGTCCAGTTTCACCGCGCTGATTGTCCTGCAAGGCGCGGTCCTCACCTTCTTCTCGTTCATCGGATTCGAGGACATTTTGAACGTCGGCGAGGAAGTCAAGGATGCCCCGCGCAACCTTCCCCGCGGCCTCATCGCCGCGATGATTGCGGCGACGGTCATCTACATGGCCGTGGCGATCACCGCCGTCTCCGTCGTCCCGTGGGCGCAGCTCGCGAAAAGCCCCACGCCGCTCATGGATGTCGCGCACACCGCCGCGCCGTGGTTCCACGGGATCGACACCGTTTTTGTCGTCATCACCATCTTCGCCATCGGCAACACCGCGCTGCTCAACTATCTGATGGGCTCCCGCCTCCTTTACGGAATGAGCCGCCAAAACCTCCTCCCCTCCGTGCTTGGCCGCGTCCACCCCGTCCGCAACACCCCGCACATCGCCGTGATGGTCCTCTTTGTCATCGTCACCGGCCTCATCCTCGCCGGCGGAGTGAAGGATCTCGCCGAGGCCACCGTGCTCCTGCTGCTCGCCGTATTCACCGTGGTAAACATCGCGCTGCTTCGTCTAAAGCTCCGCAAATCCGAGCCCGTCGGTCAGTTTGAAGTCCCCGCATTCGTCCCGCTGCTCGGCGCCATCGTCTGCGCCACGCTCATCATCGTCCGCGTGCATTCCGGGATCACCAGCAGCCAGCCGCAGGTGAAAAACGCCCCGCTCATCGCTGGCGGCATTCTCATCGCCGGCCTTGTCCTCTACGCCGTTCTCCGGCCCAAGGAAGTGCTCGTCCGCGACGCGGAGTAAAGCGCAGTCGCGACTTGCTACGCAAAAGGCGTCGCATCACTCAGCCCAGAGTTACGAAGAGCGAGCTGCTATGACACTTGCCTTCATGCGGCATTCACCGCAAACGAGTTTTATCAATCGCATACAGGTTTCAGTGACGCTTTTGATTATTTCCAGTTCGGAAATTAAATAGCGTTGTACAAAAAGTTTCAAGAGTGTCTAGAAGTTGCATTTGTTTTGTAAAAACTGCCGAAAGTTTTCCGGTAACGGCAATTAGTGTCGCTAAAAACGGCAACTAAGTTGCCGATATTGTAAAAATTGGCATTGGAATGCTCTTTTATTTTGTAGAAATGCAACAAAGTGTCATGAGAAACAGCTCTCTATTCTACGGGGTTACGGCGTGATTCGTCTCATTGGCCGGATGTGTCAGCGTTTGGTGTCCTCGCGTCTAGGTTAAGACGGTTCGTTTCTCGATTCCTTCCACAATTGTCGTTACCACTTTGTCTGGGCGCACGCTTTTTTAACCCGAACGCCGCGATTGCCTGTCGTAGTTCACGCGGCCCTCCGCGTGAATCTCCTCACGCGAAGCGCACTTTTTCTGGTCGCGCGCGCGCTTTTGATTTGCGCTTCGCGTTACGGGTTTCACGCAGAGGGCTACGTGAGGCGCGACATGGCTAGCGCACCTCTTCCGTATCAATCGTCCCTTTCACCCAACCGCGCTAAAGCAGCGATTCGCCAGCGGCGAGGGCTTTGGAATAGACGCGGTGGAGGCCCCAACTGGCGAGCTCGCCATCGAGGATGTCCGCTTCGTTTTTGCTGTCGCCGGGCATGATGAACTCGGTGTTCCGCCCGTCGGCGGTTTTCGCGGCGACGTGGAGCAGGGGAGTGCCGGGTGCGTGTATGGCGGTGACTGTGAGGTGGGCGCTCGTGAGCTCGAGACGCGAGATGGTCGCGCCGTCTTCTTCGCTGAGGTCGCAGACGATTCCGCCGTGCTCGCCTTCCATCCGCAGATGATTGCCGGAAGGCCCGTGTGCGGACCACCCGAGCTGTGCGGCGAGCCAGCCGAGCAGGAGGATGGCGCTGGAGCGGGCGCCGGGGGAGTGGACGATTTTGACGCTCTTGATGAGGTGAAGCTCGGCGAGATTCTCGGTATCGAAGATTTGGGCGATGGCCTGCCGGAGCCGCAGGGTGCGGGTCCACGCGAGGTCGCACATGACGGTGCGTCCGCTGCCGAGCTGGTGGCGAAGGGCGCTGAGCTGCTGGCGGGGATGCGGCCATGCGGAGGTGTCGAAGATGACGCGGTCCACCCAGCGCCAGATTTCCGGGTCCATCTCGTCCGGGCATTCGCAGCGCCAAAGGAGCGTGAGGGGGAGATCGGAGTCGAGCTGGCTGAAGAGGAGATTTGGCAGGAGCCGCCGCACATTTCCCTTCACATAAAGCGATACTTGCTCGGAGCAGATGTGTTTTGCGCCTGCTTTGGGGAGGTAGCAGCGGGCATTGATCCACGCCTGCACGCTATCGGTCGGGCCGGGCTCGATGCCGATGAGGACGGCGCGGAATGCGTGGCTGCCGATGAAGTTCTCCAGCAACTCCGTGTTGGCCTGCATGGCGGCTTCGCCCTGGCAGATGATGGCAAAATTAAACAGCGTGGCCCGCGTCCGCGTCTGGTCAGCGGACCACAGCTTTTTGAGTTCCTTGCCGATTGCGGAGACTTCGACCGGCGTTCCGAGTGAATCGAATGCGCCCATATTACATCCTCCGCCATTCGCGACCATCGCGGCT
>JAYUSJ010000332.1:0-37360 GCA_043755735.1 Verrucomicrobiaceae bacterium | reverse complement strand
CAAGTGAGAGTGAGATTTGCGCCATCGCCGACCGGATACCTACACGTCGGAGGGGCTCGTACTGCGTTGTTCAACTGGCTCTACGCCCGCCACACCGGCGGCGTATTTGTCCTGCGAATCGAGGACACCGACAAGGCACGCAATACCGACGAGGCGATGAAGGCGATCTTCGACGGGATGCGCTGGCTCGGGCTCGACTGGGATGAAGGCCCGGAAATGGGCGGCGATCACGGTCCGTATTTCCAGAGCCAGCGCGAAGACGTGTACCTCCGCTACTTTGAGCAACTCCGCGCGGCGGGACACGTGTACGAAGACGGCGGGGCATGGCGGTTCAAATTTGCACGCAAGAAGATCGTCATGGACGACCTCGTTTGCGGGCGCGTCGAGGTGGATATGGCGCACGTCGAGACTCATCCCGACATGACGATCCGGCGCTCGGACGGCGGGTGGATTTTTCACTTTGTCAATGTGGTCGATGACATCGAGATGCGCATCACCCATGTGATTCGCGGAGACGATCATCTCTCGAACACGCCAAAGCATCTCCAGCTTTTCGAGGCGCTCGGTGTGCAGCCTCCCCGCTATGGACACATACCGCTCATCCTGAATCCTGATGGCTCCAAAATGAGCAAACGCGATACCGGTAGTGCCGTCGGATGGTACGAAGAAAACGGATTCGTCGCGGAAGCCGTGGTCAATTTCCTCAGCCTGCTCGGCTGGAACCCGAAGACGGAACAGGAAGTCATGCCGACTGCGGAAATCGTGAGCCTCTTCGACGTGGCCGCGATCCACCGAAAGGCCGCGGTTTTTGACATCGCGAAATGCGAATGGATGAACCAGCAATACATCCTCAAGATGCCCGTCGAGCAGCTTGCAGTCTTGGTGGAGCCTATTCTGGCCAAAGCAAATATCGCCACGACGCGCGAGACGCTTCTCCCGGTGCTCGGACTCGTGAAAGAGCGGCTGAAGCGCCTCACCGACGCCCCATCGTGGGTGGATTATTTCTTCACCGAGGCCGTCACATTTGATCCGGAGGCCGTGGAGAAAGTTATGCGGAAACCCGGCGCAATCGACCGCCTCCGCGCGCTCGACGCGGCGTATCGCTCGACTGCATGGAACGCCGCCGAACTCGAAGTCGCTCTGAAAGCCGCCGCCACCGCAGCGGGCGCGAAGGTCGGCGAATTTGTCCATCCCGCCCGCGTCGCAGCTACGGGCCGCACGGTTGGCGCTAGCCTTTACCACACCCTCGAAGTGCTGGGACGCGACCGCGTCTTGCAGCGATTTGAGCGGGCACTCGCAGAGTTTGCGGCGTGAAGACCGTCTATACGCTCGAAGATCTGCGCCATTGGCGCGAGGCCACCGGTGATTGCACTCCGGCGCTGCGACTCGCGGTAATCGGCGATCCTGTGGCGCATTCCAAATCGCCGCAGCTGCATAATCCTGCGCTCGTCGCTGCGGGAATCGATGCAGCCTACACGCGGCTGCACATTCTACCGGGCGAGGTCGAAGAATGCCTCCGACTGCTCCCAAAAGCCGGGTTCATCGGAATTAACTGCACCATCCCGCACAAAGCCACCGTCCTTGCAGCCATGGACCAACCAGATGAGACAGCCCGGCGAGCCGGCGGAGTGAACACCGTCATCGTGCAGCCCGACGGAACCACCGCGGGCACGAGCACCGACGGCGGCGGTTTTTCACGAGCGATTCAGGAATCGTTCGGCGTGAAGCTCAGTGAACTGCGCATCCTTGTCCTCGGAGCCGGCGGCGGTGCAGGACGAGCAGTGGCGATGCAGTGTGCCGCGGAGCAATGCGCGGGACTCCAGCTTGCCAATCGCACGACTGCAAAGCTTCCGCCGCTCGCAGCGGAAATCGCGGCGTTTTATCCGCGAGAGAAAATTTCCATCACGACGGATATTTCCACAGTCGATCTGATCGTGAACTGCACCGCTGTCGGCATGAAGCCGGAGGATGTTTCGCCCATTCCGTCCGCACAACTCTCCGCGCGGCATCTTGTGTACGATACCATCTACGTCGGCCACCGCACGCCGCTCCTCCGCGCGGCGGATGAAGCGGGCGCTCGCGGGGCAAATGGACTGACGATGTTGCTGCATCAGGGCGCGCTCGCGTTTGAGCGTTGGTTCTGCCGACCGGCACCGATCGAGGTGATGCGGGCGGGGCTTCTCGGGTAGTCGGGAAGCAAGCCGCTGCTGTTCGCAAATCCATGGGGCGGGCTGGCATTGCATCTGCAATCAAACGACCGTGCAATTTGTTTCACGCTCATGATTATTCTCTGTCCAGGAAAGCCACACGACGCGATCGCAGCGCGTCTCGCGGAGAACGGAATTCCATTCAAGCTCTCCACCGGGGAGGTGCCCACGCTCGACCTCTGCTCGTCTTCGGACTTTCTCATGGTGCCCATCGGCGCGCTGAAACAGACTGACTGGCCGCAATTCCGAGCCCGCATTTGGAATGCAAACCGGATCTTCATCGCCGTAGGCGCAAAGCTTTCCACAGCCGAGATTGTCAACGCGACCCTCGACGGCGCGCAGGACGTACTCGATCTAAAGGACGACGACGAGCGCTGGGATGAATCATTCGAAAAAGCAGACGCCTCGCAAAAGCTCTGGCTGCAACTGTATGGCACCGGCCCTAAATCCAACACGGGCGAAATCCTGCTCGGTGAATCGTCTGCCATGCGCTCGCTTCGGCAGACGGTCGAGCGAATCGGCCCCACCGGCGCGACGGTGCTCGTTCTTGGCGAGAGCGGCGCAGGCAAGGAGCGTGTGGCGCAGGCGCTGCATGAATCCGGTGGCGGCGGGCCGTTTGTTGCGCTGAACTGTGCCGCAATCCCAAAGGACTTGCTGGAGTCGGAGCTTTTCGGCGCGGAAAAAGGCGCTTTCAGCGGCGCGTTCAAGGACAAAATCGGGCTCGTGGAGCAGGCCTCCGGAGGCACACTTTTTCTCGACGAAATCGGCGAAATGGACCTCTCGCTCCAGCCGAAGATGCTGCGCTTCCTGGAGACGCGGAAAGCACGCCGGGTGGGCGGCACGAAGGAATACGACGTGAGGGTGCGCGTGCTCTCCGCGACCAATCGCAACCTCGAAGAAGAGATCGCGAAAGGCGCATTTCGCGCCGACCTTTTTTACCGGCTCGCGGAAGTCACCTTGCGCATCCCGCCGCTCAAGCAGCGGCTCGACGACATCCCTATTTTCGCGCGCGCATTCCTCGACGGCTCTTGCGAGAGATTTGGGAAGCACTTCGACCGTATTGAGCCCGAACTCATCGCGAAATTCCAGACCTACCACTGGCCCGGCAACGCTCGTGAACTGAAGAGCGCCATCGATCGGATGGTCATTCTTTTCGACGGACCCGTGCTCCGCGCCCAGTGGTGGGACTGTCCGGTGCCGCTCCCCGTGGAGCCCGCCACCATATCGACCGCGCCCGCCGTCCTGCTCCCCTCCCCCACTTTTGGATCCCCCGGCGGTTTGATCCCTAGCGGCAAGCAAAAGCTGAGTCTTGCGAGGCGGCTCCTGGAGGAGAGCGGCGACAATTACTCCTGGGTCAGCGCGCAACTCGGCGTGAATGTCTCGACTCTCTATCGCTGGCGAAAATCCGGAAAGGTCGCGTAGTTTCAGCGCCAGTTTGGAGCGGCATCCTGTGTCGGCGTCGCAGCCCGGCGGGAATACTTGCCACCGAGAAGAAAACAGCCGTTTCCTCGAAAGTGATGGTGCTTTGGTCCGACACGGTCCGCGCACAGGGCGCTTCCGAGGGGGCCGACGAAGAGAAATACCTTGCGTCAATATGGGAATTATAGTAGGACAACCGCGAGTAGAGCCTTTTGCCCAACCATTAGGACAACGCTTAAGCCCAGCCCATTGGGATGATAGCCGTTTAATTATCCAACCAACACCATATTTTGAAGAAGAAACCTGACGCTTCTGAGGAGAAACCGCAGACAGATGCGGTATCGGCCCAACCGAGCCCGGCACCGAAACCCGCAGTGCCCCAGTCGTTGCACAACTTGATGACCGTCAAGGAGACCGCAGAGTATCTTCGTATTCCGTTGCCGACGGTTTATTATCTCGTTCAACGGGGGCAACTTCCGGCGATTCAAATCGGCGGGCGATGGAGGGTGAAGAAAGATGCCATCGACCGCGATGTGCTTCGTTCCGAAGAACACGGGCAGCCAACCGTGCTCGTTGTCGATGATGACACCGGCCTCCAGAGCATGTTCAAGCTCTTCCTGAAAAAGCAGGGCTTCAGCCGCATCGTTGTAGGCACTGGGCGGGAAGCGATTACGGCGCTTCAGAAGCAGAAGTTCGACCTCTGTTTTCTCGATCTCCAACTGCCGGATTTCACCGGCGACGAGGTTTACACGCAGGCGAAGGAACTTCAACCGGAACTCCCGATCGTGATCATCACCGGATATCCCGACAGCCACATGCTCGATAACATTTTGAATCACGGTGCAGTGACTGTTTTGAAGAAGCCACTCGAAGTCGAAAAACTGCAACAGGCGCTCCGTCAACTCGGCCACAAGCAGCAGGGCACGAAAGCCGCGTAAAGCGCTTTGTCCCGTGATGAATGAGCAGCGCATCTGCGCTGAGCCTTCTCATTCGTCATTTCGATGATCTATCTCGACTACAACGCGACGACGCCGCTTTCCCCGCGAGTGGTCGCCGCGATGCGCCCTTACTTGGAGGAATTCCATGGCAATCCGTCATCCATCCACTCTGCGGGACGCAAGACGCGGGCTGCGATTGACGATTCCCGGGACCAGGTAGCACAACTGCTCGGGGCAAAATCCCACGAGATCATCTTCACCGGGGGCGGAACCGAGGCGGACAATCTTGCGATTCTCGGACTGGCCCGCCATCGCGCGGTCGAGGGTAAAGGAAAACACGTCATCACCTGTGCGACCGAGCATCATGCCGTGCTGCACGCGTTTGAGTGGCTCGCATTGCGCGAGGGGTTTCACATCACGGTCTTGCCTGTGGACTCGGAGGGGAGACTCGACCCCGGGCGCTTGCAGTCAGCGATGACCGACGAAACCACGCTCGTCTCGATCATGACGGCGAACAACGAAACCGGCGTGCGGCAACCCGTCGCGGAGCTCAGCGCGATTTGCCGCAAGCACGGTGCGCTTTTTCACACGGATGCGATTCAGACGTTTGGCAAAGAGCCGCTGCCGCCACTGGGTGCCGGCGATTTCGACGCGGTGTCGATTGCCGCGCACAAGTTTTACGGACCAAAAGGCGTCGGCGCGCTTTGGCTGCGCGGCGGAATCAGCATCGATCGGACGGCGCTCGGAGGAAGTCATGAAGGCGATCGCCGGGCCGGGACCGAGAACGTGCCGGGCATTGTCGGCCTGGCCACCGCAGCGGGGCTCGTGCTCGATGGAATGGAGGAAGAAGGCGCGCGTCTGCGAGGCCTCCGGGAGCGTCTCTGGCAGGGCGTACACTCGCTCGCTCCAGAAGCCCGGCGCAACGGTGCCGCCGAATACACGCTGCCCAATACACTGAATGTCAGCTTTCCGGGACTCGATGGCGAGAGTCTGCACATCAGCCTCGACCTTGCAGGCCTCTGCGTCTCCAGCGGTTCCGCGTGCATGGTCGGGAGCATCCAGCCTTCGCACGTCCTGCTCGCGATGGGCGTGGAGCCTGAGGTGGCACAGGCGACGGTACGCTTCAGCCTCGGAAAATTGACCACGCCCGCTGAAGTGGAAACTGCCATCGCCTGCATCGGCCCCGTTCTCGATCGTCTGCGGGCGCAGTAAAGCGTGATTACGCGCAGCGGAAACGCCGCTCGACGAAGCCCTGCTCAGCAGCCCGCAAATTTCCCCGCTGGTTTTTTCCACGGCACCCGCTTTATTTGCACGCTGCAATGACCCGATTTTTTCTTTCCACCCTTGTGACCATGATTCTCGCGATCTCCGCCGTCGGGCAGAACGCGGAAATCCATCAGCGTTACAAAGCCGGCTTCCGATACTTACAGCAAGTCACCATTACGAATGAGTCGTCCGTCTCAACGGGCGTGACCGATTCAACCACGAAGTCTCAAACATCACTCGAGCTGGAATCCACCGCCGCTGCCAGCAAATCGAAAGCCTCCGGCATATCCGTCGCCCTCCGCTACAAGAAAGCGGTCATGTCCGTGGAAACCAACGGGAAGAAGTATCACTACGATTCCGCCGCGCCGGAAGGGAACGATTCCGCAGGCTTGCTGCAATCGCTCGGCGGAGTGGTAGGCCGCGGATTCGACATGACGCTCGATGAAAATGGGCGCATCGAGGCTATCGCCGAAGCCGAAGGAACCGTCGCCAGGATGGCAACACAAAACCAGATGGTCGCCACGCCATATCGCGACATGTTCACAGCCGAATCGATCAAGCGCATGATCGATCAAACCATCATTCGCACACCTCAGGGAATGGTTCCAAAACCGGGGGACGCCTGGCCGCTCGCTCAGGAGATTCCGCTGCCTGGTCTTGGCAAGTTGATCGTCACCGGCACCTACAAGCTCGTTGGAAACGCAGACTTCGAAGGCACGCAATGCCTCGAGATCGCTGTTGATGCGACCATCACCCAGCAGGCACTTCAGGCCACAAAACTCGACATGCAGGACAACGACGAATTTGGGGCGCTTTCCCGCCAGATGAGACTCAAGCTTGATGGCAGTACGATGACGGGCACCATTTACTTCGATCCGGCGATTTCGTTTCCCCGGGCGCTTAGAGTGACTCAGCTTGTCAACATCACGGCGAAGATTCCCGACGGCACCGCAAACGTTGTCAAAATGCCGATCAAGCAGACCCTCAGCGTGAAGCTGGCAGAGATGACCGATGTGCATCCGCAATAGATGCCGGTGCATTTTTCGAAGCCGATTTTACTCACTACATTTCCTACTGCGCGATTGTCTGCCTGCCCGCTGAAAGCGGCTAATCCGATTTCCAACACGTAAACCAACCAAGAACTATGAAACGTCTTCTCACATTCGCCACGCTCGCCTCGATGGTCATCAGCGCATACGGCGCCGACCCGCTCCGCGTCTTTATCCGCGCCGGGCAAAACAACCGCGGCAAGGAAGTCCACGCGCATCCTCGCTTTCTCGAAGAATGGAAGCCGCTTCTCGCCGAACGCGGGATGAAAGTGGACGGCGCGCTCGACTGGCCGACCGCAGAGCAGCTCAAAAACACGGATGTCGTGCTGCTTTACGCGCAGGAAGGCGGCGACGCCACGCCGGAGCAGGAGGCGGCGGTAAATGAATATCTCAAGCGTGGCGGCGGGCTTGTGGTGCTGCACACGGCGGCGGTTTCGATGAAGAATCCTGGCTGGTGGCGCGAGGTGCTCGGCGGCGCTTGGAAGCCCGGCACGACGAAGTGGAAGGAAGGTCCGATGGACCTCTACTTCGTAAATAACATGGCTCCAGTGGCGGTGACCAAGCCGCATCCCATCACGGTTGGCGCGTCGAATTTCCATCTCGATGACGAGATTTACTACGACATGGATGTGAAGGACGGCGTGCAGGTTCTCGCGACGAGTTACACGCCAAAAGTCCGCGAAGGCCGCAAGCCGGCGGAGGGCGGGAAGGCGCATATTTACGACATCCAGCCGCAGATGTGGGCTTACGAAAACACGTGGGAAGGCGGCGCGAAGCCGTATCGCGCAGTCACGAGCATCCCCGGCCATCTTTTCAAGACGTTCGCTTTGCCGAACTACCGCGCCGTTGTCCTCCGCAGCCTCTCGTGGGCGGCGAAGCGCGACAACGTGGACGAGTTCGTGAAGAAGGACGAACTCGACGCGCTGACGTATCCGCCCGGCGGACCACAGAAGCCCGCCGACACGCTCAAAAATTTGGACATTCACCCGGACTTCAAACTCACGCTCGTCGCCGCCGAGCCGCTGATTAACAAGCCGATGAACTTCGACTGGGCGCCCGACGGTTCGCTGTGGGTCGCGGAGACTCCGGAGTATCCGAACGGTCGTCGCGGAATGCGCCCGGACTATCGCGGCAAGGAATGGAAAGACCGCGGCGGCATTGATTTCACGCCGGGCGATCAGGAGCGTAAAGCACTGGATAAAATCTCACGTCTCGTGGACACGGACGGCGACGGTGTGATGGATAAAAAGGAGATCTTTTACGAAGGTCTCGACCTCGTGACCGGTCTCGTTTTCCACAAAGACGGCGTCATCGTCACGCAAGCACCGGACATTCTCTGGCTGCGCGATACGAACGGCGACGGCAAGGCGGACAAGGTCGAGACGCTCTACAGCGGCCTCGGCACCGGCGACACACACGCGGTCATCAATAACCCGCGATGGGGCTGGGATGGCTGGATTTATGCGACTCACGGCTACAGCGGCTCCGGCAACGTGAAAAACGCGAAAGGTGAAAAACAGCCAAACATCGGCAGCGGCGTCGTGCGATTTAAGCCGGACGGTTCTGCGATGGAGCAGTATTCGTCGAAAGGCGGAAACACGTGGGGACTTCAAATCACCGCCGACAACCGCGTGATGTGGACGCAGCCGACGAGCGGCGAATTGCTCATGCAGACGGTGTTGCCCGAGTACGCACTGGCGCGTGGAAAAATCGGCAAGACCGCGAGCTATCACGTCGTCGAGAAGTCGGGGAAAACATTCCCGCTCATGCCGTGGGAACAGCTCGCTTACGTGCAGATTGATTGGGTCGGTTCGTTCACGGCATCGGCTGGCACTGTGATCTATGACGGCGGTTCGTGGCCTGCGGAATACAACGGCGATTATTTCACCACGGAGCCGACGATTAATATCATCCATCACGCGAAGCTCACGCCGCAGGGATCGAGCTACACCTTTGCAAAACAGAAGGGCCGCGAGGAGACGGAGTTCATCCGCAGCAAGGATATGTGGTGGCGTCCCATCGAAGTCCGCGTCGGCCCCGATGGCGCGGTGTATGTCGGCGATTTCTACAACCAAGCCGTCATCCACAATGACACGCGCGGGCCGGACCACAACAAGGTCAACGCAGCCGTGCGGCCTGACCGCGACCATTACTTCGGGCGCATCTGGCGGCTCGATCACAAGGATGCGAAGAAGATCGCGGTGCCGAATCTGGCGAAGGCTGGTGTGAAAGAACTCGTCGCTGCGCTTGAGCACCCGAACCGGCATGTGCGCATGAATGTCGCGCGCCTTTTGCTCGATCGCCCGAATCCGCTGCCTGAGCGCACCACGATTTGGAAGGAGGGCGAGCCGGAGAAATACGCAGAGCTGATGGAGAAAAACTTCGGCTACAACTCGCTGAAGAATCTCGCAGTCGATACATCGAAATCCGCGGATGCACGTGTCGCTGCGATGTGGATACTCGGGCACCGCGACGCGGATATTTTGATGCTCGGCTACGGTTGGGAAACTGTATTCGCGGACAAGGATGGCGTGATCCGGCGCAACGCGGCGCAAATCGCCGAGCTTCCCCACTACGCTCCGTTCCTTTCCGAGAAACTCATCCCGCTGCTCGGCGATGCCGATGCGACAGTCCGGCTCGCAGCACTGAAGGCATTGGGAGCCAAGCAGCCGTACGACGAAACCGCCAAAGCACTCGTCGCCGCCTACGCGAAATTCGACGACGACTTCCAGCGCAGCGCCGCTGTCGGTGCCGCTTCGAAGAATCCCGCAGCCTTCATCGCATCCGCGCTCGACAGCGCCGATGCACCCGCTCTCGCGCCGCTCGTCGCCGCACTCACGCAAAACCTCACGAATCCCGACGACGCAGCGAAGCTCGCTATCGTCCTCGCGGGCAAACCCGCCAGCGCGGATTCGCTCAAAGCGAGCATCCTCACCGGACTCGGCAAAACCGTGCAAGGCACGCCGGCGATGACGCCGGAGCTCGGCGCAGCGCTCGCAAAACTCCTCGGCAGCGGAGCCAGCGCAGCCGCGCTCCCGCTCGCCGCGAAATGGGACAAAGCCGGTGCGCTCAAAGGTGCGACCGAAAAACTCATCGGTGACCTTTTTGCCAAGCTCGTTTCCGGCAGTGACAACGATCGTCTCGCCGCCGCGCAGAGCCTCCTCGGGCTCCGCAGCGTGAATGACAAGGCGCTCCCCGCAGTCGCGAAACTGCTCGGCGATGCCAAGCTCGGCGGCGGCTCGAAAGCGGCGGTGATTGCCGCACTTTCCGAAACTGGCGACGCAGCGGTCGGGCCAGCACTGACCGGCGCATTTGCGACGCTCGACGCCACGGGACAAGCCGCAGCGTTTGACGCAATGCTCAAGCGCAGCGAGTGGACCAACGCGCTGCTCGACTCGGTAAAAGCCAAAACGCTATCGCTCACCAACCTCGGGCCGGCGAACATCGCACGTCTCCGCACACATCCCGATCCGGCGATTTCCAAGCGCGCCGCCGCGATGCTCGAAGAGCTAAACCCCATGGCCAAGGCGAAGAACGAAGCCATCGCCAAACTATCGCCAGTCGTCGAAAGCGCTGGCGGAGACATCGCCAAGGGCAAGGCTGCATTCACGACGACGTGCGCGATTTGCCATGTCTTCGACGGTCAAGGCAAAGACATCGGACCCGGCCTCACCGGCATGGGCTCGCACGGCCCCGGTGAACTTCTCACTGCAATCGTGGACCCGAACCGCGAAGTGGACCCGAGCTTCGTGACGTGGAATTTCGAGCTGAAAAACGGGCAGTTTATGTCCGGCATCATCGCCCGCGAGAACCCCGCGAACATCATCATCCGCAGCCTCGCGGGTGAGCAGGAAATCAAAGTCTCCGACATCAAAGCGCGCACCAACACCGGGCGCTCACTCATGCCGGAAGGCTTCGAGGGACTCGGCGCAGAATCCCTCCGCGACATCATCGCCTACATGGCGAGCGTCGATAGCAAAGGCTACCGCACACTCGACCTGAAGGACGCCTACACCGCCAATAGCGCGCTCGGGCTTTACGACAAAGCCGTGCAAACGCCGGAATCCGTGCAGTTCAAAAAGACCGGCACCGTCGTCTTCGGCGGCGTTCCGTTCAACCTCGTCGCGCCCGAAAAATCCGTGACCGGCAAGAATGTGGTTCAGCTCAAGGGCGGACCGAAAGGCACGTTCTCGTCGAAGGAAATGCCAGCAAAAGTGGAAATCAAAGTTGGTGGCTTCAAAGCGAACCGCCTGCACTTCCTCGGCGGAGTCGGCGGTTGGGCGTATCCGTACGGCCAGGACACGACGGTCGCGATGAAAGCAATCGTGGCATTTGCCGACGGCACGAGCGAGACGCTGGAGTTTAAAAACGGCGTTGAAATCGCAGACTACATCGCACGCAACGACGTGCCCGGCTCGAAGTTCGCCGAAGGCCTCACCGCCGGACGCGCCCAGGTCCGCTGGTTCAGCAAGCAGCTCAAAACCACCGGGGCCATCGACAAAATCACGCTCGAAAGCACAAACACCGTCGTCGCTCCGACCACGTTTGCAATCACCGCGCAACTAGCCGATGCAAATGCCCCGCTGCAAAGCGGATCCGTGGAAGAAGCTCCCGCAAAGAAGCCGAAAGCAGCAAAGGTTTCCGGCGATGACGACGCAAACTTCAAACCGCAGTTCAGCGACGAAGTCCCGCAACCGCCCGCTGCGAAACCCTCAAACGGCCCGCGCGTCCTCATCGTCGGCGGCGGTTCGTCGCACGACTTCGTGAAATTCTTCGGCGGCACCGACAAGGAAACGCTCAAATCCGTGAGCGGTTGGGTGGACTTCACGCAGAACCTCAACGGCATCGCCGAAATCCTCGACCGCGTGGACGTGCTCGTCCTCAGCGCAAACCAGCCCATCGCATCGAAGACGAAGAAAGCGCTCATCGACTACGCCAACCGCGGCGGCGCAATCATCGCGCATCACCCCGGCACTTGGTACGCGTGGAATAGTTTCCCGCAATGGAACAAGGAAATCGTCGGCGGCGGCACGCGCGGACACGATGCGCTCGGACCGTTTCCTGTAAGGGTTGCAAACGCTTCGCACCCCATCACCAAGGGAGTGCCGGTGGAGTTCGAGATCATCGATGAACTCTACAACCATGTCGCAGACCCGGAAGGAACGCCCATCGAAGTGCTCGTCACCGCGACCAGCCCCAAGACAGGAAAAGTCTTCCCGCAAGTCTTCGTCGTGAAGCACCCGAAAGCAAAAATCGTCGGCTTCACGCTAGGCCACGACGCCCGCGCCCACGACCTTCCCGCCTACCAGACCCTGCTGAAAAACGCAGTGCAGTGGGTGAGCGGAAAATAGGCAAATAGTCGTTATGGAGCGGCGTGCATCCTGCCGCCGCCTTTCATAGCGCGAAGCGCCCAATCTCATCACCATGCCAAGCGAAAGAAGTATCCGCTTCGCGATCAAAGACGGCGGCTGGAAGCACGCCGCTCCATAACGCGTCCTGACGTTCGGATGGGTATTGAGACGCTCAAATTCTTTGATCCGATGGCGGACACGGAAGTGACGGCGAACAATCTTCCGCACTGGGATCAAGACGGACGAACCTATTTCGTCACCTTTCGGGCAGCGGACTCTTTACCTGCAGGAATTCGGAGTGAGTTTGAAAATGCCCTCGACGCCTGGCTGAAATGGCACCCAAAGCCGTGGGACGAAAAGACCGAATACGAGTATTGGGAACACTTCGGACAAAAGACCGAAAAGTGGCTCGATGAATCCCATGGTGCCTGCCTCCTCCGCCAGCCACGCCTCGCGGAGATCGTCGGTAACGCGCTGCAATTCCACGAGGGCAAACTCAGCAAACAGCACGCATGGGTCGTGATGCCAAATCACGTTCACGCCCTGTTCTCGACGATTGGCGATGGCACGCTCTCCAAGCTGCTCCACTCGTGGAAAAGCTTCACTTCGAACGAAATCAACAAGGCGGTCGGCACAAGCGGCAGCTTCTGGCAAAAAGACTATTTCGATCGGCTCATCCGCAGCACCGAGCACTTCTGGCGTTGCGCGAGATACATCCGCAAAAACCCATACAATCTGAGGCAGGGCCGGTTCCGACTTTGGGAATCCGACTGGCTCGCAAAAGGCCTCAACGCATAAACCGGGAGAACGCGTCATGGAGCGGCGTGCTTCCAGCCGCCGCCTTGCATAGCGCGAAGCGCCCAATTTCTCCCGCGTGCCACACCAATTCGATCAGCGCTTCGCGATCGAAGACGGCGGCAGGATGCGCGCCGCTCCATGACGACTCCCGACGCTTCAACCACTTCATGGAAAACATCAATCCTCAGCCTTCGAGATACTCGCGCAGCTTTTCGCGAAGCTGGCTGCGGGCGCGGAAGAGCAGGCTCTTTACTGCGGGGAGCGTGAGTTTGAAGATGTCCATGATCTCCTCGTAACTCACATCCTGGTAGCGGCGCAGGACGAGCACGAGGCGTTGGGCTTCCGGCAGCTCGTTGATTGCACGCTCGATGGCTGCCTGATGCTCCGCTTCAAGGACTATGCGGTCCGGCGACTTCATGCTCTCGTCGGCGTGTTGAAATTGGAAAGTCTCATCGTCGTCCTTCGTCTCCAGCGGGAGCGTGCGGCGGCGCGAACGGCGGCGCTGCTCGTTGAAGACGAGGTTCTTCATGATCGTAAAGGCCCACGTCGTGAACTTCGCGGATGGCTCCCAGCGCGGTGCGCTTTTCCAGATGCGCAGGAAGACTTGCTGCGCGATGTCCTCGGCTTCCGTCTGGTCGTCGATCATCCGGGCGACGGTGCTCACGATTCGATTTTGGTGCGCCTCCACCAGCTCGCGAAAGGCCTCCGTATCGCCCTCCTTCACGCGCAGCATCAACCGAAGATCTCGCGCGGAGTCTTCTTCCCCGGAGGGAGCGGTGTCGAGGCTGGCGTCTTCGTTCATGTGCGTCTGCGGGGCAGACTCATGCAGGTTGAGAGGGGAAACGCATTCGTGGCAAGTCGCAGTTGAAAGATGACAGTTTTTCTTGGGTTCCCATTTCCCGATTTCCGCTATGACAGCCCGCATGCTCTCTCGCATCATCCTGCTCATTTCCGCCACAGCCGCCATCGCCGCAGACGCGCCGCTCACGTTCAACGACCCGTCGCCAAAGCGCTACGAACTCACCGCCCGCGCCAGCGTCATCGACCCGCGGGCGAAGGCGCATCCGGAAATCGATTTCGTTTTTGAAAAAGACGGCAAGCCGCAGGACACCGAGCACGCCTCCGTGGACACCCGCGTGAAGCCGCAGGGCAAGCTCGTCATCTGGCTCATGGGCCCCAGCCCCGCGCTGTTCGAGCGCGTCAACAGCTACGGGCTCCACGCCATCCGCGTCCACTACGCGAACGGCTGGTTCGGCCAGTTTGGGAAAGAGCCCGCGCCCGCGGACGACAAGTTCCTCGGCAAAATCCGCCTCGAAGCCGCCACCGGCGAAAACGTCAGCGACGTCGTCGCAATCCCCAAGCCCGACAGCATCCACGAGCGCTCCGTGCAATTCGTGAAATGGCTCGCCAAAGAAAACCCGCAGGGCAAATGGGACACCTTCCTCACGCCCGACAAAAGCGACCTACGCTGGGAAAAAGTCATCCTCTCCGGCGCATCGCACGGCTCCACCACCGCCGCGCGATTTGCAAAACACCAGCGCGTCGATCGCGTCGTCATGTTCTGCGGACCCCGCGACCAGTATGAGACATGGCAGGGCCTCCCCTCCGCCACGCCCGCAAACCGCTTCTTCGGCTTCAGCCACACCCTCGATGGCGGATGGAGCGGCGACCACTACTGCCGCTCGTGGGAGCTGCTCGGGCTCCGCGAATTCGGCCCCGTCGTCGATGTCGATAAAGAGCCCGCGCCCTTTGGCAACACCCGCCGCCTCATCACCAGCGCCGACGTAAAAAACGACGCCAAGCGCGCCCACAGCAGCGTCACCCCCGGCGGCGCAGCCGTGAAGGACGCCACCGGCAAATTCATCCACGAAGCCGTCTGGCGCTACCTCTTCAACCAGCCCGTCGAGACCACCGGCAAACCCGTCCCCCACGACGAAGGCTGCCGGATGGACCTGCGTGCGAAGTAAGCCGCCTTACACCGACGGCCCGATCGTCACTTCCTGCTCCGGGCTCAGCTCGGTGATGTCGCGCGAATTGCCCACATCGGTGCGAATCTTCAGCACTTGGTTTTGCAGAAAAGGCCCGATCGTATTTCCGCTCACCTTGTTCGCCGCCACGCGCTGATAGTCCGAGGCGATAGTGGAACAGACTGATTGTCCTGCACGTTTCTGCAATCGACCGGATGCTGGCATCCACCCAATTGCAGGCCATTACAATGGACTGGATTTCAAAATCCACCCCATTGCAGACTGTCGCAATCGCCCAAATGCCAGCTTTTACCCCATTGCAGACTGTCGCAATCGACCAAATGCCAGATTTTACCCCATTGCAGACTGTTGCAATGGACCAAATGCCAGATTTTAGCCCATTGTAGACTGCTGCAATCGACTAAATGCCAGATTTTAGTCCATTGTAAAAACGTGCAACATCCTAGCCTGCAACGGATTGTGTTAGATTTCGGCAATGTGAGCCAAAAATCCTAGAATTTGCGGGCCAGCAGGCCTGTCCCGAGGGGGCAATCGGGATAGACCGATTGTCATTGTTCGACCCCGTTCGTCCCGCCCCGTTGGGGCTGCATCGGTTTTTGTTGGCAACCCAGGCCGGCGCTCCTTCGGCGCTTGACCTGGGCTGGCTTGAATCGCGCCGTTGGCCAACGGCATATCCGAGGCCGGACGGACGGCGGCTTCAAAGCCCCCGGCGACGCAGTGCAACAATTCGCGAGAAAACCCTTGTCCATGCCCGCGGGAGTATCTGGAAGCGGGACGACGGCTGTTACACTAATATTATCCCTTGCGAGGCTCTCCTACCGAGTTTAGCGTCAAAGCAGATGAACGTCCGCATCGTCCGCTTGCTATTGATGATTGCTCTCGGGTTGCTGCCTTACGCAGCACCCGTGGCGGCTGAGAATGTCGGCGTGCGGAGTTGCTGTGTGGATACATCGGTCGATGCGACGTGTCCCCATTGCCCGGTTTCCCCAGTTGCGCCCGCAAAATCTTGCTGCTGCTCTCATCCCCTCTACATCCTGTTCTTAGTGCGGGACGAGTCCATGTCCTTCAGAGTTGGAGATGTTTCATGGGAACCATTCGCGTTGCCAAGCTGGGCCGTGCGCATGGTTGAACCTGCGGTCCCTCCGCCCAAACGCGCGTAACCGATCCTACAAGAAACCCGCCCTCCGCTTTCCGGACGGACGGGATCACGTTACGAAACCTTAAAAGAAAGGATATTCATCATGAAAACACTTCTGCTTATCGCGATGGCCGTAGCGGCCATCGGAGCGTCGCGCGCCACCACAGTGGTCGCGGCGTCCGCAGGTCCGTGCTGCAATTGCTGCAGCACGGGTGTGTGTGGATGCGCCAGTTGCACTTGCTGCGATTGCGCGACATGCCCGCACTGCAAATAACTAAGAGAGTCACAACCAGGAACGCCCGTCGGCAGTAATGCCGGCGGGCGTTTCCTTTTGAGCTAATGTCGCCGGCGTTGACTCAGCGCGCGATAACGGGACGAACTGATGGTAATGTACGCGGCATATCCGAGGCCGGACGGACCGCGTCCTCAAAGCCCCCCGTCGGCGCAGTGCAACAAATCGCGAGAAATCGCTTGGCCAAGCCCGCCAGAGTGCTACACGAACCCCATGCGCCCGCCATCCACTCACTCCAACCAAGCCGACCGCGAGAACGCGCATCTCGAAGAGTCACCCGCGATACGACTGGCAAGAGTTTCCAGTCGGATAATGGGAAGTTAAGCGATTCCTCGCGCATCGTGAGAGCGAAGCCAAAACCGCCTAGTTCTAAGAACTCAGCCACGCGGCGCGTCACACGAAGAACCATGAAACTACTCCAACGCCTCATCACCTTTGCCTGCATCCTCGCAGCGCCATTCACCCACGCGGCCGAGAAGCCCGCTGGCAATGCGCCAGCCGACGCGAATAAATCCGCCGAGACGGCGAGCCCCGGTTACGAAACCGCCAAACAAATCAAGGCGATGCCTCCATGCAAAGCCACTGTTGAGGAACACCACTCATGTTACTCAATTTTCAGGACAGCCGACGGGAAGAAGTTCAGCATCGGCAGTCCGGCAGCCACGCAGGACGTGGTTCAATTCCTCCAAACGCTGAAGAACGGACAGACCTACAAGTTTCCCAGCGTCTTCCTTGACTACCAGAAGAAGAAGTAGCGGTGAACGCTCTCCATCAACACCCGGAAACGCCTAAACTTTTCTGAAGGCATCCGGGCGGAGCCCCGGTGCCATCAGGGGCTGAACCAGTCCGAAGAGAGCAGAATGCCAGACCGATATTTTCGATGAGCAAACCCGCGAATCAGAAGTTCTTCAACGCATGTAGCACCGGCAAGGTGAACGTGGTGCGTGACTTTCTTTCTTCGGGTGTTGATCCGGAGTCGCGTGATTCCAATCGCCTCACTGGTCTCATTTGGGCTGGAAGAAAAGGGCACATTGATATCGCCGAAGCGTTACTTGCAAATGGGGCGAAACTAGAGACAGGGGATGTTCGGGATCGCACCGCCTTTTTTCATGCCGTCACGTATCAGCGATACGATTTTGTAAAATACCTCGCCGCCCGAGGCGCAAACCTGAGCCCTGTTGATACGCATGGTTGGTCGCCGCTCGATTTTTCCGTGAGTAGCTGTCACAAGAAAATGGTCGAGCTGCTAAGTTCACTCAGAGCGAGGAGCGCCAGACGATAGCCGGACAGACTGATTGTCGTCTAAATGTTGGGCCGAACGCCCTCGGCACACGCGCCGGGAATCTTTCGATTGCGGGACGGATCGTCCTTTTCTACAAATACTCCGTGAGCCCGTCGTAGGCGTGGGCGACTTGGATGTCGCTGCCGCGGCGGGCTAGGAGGCGGCGGGTTTGGTTGAGCTTGGTCTCGAGGAAGGCGTCGTCGTGGGTGGGGTCGTGGTGGGTGATGAGCCAGCGTTTGACCCCGGCGAGGTGGGCGAGGATGCAGGCGTTGCCGACGGAGCTGTGGCCCCAGCCGACTTTCTCGGGGTATTCTTCGTCGGTGTATTGGGCTTCGTGGATGAGGATGTCGGCGCCGCTGACAAAATCGAGGAGGGGGAGGTAGGGGCGCATGATTTCGCTCTCGCGGGTGAGGTCGTCGAGGGGATCGAGGTGGCCGTTGAGGAATTCGTTGTCGGGGATCCAGACGATCGATTTGCCTTCGACTTCGATTTTGTAGCCGAGGGAGTGGCCGGGGTGATCGACGCGAATCCATGAGATTTTGACGCCGTCGAGGGTGATGGGCTCTTCGTGGAGGTGGTGGAAGTCGAGGTGGGCGCGCATGTCTTCCATCTGGACGGGGAAATACTCGCGGTCGAGCTGCCCTTTGAAGACGGCACGGAGGGGCTTGTTGAGGGCTTTTTCGCCGTAGATCTCGATTTCCCAGCCGGGGGTGTAGGCGGGGGGGAAAAAGGGGAAGCCCTGGATGTGGTCCCAGTGGGTGTGGGTGATGAAGAGGTGGAGGCGCTGGGGCGGGTCGGCCATGAGTTCGCGGCCGAGTTCGCGGATGCCAGAGCCGGCGTCGAAGATGAGCTGGAGCCCGTCGTGAAGCACGGAGAGGCAGGAGGTGTGGCCGCCGTGGCGGATGAATCGGCCGCCGGGAGTGGGTGAAGAACCGCGGGTTCCCCAGAGGATGAAATTACCAGAAGGTGAGTCGTGCATGGAGAAATCGGAAGAGTTGGCCGACAAGGATTCGAACCTTGACTAGGTGAGTCAAAGTCACCTGTGCTGCCTTTACACCATCGGCCAGTGTTTGCGGTCGGCGACACTAACGGGCCGTCTGTTTTGCGCAACTGCAAATCTGCGGAATCATGTTTTCCGGCGGGAATCGCGGGTAACAGCAAACTGTGATGGCGTTTTTCCCGTCCCTCGCTATCGAGAGTTGTCCACCGATGAGCACTGCCGCGATCACCATTCAAAATCTCACGAAGGAGTTCACACCGCCTTCCATGTTCCAGCGTGGAAAGATTACCGCCGTCCGAGACCTGTCGCTGACGGTCGAGGCGGGGCACGTGTACGGGCTGCTCGGGCCGAATGGATCGGGGAAGAGCACGACGATGAAGATCGTCCTGGGGCTGGTGACGCCGACTTCCGGACGGACGTTCATTTTTGGCAAGGACAGCCGCGATGTGGAGAGCCGCGAGGCGGTGGGGTTCCTGCCGGAGAACCCGTATTTCTACAAATTCCTGACGGGCGAGGAGACGCTGCATTTCTTCGGCAAGCTTTGCGGGATGAGCGGAAAGCTGCTCGCCAACCGGACAAAAGAGCTCCTCGCACTCGTGGGCCTGGAAGACGCGAAGGATCGCCGCGTGGGCGGGTATTCGAAAGGGATGCTCCAGCGCATCGGACTCGCACAAGCGCTGGTGCAGGAGCCCCGACTGCTCGTTCTCGACGAGCCGACGGCAGGCGTGGACCCGACGGGCTCGCACGAAATCCGCGACTTGATTCTGAAGTTCAAGGAACGGGGAATCACCGTGCTGCTTTGCTCGCATCTGCTCAGCCAGGTGCAGGAAATTTGCGACCGCATCGGCATCATGCACCGGGGCTCGCTCATCCGCGAAGGTCCGCTGGACGATTTGATCGCGATCGAAAATCAGACGGAGCTCGTGCTCGAAAACGTCTCCCCTGCCCTGCTCGCCGAAATCCGTGCGCGGATTACCGCCGAGGGCGGGCGTGTCGTGGGACAGGGCCGCCCGCAGCAAAATCTCGAGCGTTACTTCCTCGATGTGACGCGGGATCAGGCTCCGAAAAAGTAACGCGGCTTGCGAGGTGCGAAATGCGCGATTGGCAACGCGCCGTGTCTCGGGTATCCGCCGCGCTCCAAAATGTCGCGCGTCCTCATTCTCACCGCTGGCTATGGCGAAGGCCATAACGCTGCCGCCCATGCTCTCGCCGAGGGTATCACCGCGCTCGGCGGTCAGGCGGATGTCCGTGATCTCTTTCTGGAAACGTACGGCCACAAGCAGGAAACATCGCGCCGCCTTTATCTCCAGTGCATCGACCGCGCGCCGTGGCTGTGGGCAGTGGTGTATCGCGCCATGGAACTCCGCGCCGTGTCCTGGATCACCATGCACACGCTCTGGCCACTGAAGGCGCGGCTGAAGGCGCTCATCGCCGAACAGAAACCGGACGCCGTTGTTTCCGTGTATCCGGCGTATGGGCATTTGCTGGACCAGATTTATCCCGACGGCGCGCCGTTCGCCCAGCACACGATCATTACCGACAGTATCTCGGTGAATTCGATCTGGTACACGCGGGACACACGCGGCTACATCGTCGCGAATGATGCCACGGCGGAGATCGTTCAGTCGCGCCTTCCCGCCGCAAAGGTCCACGCGCTCGGCTTTCCGGTCCGCACCGTCTTCGCGGATTTTCTGCGCAAGCGACAAGCACCCGGCGACGGCGAGCCGTTGCGAGTCCTCTTCATGGTGAACCACGCTAAATCGGGCGCGATCCTGCTCGTCAAAAAGTTACTCGCGATGCCGCACGTCCGCCTCACCGTGACCGTCGGTCGCGATGCCGCGCTCGGGCGCGAAATTCGCGCGGCGGCGGCCGCGTCCAAAAAGCAGATCACCATCCTCGGCTGGATCGACAACATGCCGGAGCTCTTCATGGCGCATCATATCCTCATCGGGAAAGCAGGCGGCGCGGCCACGCAAGAAGCGCTCGCCGCACACACGCCGATGCTCATCACGCAAGTCGTCCCCGGCCAGGAGGAGGGCAACGCGCAGCTCGTCGTGGAAAATGAATGCGGCGCTCTCGCCACCACCGCAGCCGCCGTAGCCGAAACGCTGGAACGCATGCCCGACAATAACTTCGCCCGCTGGAAGCACTGGGCCGCGCAAACGGAAGTGATTGGCCGCCCTGATTCCGCCCGCACCGTCGCGCGCTTTATCCTGTCCGATTTATGATCCACGCATTTCTTTTCGACATCGGAAACGTCATCGTCCGCTTCGATTTCACCCGCGCCCTCCGCGCCGTCGCCTCGCTCAGCGACGTGACTGATGAAGCCGCCGCGCTCCAGCGAATCGACGCCGTGAAGCTCACCTACGAAGACGGGAAAATCACCCGCGACGCATTCCTAAAAGAAGCATTCGCCCTGCTCAACTACCGCGGAACCCGCGAGCAATTCGTCGCAGCGTGGCAGGATATTTTCTGGGCCAATGAGCCGATGCACACCCTCATCCGCTCGCTCCACGGGCGCTACCCGATTCATCTCCTGAGCAATACGAACGACATGCACGTCGAAGGGCTGTTCCGCGACTTCGACATTTTCCAATGCGTGACCACCGGCGTCTATTCGCACGAAGTCGCCGCGTCGAAACCCGACCCGCGCATCTACGCCATCGCGTGTGAAAAGTGCGGCATCGATCCCGCGACCACGTTCTTCATCGACGACCTTGCCGCAAATATCGACACGGCGCGAAAAGCCGGATTCCAGGCGCACCACTATCACCACGACCGCCACGAAGCACTGCTCGACGACCTGCGGACCGCAGGCGCGCTGTAAGACTACGCCACTTTTTCGTCGGCGCTCTGGGCGACTTCGATAAGGAGCGACTGCCAGCCCGTGCGAATCGTGCGCGGACGTGGATTCGGGTCCTGAATGTCGGACACCCGTCCGCTTTTCCAGCCGACGATTTCCTCGAAAGCCTCGTAGCCAATCATGCTGCCACCGGTGCTCGGGCGCACGATGGAATGAACCACGTCGCCTTTCTCAAAATAGACGCGACCGCTTCCCTGCGAGTTTGTGAACTCCAGGATCCCTGTCGATCCGCTCATGCACTTGAGCTGGATAATGTCCATCGGCGTGAGCCCGCTCAAAGTTGCACGGAATGCGGGCACAGAGGGTGCAGAGACCGCAGAGCCCCAACCGAGAAGCTTCGAGACGGCCTCGACAAGCCGGTCGCGCTGGATGGGCTTTGAGAGGACCTGCACGATTCCCAACTGCTCCGCCCGTGCGCGATTGTCTTCGTTTGCGCTCGCCGTGACGATGATCGCCGTGGCTTGCGGCTGCGAGACAGCCATCTCGCAGAGGAAATCGATCCCGTCGCCATCGGGCAGACCAATATCGACGATGAAAAGGTCAATGGTCCGGTCCTTCACGAGCGTGCGGGCCTCCGCGAGAGATCCTGCCGTGAAAAGCGTGTGAGGCTTGGGCAGTGTTGTCAGCGCGTTGCGGATGAAAAACTGCACCGTGCTGATGTCCTCCAGTAAAAGAAAATTGGCCGGTTGTTCGTTCATTATTTGTGGACTCCCTCTCAAGCAGCCCTCAGGCCAAACCAGACAGTGAATCCCCATATCTCAAAAAAAATCCCGTATAATCACCGTGAAATGAGGGAATTGATGCTTTGACGTCCCGCCTCCGCTCCGCTCCATCTCGGTGCAGAGATGCAGCCGATACAGGGGGAACACACGAGCAGCCTAAAACCAGCCACCGGCGCAGGAATCGCACTCGCGTTGCTGCTCGCCATCAACCTCCTCAACTACATCGACCGCTCCATGCTCGCGGCGGTCGAGCCGGTGCTCACGCCAGAGTTCAACCTCGATGAAGGCCAGGCCGGCCTCCTAGCCTCCGCCTTCCTCTACGCATACATGCTCGGGGCGCCGCTTCTAGGGCGCCTGGCCGAGCGCTTCTCGCGCTGGTGGATCATCGGCGCGAGCGTCCTCATCTGGAGCCTCGCGACCGGCTGGACGGGAATGGCGCACACCTACACCATGCTACTCCTCTCCCGCATCGTCGTCGGCTTTGGCGAAGCCGGCTACGGCCCCGCAGCGCCCGCACTCATCGCGGACTACTTCCCCATTGCCCGGCGGGGGAAAGTCATGGCGCTCTTCTATCTCGCCATCCCGGTCGGCAGCGCACTCGGCTACGTCATCGGCGGGAAAGTGAACCAGGCTTGGGGCTGGCGGTACGCATTTTATCTCGCCGTTATTCCCGGCATCATCCTCGCCGTCATCTCCTTTCTGCGCAAAGACCCGCGACCGGTTCGCGCCGCCACGTCCGTAAAACCATCGCTCATCCAAGACGCGAAAGTGCTCCTCAAGAACCCTTCCTACGTCCTGAATACCGCAGCCATGACGGCCATGACCTTTGCCATCGGCGGCATCTCGTTTTGGATCCCCAAGTACATGCTCGAACGCATGGCAGCCCACGACGGACTCGCCACCCAATGGGCGCTCGAAGCAATGAACGGCATCCTCTCCCCTGCCACCGTCATGCGGAAAAACGAACTGCTCGACGACGTGAATACCACCTTTGGAATCATCGTCGTCGTAGCCGGAATCCTCTCCACGTTCATGGGCGGCTGGCTCGCCGACAAATTGCGCCCGCGCTGGTCCGGCGCGTATTTCACGCTTTCCGGATTCGCCATCGCGCTCGCGTTTCCGTGCACGCTATTGATGATCTCCCTCCCGTTTCCCTACGCATGGTTCGCCGTCTTTGGAGCCGTGTTTTTCCTCTTCTTCAACACAGGCCCTGCCAACACCGCACTCGCAAACGTCACCAGTTCCCGGATGCGGGCCACGGCTTTCGCCCTCAATATTTTCTTCATTCACGCACTCGGTGACGCCATCTCTCCACCCCTCGTCGGATACGTAAAAAGACACACGAATTGGGAGACCGCGTTCACCCTTGTCTCGCTGATGATGGTCCTCGCCAGCGCACTCTGGCTCATGGCCGCGAAGTATCTCGGGCGCGACACCGAGGCAGCCGAAGCACAGGATCGCGCTACGGATTCGCCGTCATCTTAAACGCCCGCAACACGTCCAGATCCGGGTCGTCCAGCGCGAACTCCCTCAACTTCTTGTCCATCGCAAAGCTCACATCCAGATACGCTCGCGCCTGCTCCAGATTGCCGAGCTTCGCCTCATAGCACGCCAGATTGTAGTGATAAGTCGCCTCCGCCTTCAGCTTCGCGGGGCCGTTCATCAAGAGCTCCTTTGCCGCCTTCGTATTTCCCAGCTCATGCAAACAGAACGCTGCATGGATAAATCCCGCCGACTTTTCCGGCTCCAGCCGGCACAACTCCCGCCCCACCGGCAGAGCCGCCGTCCATCGCTGCGCCTGCATCAACACCGAGAGCATCGTCTCCACCACGACCGATTCGCCCTGGAGATCCTCCGGAACCAACGCCAGCTCCGCCAACGCCAAATCCGGCAGCCCCAGCTCGCTGTAGCCCTGCGCAGCAATCAGTAGTCTTTTGTGGAAAACATCCATTTTTTCAAATCGCCCCATCCATGCGATGTGCCAACAATATTTTCCCCGCACCCCATGCAAGCCTGAAAATTCCTGCGTTGATTCCGAGCGCGCCCCTTGCCTTGGCCAAAATCGCTGGCATACTGCGTCCTCCATTGTCCCCGTAGTTCAATGGATAGAACAATGGTTTCCTAAACCGTTGATGTGGGTTCGATTCCCGCCGGGGACACTTTTATGAATACGCTGGAAAGCGCATGAATAAAGGAACGGGGCGCATTTTTGTGCTCTGTGTATTGTTGCTCATTCTCACTGGTTTTCCTTCGTTTCCACTTGAAACAGCGGCAACATTTGGCAACGTGTCATCACCGTGAAAACACCATTTCGAGTCAGGCAATATCGGGACAGAAACAGGCCCAAGCTGAAGTTCGTCGTGAACTTCAAGGAAGCAGGCAAGCGGCGGCGCGAGTTCTTCGAGAGGAAAATCGACGCCGAAACTTTCGCCACGCAAAAGCACATCGCGTTTGCGAACCAAGGACGCGAAGGCTCGGAGTTTCCATCGTGGCTGCGAGTGATGGCGCACGAGTGCAATGAGCTTCTCGCTCCGTTCAAAAAGAGCATTCGAGATGCGACGACGCACTACCTCGAGTTTTTGCGTGCTTCCGAGAAAAGCTGCACAGTCACCGAACTCTGCGAGCAAATGCAGTCGACAAAAGCAGCAGACGGCGCAAGTGCGAGACATCTTGCAGACATCAAAACTCGGCTGAATCGGTTCGCGGCGGACTTTGGTGAACAAAACGCCGCGACCATCACGACGGTCGAAGTGGATGAATGGCTGCGGGCTTTGAATTTGGCGCCACAAGGACGGAACAACTACCGGGCGGTCGTCCGTTCGCTGTTCAGCTTCGCGGTCAAGCGAGGATACGGCGCCACGAATCCCATCGCGAACACTGAAAAAGCGAAAGTCGTGAGCGAAGCACCCGGAATACTCACCGTGCCAGAATGTGGTTCGCTGCTGAGCGCGTGCGGACCGGATACGCTACCATTCGTGGCGATTTCGTTGTTCGCCGGTCTTCGGGCCGCCGAAGTTCAGAAACTCGATTGGAACGAAGTGGATTTTGAAGGCGGACACATCGAAGTCACCGCGAGCAAGGCGAAGACCGCGCGGAGGCGGCTGATACCGATTTCAGGCAATCTCGCCAAATGGCTGAAACCCTACGAAAAAAGCACGGGTGCCGTGGTCCCAGCAGGACTTCGTAAACGCTTCAACGCGGTGCGAGAACGGGCGGGCATGGCCGACTGGCCGCAAAATGCAATGCGCCACAGCTACGCGAGCTATCGCCTCGCCGAATGCCAAGACGCCGCCCGCGTGAGCCTCGAAATGGGAAACAGCCCGCAGATGATATTCGCACACTACCGGGAACTGGTGAAACCAAAGGACGCCGCGCTGTTCTGGAAGATCGTGCCGGAAGCACAATAAAAAGGCTGATTCCTTTTAAAACCGCGTCGTTTCCGGCTTCGAAAGGAAGTCGTGGATTCGGCTGGTGCGGTCGTGTTTTGGGAACAGCTCCTGGACTTCGACTTTGAGGACTTCGGCGAGATACATGAGTGCGCGGTCGTCCACGAAGATGAGGCGGGCTTTGATTTTTGAGACGCCGCTGCGGTCGGCTTCCATGCCGGCGATTTGGAGCTTCGCTGCGAAGGCGGATTGGGACCAGCCTCGGGCGTAGCGCAGCTTTCGCACCTGCGGGCCGACGTTTTTTTTGGCGGCGAACCGCGCAAACTCTACATCGATCACCTCATCGAACGGTAAGAGGGCCGACCGCTCTCGCCAATCGAAGTGGAGCAAATGAAGGCGGAAATCGCCCGACATCTCCAACGCTTGATCAGCGAACAGTAGATGCGCGAATTGCCACGGCGTAGCGACAGCGCAAAGCAAAACCCTTCCCCAAACCAACCTCCCGAGCCATCGCGGCGAATGAGTGATTCAGGTTCCCGGCGCGCCGCGAAGCCTCCCCGGATTCCCTTGAGGCTGAGCGCGCGCAGCAAATCAACGGCGGGAGGAATGGAGCATGCAGCGTGACAGCGCATTGCTGGCGCGTTGCGTGATTCGGCCGGTGGCGCGGAGCGTTTGTGATAGTCTGGCCTGTTTCCTCGCGTCGGCGAGCCGACAGAGGAAATATCGAACGTGCTGTCGGGCGTCTCTTGAGAAGTTTACGACGCGCGGCGTCCCCTAGGATTCGTCTTGATGTGCACAATGAATCGGGCCGCGGTTATTTGCACCCGGCTCTCCCGAACGCAGCACACATGAATCTGCGGTGATTTCTGGACTTTTGGCGGCGAAACACTTGACGGCGGTGCGGGGTATCGTGTTTACCGGCGGGGTTCTTGACGAACATACTTTCTGGTCTCTTCAATCCCTAAATAGCTGCTGTTTTATGAGTTTCGTTTCCCGTTTTCTCCTCGCGTTGCCGCTGGTTTTCTTCTGTTTTTGCACGAGTCTTTTCGGGCAGTCGTTGCCGGGAACAGCGGTCGTGCGTCATGCTCCTTCTATCAACGGCGGAGCACTCGTTGAGGGCTCTGTGCAGCAGTTGCTTGGCGAGGATGTCACGCTCAATGGCGGCGCGACGATAACGAATGATTTGCGGGTGCCGGGAACGCCGACGGTGCAGATCAACGGGAGCCCGAATTTTGGCGGCACTCTTGTGGGCAGCGGGGCTGCTTCTCCTTCGGGGTTTAAGGTGAAAATTCAAAACAATGTGACGCTCGGGAAGCTGTGGACGCGGGTGAACCAGGTGACGATTCCCGCTGTGCCTCAGCCGCCGACGCCGACGGGCACTCGCTCGGTCACGCTGTCTGCGCCCGGCCAGAGCGCGGCTCCATGGGCGACTTTGCTGAATCTCACGGTGACTTCCGGCGCGGGCTCGGTGGCGGTCCCGGCTGGCACTTATGGGACGTTGACGGTTAACAACGGCGGCACGGTGCAACTCGGCGCAGCGGGGGCCACTTCGGTGTACAATCTGCAATCGTTGACGCTGAATGGCTCGGCTGTGGTGCAGACGCTGGGGCCGGTAGTTTTGAATGTGAAGAATGCGTTCGATATCAATGGTCACTCGGGCTTTTGGGCGAATCCGAGCTTGCTGCAAGTGAACGTGTCTTCCGGCGACGTGAAAGTGAATGGTGACGGTGTTTTTTACGGATACTTGGTTGCGCCAAACTCGAAGGTGACGATTAACGGCCAAGGCTTGCTGGAAGGTGGTGTGCAGTCGGACCGACTGGATGTAAAAGGTCAGGGTATCCTGCGGCTCCACGCACAGACCGGTGGAAATGGAGCGCCCATCGCCAATGCGGGCGCACTCACGACGAACGAGGATACAGCCGCGGCGCTGACACTCTCCGGCAACGACCCCGAGGGTGCGACGCTAACGTACCACATCCTCACACAGCCGACGAAGGGTGCACTTTCCGGCACTGCGCCGTATTTGGCTTACACGCCGGATGTGAACGCGAACGGAGCGGATTGGTTCACGTTTGCGGTGAATGATGGGCAGCTTTTCAGCGCAGCGGCGACGGTGAATATCACGATTGCTCCGGTGAATGATGCGCCGCTTGCAAATGCGCAAAGCACGCAGACTGCGGAGGACACGTCGAAGGCGCTGACGCTGACGGGCTCGGATGTGGATGGCGAGGCGCTTACGTTTGTCATCGTTTCGCAGCCCGCAAATGGCACGGTCACCCAATCGCCCGCTGGCTCGGCGAATGTGATCTTTACTCCGGCGGCTGATTTCAATGGGGCGACTTCGTTCGCCTTCAAGGTTAACGACGGCACGGTGGATTCGGCGGTCGCGACGGTGGCGATTTCAGTCGGTCCGCAAAATGACGCACCGGTCGCGCAGGCGCAGCAGCAGACGGTTTTGGAGGATACATTCCTCGGAATCACGCTTGCAGCGACGGATGTGGATGGCGATGCGCTGACATACGCAATCATCTCGCAGCCCCAGCACGGTGTCCTCATCGCGGGGGCGGATTCGAGCCAGTGGACTTATCAGCCGAACTTGAATTACGATGGGCCGGACAGCTTCACGTTCCGGGCAAACGATGGAACGGTGAACTCGAATATTGCGACGGTGAATATCGACGTGCAGCCGGTGAATGACGCGCCAGTCGCTTCGCCGCAGAGCGTGACGACGCTGGAGGATACATCAGTTCCGGTCGATCTCGCGGGGACTGATGTGGATGGCGACGCGCTCACTTTTTCCATCGCGTCGCAGCCGACAAAAGGCGTCCTTTCGGGCACTGCGCCAAACTTGGTTTATACGCCAAACGCGAACGCAAATGGCACGGATAGTTTTACGTTCACAGCGTTTGATGGTGCGCTCACGTCGGCTCCGGCGCTTGTTTCTATCACGATCACTCCGATAAATGATGCGCCGATCGCGGTGAATGGAAACGCGACGACGCTGGAAGATACGGCGGTGGCGCTGGTGCTCTCGGGCAGCGATCCGGTGGAAGGTTCGGCGGTGACTTTCACTGTAGTGAGCGGCCCGGCACACGGCACGCTTACAGGCTCGGCGCCGAATCTGACTTACACTCCGGCGGCGAATTTCAACGGCGCGGATTCGTTCACGTTTAAGGTCAATGACGGAGAGCTGGACTCGAATGTGGCGACGTTCAGCATCGGGGTGGGTATCGAAAACGACGCGCCAACTGCCAACGCGCAAACGGTGACAACGGATGAAGACACGGCGCTCGCGCTGACTTTGACCGGTGCGGATGTGGAGGGCGATGTGCTGACTTTTGCCATCGTCACCGTGCCGCAACACGGAACGCTTTCGGGCACTTTGCCGGATGTGATTTACACGCCCTCTGCGGACTATTCCGGGCCGGATTCGTTCACGTTCCGCGCGAACGATGGGCAAGATGATTCGGCTCCGGCGCTTATTTCCATCACGGTAAACCCCATCAACGATGCGCCGACAATTGCGCTCGATTCGCCGCTCGACGGCGCGGTTTTCAACGTGGGCGCAAGCATCGCGCTCGCTGCGACCGCGACGGATATCGATGGCACGGTGACGCTCGTGGAGTTCTACGTGAATGGCGTGAAAGTCGGCGATGATTCATCCGCGCCATACGCCGCTACGTGGCTCGCGCAGACGCCGGGGAATTATTTCGTTTCCGCCCGTGCATTCGATAGCGGTCTGCCTATTTCCTACACGGATTCGGTGGTCGCGCAGATTCGAATCAATGCCCCGCCGACCGTCGCGCTCACCGCGCCTGCGGATGGCAGCAGCGTGGTCGAGGGAACGCCCGTGAACTTGGCCGCGCTCGCAGCGGACCCGGACGGGACTATCACGAAAGTCGAATACTACGACGGCGCGGTAAAAGCAGGCGAAAGCACTGACGCGCCGTTCATCTCGACATGGAACAATGCCACAGTCGGCACGCACGTGCTCACCGCAGTCGCGTTTGACAACGACGGAGCTGCGGCGACCTCTGCGGTGGTGGATATCACCATTCTGCCCGCAAATTATCCGCCTGTCGTGAACGCCGGGCCGGACGTGACCGGCAATCTCGGGAGCGCCACCGCGCTCGCCGGGACCGTGACCGATGATGGCAAGCCCGGACCAGCGGCGCTTTCCGTGGAATGGAGCAAAGTGAGCGGTCCCGGCACAATCGGGTTTGCCAATGAAAGCGCCGCTGCCACGCAAGTCTTTGCGACTACGACGGGCACCTACGTCTTGCGTCTCACAGCGACGGATGGCGAACTCACATCGCTCGACGAAGTGACACTCACCATCGGCGCACCGAGCAACGCCGCTCCCATCGCAAACGCAGGCCCGGACCAATCGCTCGCCGCCCCCGGCAGCGCCTCGCTGAGTGGTAGCGCGACGGATGACGGTCAACCAGCCCCAGCGCTTCTCCGTTTTACGTGGACTGTTCTGAACGGCCCCGGCGCAGTCACATTCACCACGCCGCAATCCGCCGCCACGAGCGCGACATTTTCAGAATCAGGGACATACACGCTGCGATTCACTGCGAGCGACGGCCAGCTCGCCGGAAGTGACACTCTCAGCATCACCGTGGCCAGAGTGAACGCCGCGCCGCTCGTAAACGCAGGCCCCGACGCCACGCTCCCGATGGGCACGCCCGCGACGCTCGCCGGCACCATTACCGACGACGGCCTTCCGAATGGAGCAGGCATCATCGCGACCTGGGAAAAAATGAGCGGCCCTGGCGCAGTCATCTTCGCAAACGCAACCGCCGCCACGACGAGCGCGACATTTTCGCAACCCGGCACGTATGTCCTGCGACTCACCGGAAGCGACACATTGCTTTCTGCAAGCGACGAAGCAACCGTGACCATCGCCACACCGCCAAACACCGCGCCCGTGGCGAACGCGGGGCCGGACCGCAGCATCAGCGGAATCCGCTCGCTCGTGCTAAACGGCAGCGCAACCGATGACGGACTGCCCGCACCCGCAAGCCTGAGCTACGCATGGGCGCAAGTGAGCGGCCCAGCACCAGCGGTTTTTGCAACGGCCAATGCTGCTTCGACGACGGCGACTTTCCCGCAGGGCGGGACGTATGTTTTCCGCCTGACGGCGAATGACGGTGCACTCGCTGGCAGTGACGAGATGCAAGTGACCGTGGCATTGCCAAATCAAGCGCCTGTGGTGAATGCAGGGCAGGATCAGACAGTGCAAATGGGATCGTCCACGGTGGTTGCGGGGACCGTCTCGGATGATGGAGTGCCACAGGGCGCAACTGTTTCCTACCAGTGGACACGGATTTCGGGGCCAGCGACCGGTGTTGTTATAGCCCAACCGACGCAACTTCGTAGTAACGTTTCGTTCAACGCCCCGGGCACTTATGTGCTCCGTTTGACTGCCTCCGACACGGGTCTCTCACACTACGACGATATTTCACTTCAGGTAATTTGTCCGGAAGTCCCTGCCCCCACAGGTCTGGAGGCATATTGGAGGGCTGAAAACAACGCGTTGGATTCGATCGGGGTAAATCACGGTAGCCTCGAAGGGACCACTGCGTACGGCGTAGGGAAATTCGGAAGCGCCTTCACATTTAATGGTTCCTCGCAAAGTGTGGTGACGATTCCTCCATCGCCGACGTTGAATGTGGGGGTAGGCGCGGGCTTCACAGTAGAAGGCTGGATTAAACCAACCAATTTTAACGGATACCAGCAGTTATTGGCTTGGGAGGGGGGGCCTGAGATTTACACATCGCTGGGGCGCAGCTTGCTTCTCATCAATCTAGTTACCACCGATGGTCGAGTTCTTGGGTTCAGCACCGGTTGGGACACGGTAACTGCGGGAGTATGGCAGCATATTGCGGTCACGTTTGACCGGGCTACCGGAAACTTAGTCATCTATCGCAATGGAGTGGGCATAGCGTGGGGAGCATATCCAAATGTCGTGCCGAAGACGACCGGAAAGATCACGCTTGGGAATGCGACCAACCGGAGTACGCCATATCAAGGAAGTGTCGATCACCTCGGTATATTCAATCGTGCGCTGTCTCCTGCGGAAATCGCACTGATAGCGGACCCTTGTGGCCATACGGATGGCTTTCCCGCCGAGTATCCAAATCTGTTGGTCAATGCGGGACCAGATATGCTGGTTGGCCCACATGAGAGTTCTGTGCTGAGCGGGATCGTAAATGCCCGAACCTCCACCGTGGCAGTTGAATGGAGTCAGTTGAGTGGTCCTGCACTAGCGCAGTTTAGTAACCGGGATTCTGCGGTAACAAATGTATCGTTCAGCGCAGTCGGAACGTACGTACTTCGGCTTTCCGCAGTTGGGTCGGATGTAAGTGCGAGCGATGATGTCGTTGTCACGGTTTCGGGCGATTACCGCCCGCATACGATTCGCTTTAGAAGTGGAAACGGGATAAATCGCGATCCTCTCAATCGGTTTTCAACAGATGGTGGAGCAACGTGGCAGCAGGCATACTATGTTTCCGGGCCGTATTCGACGATTCCAACCACCCATTGGATCAGCGGGGTGTTTGTCGAAAACGCGACATCCAGAGTGCGGGCAAAATTTATCCTTCCAAGCGGGTTCACTTCGCCGAGTTTAAATGTCCAGTTTTACGTGGATAATGGGCTGAGGATTTATTTGAACGGTCAAGATATAGGTGGGACTCCGTTCAATAATAACAATCCATTTTCTGGTCCTACGCTGATTGCAGGCACGACCAATCCCGCCCATTTTGTGGCCGGCGAAAACATTATTGAATTTGAGGTATGGAACTCATTCTCGCTCATGGGAGTGGACTACCTCGCGACGGTGACATTCAATGCGCAAGCCGGAGGAAACATTGCGCCAATTGTGGATGCCGGACCGGACCGGACTTTGACCCTCCCGACGGTTCTTACGCTTCAGGGCGTCGTGAGTGATGATTCATTGCCGCTTCCCGAGTTCACGGGAGTTCAATGGGAAAAAGTAAGTGGACTAGGGACAGTGACGTTTAACAACGCTCTTGCAACCTCCACTGGAGCTTCGTTTAGCACCGCGGGCATCTATGAATTGAAGCTTACGGTTGATGATGGAGAGTATTCCCGAAGCGACACAGTCAAAGTATATGTTTCCGCACCGGGCAGCGGAGAGAATCAACCGCCAGTAGTGGATGCCGGGCAAGCGCAAAGTGTCGGCGCTTTGTTTACCCTGAATTTGGCTGGAGTAATCAATGATGACGGTCGTCCTTCGGCGCAACCGCTCGTTCAATGGAGCAAGCTTTCTGGACCGGGCAACGTGTTCTTTGGGACGCCGGGAGCAGCATCGACAAACGCGGCGTTCGAGCTACCCGGAACATATATATTGCAGGTTTCCGCAAATGACGGGGCGCTTTCAACTTCAGATACCGTAGAAATCACCGTAACACCATCGGGGCAAGTGAACCTCGCGCCTTCCGTTTCGGTGCCGGGAGCCGTTACTGTCCAATTGCCAAATGCAGAGGTTTCCCTATCTGGACTCGCAGCCGATGATGGATTCCCACAGGCATCCACTTTGCGTACTCGTTGGAATATGGTTTCCGGCCCAGCCAGCGCAACGATTGCTCCGCCAATCGGAAGCCAGATTACTTCCCGCTTCTCGGTGGCAGGGGAGTACATTTTCCGATTCGAAGCGCACGATGGCTTGGCGAAAACGACAGCCGATGTGACCGTCCACGTCCTTCCTGCTCCAGTGCCGAATCCCGTAAATCTCGCACCTTTGGTCACTGCGTCCGCGTCGCAAACGAGTATTCCGCTGGGGCGAACGGCTTCGCTTCTCGGGACGGTTTCCGACGACGGACTACCCGTAAACTCATTAGTCTCGACGTTCTGGAGCAAAGTAAGTGGGCCCGGATACGTGACATTTAGCAACGCGACTGCGGCAAACCCGATCGCAGGATTCAATGCAGCGGGAACGTATGTATTGCGTTTTACAGCACACGACGGACTGCTCGCAGGGACCGCTGACGTGCAGATCACGGTTACTGGCGGACATAATCAGCCTCCATCAGTGGACGCGGGCGCTGACCGGATCGGAGCCATCGGTGAATTGATTCGGCTGCTCCCTACGGTTTCCGACGACGGGCTTCCATCTAGCAGACTTACAACGCAGTGGACGGTCCTGAGCGCATCCGGGGGAATCTCATTAAATGACGCAGGCTCTGGATTGGATGTCATTTGCGACAAAGCTGGAACCTACGTTTTTCGACTCGCCGTAAGCGATGGAGCGTTGTCGGCAAGTGACGATGTTCAAATCACCGTCACTGGCGGCACAAACCAGCCGCCTGCCGTGGCGATTACTGCGCCAGCGGGTGGGGCTTCCGTTGCTGCCGGGCTGCCGCTGGCATTGACCGCATCGGCCAGCGATGCGGAAGGTGCGTTAAGCTCCGTGGAGTTTTTCATTAATGGCAATGCGTTGAACTACGATACTACCGCGCCTTACACGGCGACATGGCTGCCGCTGGCCGCTGGAAAGTACACCCTCACCGCAGTGGCGACGGATGCTATCGGGCAGCGGACCACTTCGGATCCAGTCAATGTCACGGTGACTGTTCCGGCACCGATGGTGGCGCTGACTGCGCCGCTCAATGGTGCGAGTTTTGCGCCGGGAAGTGTGGTGACGGTTTCGGCTAGCACGGGGTCTTCGGCGGGGATTTCGGGGGTGGAGTTTTTCCTCGATGGGGCTTCGCTTGGGGTGGATTCGGCGGCTCCGTATTCGCGGGTTACGTCTGCGCTGGCGGCGGGGCAGCATACGCTCTCGGCTACCGCGACGGGTGGCGATGGGCAGTCGGCGACTTCGGCGATTGCGACCATTTATGTGGAGAATCAGCCTGCTTCGGGGCCGGTGGTGGAAATCACTGCGCCGCTGGATGGGGCGACGCTCACTGCGCCTACGCTGATTACGGGGACGGCGGATAGTCCGGCGATTCGAGATTGGAAGCTGGAGTATCGTCGTCGCGGCGATATTTGCGGATTCACGACATTGGCGACGGGCTCGGGGCCGGTGGTAAATGCCACGCTTGGCACGCTGGATACGACGCTGCTTCGCAATGGCATCTTCGATTTGTTGCTCACGGCGACGGACCGGTTTGGGGCTTCGGCGAGCGACCAGGTTTCGGTCGTCGTGGAGGGCGATATGAAGGTGGGGCATTTCACGGTGGCGTTCAAAGACCTCGAAATCCCGTTGGCGGGGATGCCGATTTCGGTCGTGCGCTCTTATGACTCGCGGGACCATTGCCCCGGTGATTTTGGCAAGGGCTGGGTGCTGGATGTGGAGTCGGTGCGCGTGGAAAAGAATTTCTCCATGGGCGACGGTTGGGCGCTCGATGTGCAGGACGGCGGGGTGTTTAATCCGCCAGTGTATCAGCTTCTCGACGAAGCGGGGCATCAACTCGTGGTGCGGATGCCGGATGGCGAGGTGCTGCGGTTTGCGCCGAAGCTGGTGTTTAATCGTCCGTATAACCGTCTGGCCTCGGTGCTGGATGCGGATGGCGATGATGTGGCTTCGGCCTGGGTGGGCGTGGGCTACGATACTCCGATGGCGTTGAAGTTCCGTGCTCGCGGCGGGACTCGCGGGGCGACGCTGGAGCCGCGCGGGTTTGCGACGTCGAATCCGTGGGTGGGTGGAAATGGGACGCTCCCTACCAATGCAGCGCTGTATATTGGGGAGCCGACTGGCGGGACGATGCAGCTTGCGGCGTCTTCAAATGAAGCGCAGGACGCCGACATCATGTCGGACGCGACGGGCTGGGTGCTCACGCTGAAGGACAAGCGCGTGTTCCTTTTCGACAAAGACGGGCGCTTGGAGCGGATGACGGACTCAAACGGCAATTCGCTATCGATCAACCGCGATGGAGCGGGTCGTGTGACTTCGGTTTCGCACAGCAGCGGAAAAGCGATCGTGTTTCATCGCAACGGCGCGGGCCGCGTGGAGCGAATCACGGACCCGGCGGGCGCGGAGCTGAAATACGGCTACGATGCTCAGGGCAGGTTGGTAAGTTTCTTTGATCGTTCGCGCGAGGTGGGTGTTGATGCTGCAAGTGCCCAGTATTCTTATAAAACAAACACCTCGTTGCTTGATGAAATGTTCAACAGCAAAGGAATCCGCGCGGTGAAGCAGACGTACGATGGCGATGGGCGGCTCATTGCTTCGATGGACGTGAAGAATCGGACGACGACTTTTGTTCACAATATCGTGGGTCGCACGGAGACGGTGAATCGTCCGCTCGGGCAGTCGCAGACGATGCAATACGACAATCGAGGCAACATCCTCAGTATCACGAATGCGATGAATGAAACGACGAGCTTCACTTACGATGCGGACAATAATCGTCTCACGGCGACAGACCCGTTGAATCGCGTGACGCGGTCAACGTATGACACCGATGGGAACTTGCTCAGCGTGGAGACTCCGCACAAGCCGACCGAGCCTGCTGCGAACTTCACGACGCACTACACCTACAACGAGCGGGGCGATATTTTGTCGGTCACTTCGCCGACGGGCGCTGTGGAAAATCGTGCGTACGATGTGCGCGGGAACCTTGAATCGATTTCTGATGAAAGCGGGCAGATCATCGCTTCGTGGGTCTATGATGCGCGGGGAAATGCAACTCGCGAGGGCGACTCGTTTAGCGAGATGAACTTTGAGTTTAACGGCGTGGATCAAATGACGAAGATGACCGACAGCACGGGCCGCGTGACGACTGCGGAGTATGATCTGAATGGCCGACTCACGGCGATGACCACGGACGGAAAGCGCTCCGCTTTCACGCTCGATGAGGAAGGCCGCGAGCTGGCTTCGGACTACGGAAACGGAATCACGTCGCTGTTTGAATACAACGCAGCGGGCGACGAGTGGACGACCGCGAGCGGGCCGACGCTCGGGATGATCCAGCGCGAGTTCGATACGGATGGCAGCGTGAAAGCGTGGCATTCTCCGGGCGGCGCGACGACGAGCTTCGAGCTGGATGCTGCGGGTCGAATGGCTTCCCAAACAGACGGACTCGGGGCGCAAACGCAGTTCACGTACGACGCAGCGGGCCGCACTACGGCAGTCACCGATGTTGCCACTGGTGCGACGGTGAGCACGGAGTACGATGCCGCCGGGCAGCCGACGAAGACGACGGATGCAGCGGGCAAGGAAACGGAGTTCACTTACACGCCGGATGGCCGCCCCGAGACGGTCAAAAACGCGCGGGGCTTCTTATGGGAATACCGATACACGCCGACGACGGTGAAGGTCATTGATCCAATGCAGCGAGAGAAGCTCTCGCAGTTCACCCCGCACGGACTGCCCGAGGTCGTTTGCTGCGGACCGGGAGCACCGTATCAGATCACGTATCTGCTCAATTCCGGCGACGATGCGGAGGAATCGCCGCTCACGATCACGGATGCTGGAAATCATGTGCGCAGCTTTGAGTACGGCGACGATGGCATCCTCACGGGAGTCACCGATCTCGCGGGCAATATGTTCGCTTTCGAATACAACGCGGCGTTTGAGCTTTCGGCGGTGACGTATCCGAGCGGCGCGGTGGCGCAGAGCTTTACCTACGACGCGCTGGATAATCCGGCGACGGTCACTTTTGGCGACGGCAGCGTGCATTCGTACACATA
>JAYUSJ010000331.1:0-37407 GCA_043755735.1 Verrucomicrobiaceae bacterium | reverse complement strand
AGGAATATTGAAGAGAGCTGCCTCTAGTACGAGAGGACCGAGGTGGACGAACCTCTGGTGTATCTGTTGTGTTGCCAAATGCAGCGCAGAGTAGCTAAGTTCGGAAAGGATAAGCGCTGAAAGCATCTAAGCGCCAAGCCTCTCCCAAGATTGAATCTCCCTGAAGAGTCGTGGAAGACCACCACGTTGATAGGTCATGGGTACAAGCGTAGTAATACGTTCAGCTTAATGATACTAATAACTCGTCCGGCTTGATCTTATCCTCCTTCCTAATAGCGAGGGAGAAGATCATCGCAATCGAAAAGTAAAACAAAACTCAGTCACATTCTGAGTTGTAAGAATGAAACCTGTATGCAGTTGTCAGAGAATCAAAAAGTTCTATACTGGCTCAATGAGGATAATCCTCAGAAATCTGATGTCGGCAACGACAATAGCTTTCTGGTGATCCCAGCGCAGTGGCACCACCCGTTCCCATTCCGAACACGGAAGTGAAACGCTGCAGCCCCGATGATAGTACGTCTATAGGTCGTGCGAAAGTAGGACGTTGCCAGAGTTATGCCCCGTCTCCTGTGAAAACAGGGGACGGGGCTCTTTTTTGCCCGAATGTCGCGCTAAAACCCCCTCATCACGCATTGCAGAAGTGTTTGCGACCTGCTATTTAGATCAACTCAACCATGAAGAAATCTCCATCCACCATCGCACCACAAAATAAAGTGCCGAAAATCGGTATGATTTCGCTTGGTTGTGCGAAGAACCTTGTCGATGCGGAGATCATGCTTGGCGATGTATTGCAGCGGGGGATGATGATCACAAACAACGCAGCGGAAGCCGATGTGTTAATTGTCAACACGTGCGCGTTCATTGACAGTGCAAAAGAGGAAAGCATCGAAGCGATACTGGAAGCCCATAAATCAAAAGGTCTCAAAAAGAGGCGTATCGGTCAAAAGCTGATTGTTGCCGGCTGTATGAGCCAGCGCTTTTCGGCGGACCTTTCGAGTGAATTTAAGGGCGAAGTGGATGCATTTATCGGTCTAGACCAGGTGAAAGACGTGGGTTCCATCATCGATCAGGTGCTTGGACGAGCGGAGCGAACACCTCCCACAGTGAAAAGTGTGACTGTTCCTCTGAATGAGGAATGGGAACCGATGAATTTTGTTACCCGGAAACCCGTTTATGTACCTGATTGGAATACTCCCAGGGTCCGATTAACTCCTCCGCACACGGCTTTCACCAAAATTGCGGAGGGATGCAATCACCCTTGTTCATTTTGTGTCATTCCTCAAATGCGTGGCCGCCATCGTTCCCGATCGATCGATAGTGTCGTGACTGAAGTCCGAACCTTGGTTGCTGAAGGGGTAAAGGAAATTAACCTCATCAGCCAGGATACTACATACTACGGAATGGATTTATGGGCTGAAAAAGCGGGCCCAAAGCAACCGGTCGATAGCCGAAGAGGCCCAACACTGACTAAATTACTTCGGGAGTTGGACCGGATCGAAGGCGATTTTTGGATCCGGCTCCTTTACACTCACCCCGCTCATTGGAGCGATGAGTTGATCGACTGTATAGCAGCAACCCGTCATGTTGCCCGGTATGTGGATATGCCGCTCCAGCACATTCATCCACGGATGCTTGAAGTAATGAAGAGGGAAACTTCCAGCGAACATATCGAGAATCTGGTTCGTCGAATTCGCGAGGGAATTCCTGGTATCGCTATTCGAACGACATTCATCGTCGGATTTCCGGGTGAAACGGAGGAGGAGTTTGAATACCTCTTGGATTTCATCGAGCGTACTCGATTTGAGCGACTCGGAGTGTTTACTTACAGTCAGGAAGAGGGCAGTCGGGCGGCGAAAATGGAAGGGCAGCTTTCCGCGAAGGTAAAAGAGTCCCGCTTTAAAAGGGCGATGAAGCTTCAGCAAAAGATTGCTACCGAAATCGGGCGCGCGCAATTAGGCAAAGTCATCCGCGCCGTAGTGGACCAGCCGTTAGTCGCTCGCGGCGAAACAGATGCGCCTGATATTGACGGTCGCATTTTGCTGAAAAAAGCGGCTCCAGTCGGTGAGTTCGTGAATGTCTGGATCACAGGAACTCAAGTTTACGATCTCGTTGGAGAAGTTATTTAATCGCAGCGATCTTGACGCGCGGTTTCTTAAACCGGAGTGTTTTTCCGTTTAAACGAACACATTTTTTCTGAACTAATATGGCATCTTACGACCTCATTGTAATTGGTGGCGGGCCTGCGGGCTACGTCGCAGCAATCAAAGCATCGCAACTCGGCAAAAAAGTGGCCTGCGTAGAGAAAGAGCGCGCTGGCGGAACGTGCCTTAACTGGGGGTGTATTCCGACAAAGTCCCTGCTTCGGAATGCGGAGCTTTATCATTTGATGAAACATCGGGCGGCCGAGTTCGGATTCGCTTTCACAGATTTAAGCTACGATTGGGGTAAAGTGATCAAACGGTCACGCGATGTAAGCGACAAGAATGCAGGGGGAATCGAGTTTCTCTTTAAGAAAAACAAGGTCGATTATATTCGGGCGGAAGCTGTATTGGAGAAGGCTGGCTCGGTGACGGTCAAGGCAGCCGATGGGAAAACCGAGGTTCACACTGCGGCGAAAATCCTTGTTTCGACAGGCTGTGTTTCCCGCCCAATGCCCGGCCTTCCTTTCAATGGAAAGACGGTGATCGGTTCCCGTGAAGCGATGGTTTTGGAGAAGCAACCTGCATCGATGATCGTCATTGGTGCGGGGGCGATCGGTGTGGAATTCGCGTATTTCTACAACGCGTTCGGCACAAATGTGACTGTGGTCGAGATGGCTCCGAACATTCTGCCCGTCGAAGACACTGAGGTGTCCCAGACGGTCGAGAAGGCTTTCGTGAAACAGGGCATCAAAGTTCTCACAAATACAAAGACGACCAAGACTGAAGTGACTGCCAGCGGCGTTCGGATTACCGTTGCGGGCGTGGATGGGAAGGAACAAATCCTCGAAGCAGATGTCTGCTTGGTCGCGATCGGAATCCAGCCTTTATTGCCCGGCGGTGCGGTATTCGCTGACAAAAAGAATCTCAGTGATCGCGGATACATCGCTACGAATGACCGCTACGAATCGCCAACTGCCGGGATTTTTGCGGCTGGAGACATTATTGGGCCGCCTTGGCTTGCACATGTCGCGAGTTTCGAGGCGATCCAGGCTGTCGAGGGGATGTTTGTTCCAGGGGCCAAGCCGAAAAAAGTCACGGTCTTCCCAGGTTGCACCTATTGCCATCCGCAGGTCGCGAGTGTTGGACTCACCGAACGGGCGGCGAAGGAAAAGGGACTGAAATTCAAGATTGGAAAATTCCCATTTATGGCGAGCGGGAAGGCACGGGCGATTGGCGAGATCGATGGTTTTGTGAAGCTCATTTTCGGCGAGGCGCACGGCGAACTGCTCGGCGCTCACATTGTCGGACCCGAGGCGACCGAGATGATTGCGGAAATGGGGCTCGCGATTACGTCCGAACTCACAAAAGACGAGATCGAGGCAACGATTCACGCGCATCCGACGCTCAGCGAAGCAATTCACGAAGCTACCGGAGTAGCCTACGGGCATCCGATTCACATTTGAGCCGGTAGTTTATTTCACAACCTGTCCATCGCGTATTTCCAAACGACGGTCGCCGCGAGTTGCGAGCTGAGAATCGTGGGTGACCACGATGAGTGTTTTCTTTTCGTCGCGAACGAGCGCGAGGAGCGTGGAGACGATGCTTTCGCCAGTCTTGCTATCAAGATTTCCCGTGGGCTCGTCGGCAAAAATGATCCGCGGATTATTGATCAGCGCGCGGGCGATCGCGACACGTTGTTGTTCCCCGCCGCTCAACTCGGCCGGCAAATGGGAGAAGCGATCCTTCAGCCCGACCCGTTCGAGAGCTGATTCCGCTTCGGCTCGTTTCCTCATTCCGCCGATCATTGCGGGAAGCATTACGTTTTCGAGTGCAGTGAGCTCCGGGAGCAGGTGGTACGCTTGAAAAACAAAACCAAACGCGCTGTTGCGCATTGCTGCGAGGCGGCTTTCCGGTTGCGCGTAGAGCGGCGTGCCTTCGAAAAAAACTTCACCTTCTTCGGGTCTTTCGAGGCCTGCGAGAGTGTAAAGAAGCGTGCTTTTCCCGGCACCGCTCGCGCCGCAAAGGAATACGGATTCGCCGGCGGCGACGTCGAGCGTGATTCCCTGGAGGACGTCGATGGTCCGCTGGCCCATTTTGAACGAGCGGCGAAGATTGTTTGCGGTAAGGTGTGCGGACATGACGTGTTGCGATTGAAGGATGGCTGCGCTCAGCGCAAGGCTTTTGCGCGTTTGTTTGCCGGAGCCGGTTTTTCGATTTGAACTGGAAGCGTCGGCTTGGGTGTTCTCGGCAGTTGAAATTTTGGGATTACTTTCGCCCGCCAGTCAGGCTCGGAGAATTTTGAAACGGAGCGGTATTCGAGCAGGGCACTCACCGGCAGCAGCAAAACGCCAGGAAGTCCTTGAGCGTTGAGGCGCATGTCGAAGTCCATCCGGTCATCGAGGAACCAAATGCGTCCGTCGCCAAACATCGAGAATCCCTTTCCTTCGATTTCTAAATTCTTCGTCGTAATAATCCCGTCGGCGATTGCAAACGTAAGCGCTGCACGGCGGGCGAGATTGTAGCCCATGCCGGGAACGATTTTATTAAGCACGTCGCTAAATGGTCCGAGAAACGGGATCGCGAATACGTTACCTTCGGTGATCTCCATTTTCCCCTCGCCCCTCATGGTGCGGGCGTCGTCGCCCCTGCCGTTGAAATTATATACGCCGTTCAGTTTTCCCTTCGAGTCGTGGTAGTCGAAATAGAGCTTCGTGAGCTTCTCGAAGTTGACGTCGATAAATCGAATTTCCGCTGCGTGACCGGGCTTTCCTTTCATCGTGGAAATGTCGGCCGAACCTTTGAGAATGCCGTCGAACAGTTCGCCGCGAACGTCGGTGAGTTTCACGCGTCCATCATCGAACAGCATTTTGGCTTCGACCTTGTTGAACTTCAGCTCCTTTCCACTGAAGGTGTAATCCATGCCGTTTTCCGCATCGAGCTTCACCACGAGGCGGGTATTTTTGCCGCCCTTTTGCCGGTCCACCACGCCGTCGATTGTGAGGAAAGGAGGCTGTTTGCCGAAGCGATAAGGCCGGATATCCTCGGCCAGATCAGGGTCGATCCACTGCGCGACATCCAGCGGGAAAACGCCCATCCGCGCATTCTTTACGAGCACGATGTCCTTCGTGAAATCGAACGTGAGCGAGCAGGCACCGGGGCCCTCGGCGCGCTGAACGTCGAGGTTGTCCACATGGAGTGTGTTGCCGCTGAATCGTAGGCTGGCATTGACGCTGCGCGCATCCACGCCTCGATAGCTGCACCGGCCGAGTTTCACGTCGCCGCTGGCGGACATCGTGTCCCATCCAGGCGCGGAACCGCGTGCACTTACTTTGATTTCGGGCGCGTCGGGAAACTTGAACATCGCGAGTCGGGCAGCGGCATCGCGTTGCCATGGTTTGTTGCCGCGGAAAAATGGTGCGAGGGATTCGGGGTTGATCGTGCTCGTGAGGCCGAGTCGAAAATCACCCTGCCCGGAGGTGTCGTAATCCTGCATCACATCGCCGTGGATTTCTCCGGACACGCGATGCTTCAAAACGAAATCGCGCACAGCCCAGCGTTTGCCATCCCAGGCGAAGTCTGCGGCGAGCTGGTCGAACGCGATTTTTCCGAACGCAAATTTCCCCATCCGGAGTTTGCCCGACAGATCCATCTGACCGTCTCCATCCCGCTTTGCGCGGGGCACACCCGGTTTTTCGAACTTGGCTTTGATGACTGCATCGATCTGCGGCGTGGACTCAAAATGTAGTTCGCCGGGCTCCCAAAGTCCGCTGGTTCGCAGCAGCGCGGCCAGGTCCATGCCGGAGCGAACGCTTGCGTCCAACTGCCGCGACGACGGACGGTAGGTGCCGCCGATGTGCAATCTGCCGACGGCATCGCGGGCCTCGAACCGGTGCAGCAAAAGTGCTTCGTTGTGCCAGCTCAGCGCGACATCCAATGCGTCCAGCCGGTAAGTTCCGCGCTCCACACGACCGGTTGCGAGCGAGGCCTCGACGACGATCGATTCCGGCATCGCGAGGTCGCCGCCGAAGTGGATATCCAGCCGGGGACGATCGAGGAATTTCAGCGCACGAAACTCATCCAGCACGCGGGTCATCAGCATCAAATCATCCGGTGTTTTGTCGGGTCCGGGCGGATCGCTGCGCCATCCGTCCGGGTGGACGATCTGGCCCGATGCCGACACATGGATACCGAAAAGGACCGCGGTGAGACGGCTCACCACGAGACGGTCGGCGGGCAAAACGATCCGCGTGTTCAGCTTCTCTACGGTTACCGTAGGGCCCGTCGGATCCTTTGTGTCGAGCGGGATTTGCAATGCTGCATCGACCAATGTCAGCGAATCGAGAAATGGTTTTCCGCGGACGGCGTTTGCGTAGTTGGCCTCCACGATCATCTCGTTTACCTGGGCCAGAGTGCGTTCGCGCTTCGGCGAATCGAATACGCGAACATTCTTCGCCACCAGTCCACGAAACGGCTCGACAGTGAGTGAGCCAAACGAAACTTCCACGCCGCGCCGACGCAACTCCTCGAACACGAGATCGCGCCAGGGCCTCGTGAGGCCCCGCTCGTATAGGTACCAGCTTCCGCCACCGCCAACGAGCAGTGCCAAAAGCAGGATGATCTGTATGAACCGACGCACGTCTCAGAGTTTCCTCAGCTCATCGCTGCTCTGCAATCTATTCCAGCGTGAACCATTGCGCTTCGACGCGGCGGCTTTCGTCCAGCGTCTTGAGTGGTTCTTCCCATCCACGGCCCATCACTTCGATGCGGACGGCTTCCACTTTCTCGCGCTCCACGAGTTGTTTCTTGATTTCTGCTGCGCGCTGTTTGCTGAAGTCGGTCGCCTTGATTGCCATCGTGCGCAGGAAGCTGTCGCCCTGTTTTTTGAAATCCTCGACTTTGGAGTTATCGACGTGGCCGCGGAGCAGGATGGTCGATCCGGGGCTGATTTGGAGCATCTGCTTCAGCGCGCCGAGGCTCTTCAAGTTATCGGCATTTGAAAGATCGAGCTCCGCTTTGTTGGGCTGGAAAAGGAAACGGATGTTTTTGCTGAGCAGTGGATCACTTTCCACGGGGCCCGCGCCTTGTGTCTTGATCGGTGCGATGCTGACGGTCTGCCCGGCAAATGCGCCCGCTGCTTCCAATGCTTTTAGGTGCTTGAGATCGAGGAAGCGCTCGCTGTCCACGGGGTCTTTGATGAGGTCGTTTCCATACGAGTAAATCGCGCTCTGGTAGATGCCGGAGAAGCTGCCCGCTGCGTCCATGGACCCGCTGAAAAAGGACAAATTTTCCGGACCGTTTGAGAAGTGGACTTTTTGCAGTTCGAGTCTCGTGAGGGCTTTGTCCCATTGATCGTCTTTATTCGAGAAGGCTTTCCCTATCACGTCCAGACTGGCCTCGGCGTTGTTGCGGACCATCAGGTTACCTTCGAGGATTCCGGCGACGAGGCCTTTGACTTTTTCGGGCTCTGCGGCCGCGAAGCCTTTGTTCACCACGAGGACGTCGGCGACGATGAGAAGGTTGCGATTCGTCGTGAGCAGGTGCGCTTTTCCGGCGCTCTCCTTCACGGTGTCTGTGGTCTTCGGGGCCCATGTCACGCAGCCTACGAGCTTGCCGGTTTCGTCCGTGGTGAACGCATCGCACGCGACGCCGGCATCTTCGGAATAGACGAGATTGATTGCGTTCGGGTCGGCTTCCGCGTCGAGCGACGAGAGCATGTTCACCGCGATGCCCGCTTCCTGCGCGAGGTAGCGAATGAAGAAATCCGCCTCGGTGAATTGCGCGCTGGCGAGCACTTTGCCTTTGAGATCGTTGATGCGTTTGATGCCGGTTTTCACGACCACACCGTCCGCGCCGCGGGAGAATGCGATCTGCACAGGCACGACGGCGTTGAACTGGCGGCCATAGACCGCGAGCACATCGACAGTGGTTGCGCTGGCAGCCATTTTACCGCCATTGAGGGCGGTCCAGCTTTCTTCCTCGCTGAGCTTGATGCGAACTTTGAAGCCATATTTTTTTGCAAAAATGGAGTTGTCGTTTGGCTCCAGCCCGCCGTTCGCGGCGATGATGCCCGCGTAACCAGCGTAGGTGCTCAACTCGATGTCCACGACGTTGTCCTTGCTCTGATAAACGCCCGCGGGACCGAGTCGCGGAACTTCCGTCTGTGTGGCTACGATGAGGTCGGACTGGGCGCCGCCTTTCTTCTCCGCGCCGGGTGTCGGGCCGGCATCGGGCTTGAGCGTGGGCCACCACTTGGTGACGCCAAATCCTACGATGGCGAGGAAGAGAATGGTGAAAACGAGTTTTCCGCGAGTAGTCATAATACATTCCTTTTAGCGCACTCGCGCGGTTCGGCAATCCAATCGCGCTTGCTTCGTGTGGGGGAAATCCGGCTTCATGCGGGGATGACACTCATTGATGGAAAAGCAATCGCCCAGCGAATCAACGAAGAGACACGCGCTGCGGTCGCGGAACTGAAGTCGCGCGGAATTACACCCGGTCTCGCAGTGGTCGTGGTGGGCGATGATCCGGCTTCGCATGCTTACGTGAAGAGCAAGGAAAAGACGGCGCTGGACCTCGGGATGCATTCGGTAAAACGCGACATGCCTGCGACGACGACGCAGGACGAATTGCTCGCCGTCGTCCGGGCGCTGAACGCGGACCCGGCGGTCCACGGCATCCTCGTGCAATCGCCGCCGCCGAAGCACATCGACGAGCGTGCAGTGGTCGATGCGATCGATCCGCGAAAGGACGTGGACGGATTTCATCCCATCAATGTCGCGAAAGTCGCCATGGGCGATGCGGACGCATTTGTCCCGTGCACGCCGCTCGGCTGCCAGCGTCTGCTCGTAGAGAGCGGCATCGAGACTTCCGGTGCAAATGTCGTAGTCCTCGGACGCTCGATGATCGTGGGAAAGCCGATGGCATTTCTCTTGATGAATAAAGGCCGCGGCGGCGATGCGACGGTGACGGTCGCGCATTCCCGCACGAGGAATCTCGCGGAAGTCTGCCGTGGTGCGGATATTTTGATCGCGGCGATTGGCCAGCCGGAATTTGTCAAAGCGGACATGGTCAAAGAAGGCGCGGTGGTGATCGATGTGGGCATCAATCGCGTGGCCGATCCGACTTCGCCAAAAGGCTCGAAACTCGTCGGCGACGTCGCCTTTGCCGAAGTGGCGCCCAAATGCCGCGCAATCACGCCGGTGCCCGGCGGCGTCGGGCCGATGACCATCGCGATGCTGATGCACAACACCGTGCTCGCAGCCCGGCGAATCGGAGCCTGAGCTCCATGAAGCAATGGCGCTCCGCCGTATGGCGACTCACGCTTACTACGGCGGCGTGGGGCCTTAGTTTTCCGGCTGCAAAAGCAGTGATGCTCGCGCAGGGCGCGCTGATGCCGGGCCGCGCGGAATGGTTTCATGCGGCGTTCATCTTGATGAATCGGATGCTGCTTTCCACGATCGTGATGGCGCTCCTTTTGCGCGGACGGCTCCGCGGTTTGTCCAAAAGCGAATGCGTTCAGGGGCTTCATCTCGGGCTTTTTGGCGGCCTGGGGATGCTGCTTCAGACGGATGCGCAGAATTATATCGCGGCGAGCACGTCCGCTTTTTTTACGCAGTTCACGAGTGTCTTCGTGCCGATCTATGTGGCCATCCACGGACGGAAATTTCCGTCGTGGGCCGTGGTGCTTGCGGCGGGGCTTGTCGTGGCAGGGTGCGCAGTGTTGAGCGGCGTGGAGCTCGGCTCGATTCATCTCGGACGCGGGGAGTGGGAGACTATTTTGAGCGCGATGCTTTTCACCGGTCAGATCGTCACGCTCGAGCGGCCCGTTTTCAGCGGGAACGATATGCGGCGCACGGCGACGGTGATGTTCGGCGTGAAGGCGCTGATCCTTGTTCCGCTGGTCGTCGCCGGCGGCGGTGCGAACATGGTGCAGGCCTACACGTCGGGCCCGGTGATCTTGCTCACTCTCATCCTCACGCTGTTTTGCACGACCTACGCGTATGCCACGATGGTCCGCTGGCAGCCGCACGTTACGAGCACGCAGGCGGGGCTCATCTATGCGACGGAGCCGGTATTTGCCACGCTGTGGGCGCTGTTTTTGCCGGGCTGGTTTTCGGCGCTCGCCGGCATCGCTTACGCGAACGAACATCTCACGCCGCAGTTCCAGATCGGGGCCGTGCTGATCCTGGCGGCAAACATCGTGATTATCTTCGCGCCGCGGGTTCATCCGCCGGAACATCCGATTTGACAGGCTTGACCGCGCCCGCGCGCTCCCTTACCTCGCGCGGATGCAATTTGAAAACGTTACAGCGGTCGCGAAGGCGAATGTTTATTTTGACGGCAAAGTCGTCTCCCACTCGATCCTCTTCGCCGATGGCTCCAAAAAGACGCTCGGGCTCATCTATCCCGGCAAATTTCACTTCGGAACGGAGAAGGCGGAACGCATGGAGATCGTTGCCGGTGCCTGTTCCGTGAAGATCGATGGCGAAGCGACGGTGAAGGAGTTTGCGGCGGGCACGTTTTTCGATGTGGCGGCAAAAAGCGGCTTCGATATCGAGGTGTCGGCGGGAATTTGCGAATACGTCTGCTCGTTTATCGGGTAGGTTTTTCGCAACAAATCGCAGGGACAGGGTTTTACAATTGAACAAAATGCGCTACGGTCCCGTCGTAGTGCTCACACATATGAAAAAACTCATCGCTCTGCTCAGCATCGCACTTGCGCCTTTTATCCCGGCAAATGCGGTCGATGTCGCATACCCGGCCCCCGTCGGCGCGGACCTTACGGCCACCTACCCGTATTCGATGGCGGGGCAGATTATTTTCACGAGTGGCGACTCGGATTTCCAAGGCAGCGGCGTCGTGGTTTACAAACGCAGCGCCCTCACCGCAGCGCACAATCTCTGGGATATCGATGGCGGGTGGAGCACCAATTTGGAGTTTAACCGCGCGCGCCACAATGCCAGCATCGCCACGAAACGCTTTGCCACGCGGCTCTACGTTTTCGGCGGTTATCAGCGGTCTGCTTTGAATAACGGTGCCGATTCCGACTACTCGTTTGCCCGCGATATGGGCGGCATGCGGTTCGCCTCGCTTTTGGCTGGCGGCTCTTATGCGGGATGGAAGTATGACCTGAAGCTCCTCACCGGCGACGCATACAACATCTGCCTCGGCTTTGGCGCGGATTTTCACAGCGGCGACGAATTGGTCTTCGTAGAGCCGGCCACGAGTTGGTTGAAGATTTTCCGGTCGTATTACGACAACACGTCCCTGACCTTTGAAGGCGGGATGAGCGGCGGCCCCGTATTCTCGGAGGTGAAGCCCGGCGATTGGCGCGTATCGGGCATCATTGTTTCCGGTTCGGACGATCCACCGTCCGGCGGAATCAACGCGATTTCCGCGGACGGCGCGAGATTTTTCACCACCTACCTTCGTTACTGACGGCACGGATCAACGCATCCTTGCCTTGTGGGCGAAGATTGTGGACACTTTCTGAGAAATGATTCCGCAACTTCGAATTTCAATGCTGGCCGCTGTGATTACGGTGGCGTCCCTTTTCCGAGTCTCCGCATTCGCACAGGATCCCGTGCAGACGGAGTTGGCGCAACTGCGCAAGCTCATCGAGTTGCAAAATGCGAAGATTGACGCACTCACCGCGCAGGTCAACCGCCTTGCCGTCCAGATCGAAGGCAAAGCAACCCCGGCGACTCCAGCCACGATTCCCGGAGTAGCGACAGTTCCGGTGCCCGCCGCAGAGCCCGAAGCCGCGCCCGTCCCCCGGGTGCTCGCATCGGCCCCGAGGGTCCATATCGTCGTAAAAGGCGAGGCGCTTGAAAAAATCGGCAAGCAATACGGAATAACCGTTGCGGAACTGCAAAAGCTCAACAACATTTCCGATCCAAAGAAACTTCAAGTGGGCCAGCAACTCACACTTCCCCCCGACAAAAAAGAATAACACCCAATATGGAAGACTCCCACTGGTACCTGCGCAAAGCCCACGACGGCTCACAATTTGGCCCCATCCCGTTTTCACAGCTCAAGGAATGGGCTGCGGAAGCACAAGTCTCGCCGATGGACCGCGTCTCCACGGACGAAGTCACCTGGATGAAGGCGCCGATGGTGCCCGAGCTGGAAATGGATTACCTCATCCAGGTCAGCGAAGACCACTACTACGGCCCGACCACGGTCGGCGCGATCCGCGAGTTCTTGAAGGCGGGGGAAATCACCATGGAAAGCTCCATCACGAACTGCACGGATAATACGCAGCTTCAGGTGAAGGATCTCGTCCCGCCGGAAGTCGTCTCGAACGGTGATCGCTCCGATGTGGATCTCACGCTGGCCGGCACACGCGGCAGCATCCGAATCAATCTTCAGCAACGCGTCCGCGAGCTCGAAGAAGCGCTCCTCGAAGAGCGCCGCGCCCGTGAAACTGCCGAAATGCTCGTCGAAAAGCTCGAATCGCAAATCGCCTCCATGTCGCGGAAATAGGTGGGTAAACGCATCGTCGTAAAATTCGGCTCCGGCATCCTCGCGACACAACGCGGGGTCGGCTTGGATCAAAGGCAGTTTGCCCGGCTCACGCGCGAGGTTTCTGCGTTGGTGAAAGAGGGGAACGAAGTCATCGTCGTATCGTCCGGAGCAGTCGCAGCGGGTCTCGATGCACTCGGCCTCAAAGAACGCCCCGAAGACCTCGCCGCCCGGCAGGCCTGCGCAGCAGTCGGGCAGGGACGCCTCATGGCCTGCTACACGGAGCATTTTCAAAAGCACGGATTCACCGTCGCCCAGATCCTCCTCACCCATGGCGACCTCGACAGCCGCATCGCCTACTCCAACGTCCGCACCACACTCGATCGCCTCCTCGCGAGCAAGGTCGTCCCCATCATCAACGAGAACGACACCGTCGCCGTGGAAGAGCTCAAATTTGGCGACAACGACCGCCTCAGCGCCGAAGTCGCCCTCCTCGCGGAAGCCCAATTGCTCGTGCTTCTCACGAGCGTCGAAGGGCTCCTCGACGGAAAAGGAAAGCTCATCCCGCGAGTGGATAATTTCGAAGAAGTCGCCAAGTTCGTCCGCGACGAAAAAGGCCGCCTGAGTGTGGGAGGAATGGCCTCAAAGCTCCACGCCGTGCAAATCGCAGTAAACGCCGGCATCCCCACCGTCATCGGGAGCGGAAGAACCGCCGGCCCGATGCTTCGCGCCGCCGCCGGAAAGCCCGCCGGCACCTACTTCCCGCCGCAGGCCGTTTGATAGATCGCGCGGAACTTCCTCGCCATGGTTTCCGCAGAAAGATACTCGCGGACGCTTGCCAGCCTTGCGGCATCGACCCGTCCTTTGGAGAAATTTGCGTGCTGAAGTGCGTGCCGGATTCCGGCGGTGAGAGAGTCCACTTCGCCTGCGTTTACCAGAACCCCGTTTTCATCGGGGAAGAGATATTCCGGAATCCCGCCGACCCGGGCGGATACCACCGGCAGTCCGTGGACGACGGCTTCTTTCACGGCATTCGGGCTGGTGTCTCCCCGGGTCGGATAAATCATCATCGTCGCACGCGACATTTCGCCGGCGACTTCCGCAGGGCTCAATCCCTGGCGGAATGTGACCCGCTCAAACAGCGACGCGGGAAGTTCGCGGCGGAGGGATTCGTAGAGCGGCGTCTCACTGTAGCCAATTGCGGTCAGCTCGAAAGGAACCTCGGGCGGGAGTTGCGCGAGGCTTCGGAAGAGCAAATCCGCCCCCTTGAGTTCGTTCACTCCGCCGATGCTGAGGAAGCGGAGTTTTTCCGGATCGTTTTCGCGCGGCTTTAAAGCGAAGAGTGGATCGGGCGCGTGCTCGACCTGTTCCACTTGGAGCGATGGACATTTTCCACGGAGAAAACCGACGGCGAACCCCGCTTCAACCGTCACTTTCGGCACCTTCGGCAAAGTGCGTTCCTCTAAAAAAGCCATGAACCTTTCATAGCGGTTGAGATGCACCCGGCCCTTGAGCCAGCTCAGAATACCCTGCATCGAAACCAGATACGGGAAGCCAAGCCTCGACGCGACGAGGCCTGCCGCTTGTTCCATGCCCCACGCGTGTACGACGTCGGGCTGGATGTTTTTGATGTGCCGTTTCAGGAGCCAGTTATCGACCCAAAACAGCGACGGTGCCCGCAGACTTCCCGGAGCTTTCAGGCAGTAAAATGTCGCATTGCCCGATTTGAAGATCACGTCCCGCGGGAAAAGCCTGCGGATTGCAAAAATGTGCAATTCGATCGACGGGTCTTTTTGAAACTCGCGGAGCAGGACTCGTTGCCACGAAGCAGGATGCCCTTTGGGCATGCTCCGAATTTCCTCAGGAGCTTCCGCAAGCCATTCCATCGGGAAAAACGTAATCCACGCGACACGTAAGGGACGATTCATCGGTGGTTTGGGTAGTGGGCTTTCGCAAGGAAATCCAGCTTATCATCAATCTCCGCTTGCGATGCGCAAATCCCCTGCTACCTCCGGCGGACTGATGAACATACTCGGACTTCATAAAGGCCATGATAGTAGCGCCGCACTCATTGTGGACGGCGAAATCGTCGCCGACGTTGCGGAAGAGCGGTTTTCGCGGATCAAGCACCATGCGGGGCTGCCGTTCCGTGCGGTCGGGTATTGTCTGGAGGCTGGCGGGCTGACGATGGACGACATCGATGTCATCGCGATTGCGAGCCGCTTCACGGTCCCGGATTACAACATTCTTTTCGACATCGATCCGAGCGATGAGCGGTTTCTGGCACCGAATTGGAAGCGCAAGATCCGCATGGGAATCGAGAGTTTCGCAGGCGCAGGAGAGGAAAAGCTGCCGATCTACTTCAAGCGATATCCGCTGGGCAAAAAGACGCGCATTGTCCACATCGACCACCATCTGGCTCATGCAGCGGCTGCCTACTTTACTAGTGGAAGCTCCGAGAAACAGGTGATCGTGAGTGCCGACGGGCTGGGCGATGGACACTCGGCGGTCATCTTCCGCGGTGAGCATGGTAAACTTGAGCGGCTGCATGAAATGGATCAATCCGCGTCAATTGGCTGGTTTTACAGTAATGTGACCGAGGCGCTGGGCTGGTGGCACGGCGACGGCGAAGGGAAAACGATGGGCCTGGCCCCGTATGGAAACCCGAAACCGGCGTATAAAGACCTGGAGCCCTTCTACCCAAAGTTCTCGAACGGTGCGTTGGTGGAGCCTCACGATTTCGGAAAGTCCGCGAGCTTCAACGACAGCGGTGCGGTTCACTTCCATTTCGATGAGGCAGTGGAAATCAAAAAGCTGCTCGGCAGGCATTCCCGGGAGGACCTCGCGGCTGCATGTCAGCAAATCCTCGAGGAACAGGTGATGAATATCGCCTATCCTTGGATGGAAAAGGAAAAGACGCGAAACCTGACGTGTTCCGGCGGCGTTTTCATGAATGTGAAACTCAACCAGCGGATCTGGGAATCCGGAAAAGTGGACAAGCACTGGATTTACCCAAACGCTGGCGACAGCGGACTCGCGGTCGGCGCGGCGTTGCAGGTTTATCACGACGCAAATCCCAGCGCTCCAATCGGCAAACTGGAGCACCTTTACCACGGCCCCGAGTACGGCGATGCCGAGATTGAGGCCATGCTCAAGGCCCGCCACCTCAGCTACAAACGCGTCGAAAATCCCAGTGCGACGGCGGCGGAACTCCTTGCCAAAGATCGAATCGTCTCATGGTTTCAGGGTCGCATGGAAAGCGGCCCGCGAGCGCTCGGCAATCGTTCCATTTTGATGAGCGCCAACAAGGCGGAGAACAAGGACATCATCAATGCGCAGGTGAAATTCCGGGAAGGATTCCGCCCTTTTTGCCCGTCCTTGCTGTGGGAGAAAAAAGCCGACTACCTGGAGAAAGAGCGCGACGAGTTCTTTATGATCACCAGCTTCACTTGCACCGAAGCGAAGCGCTCAAAAGTGCCCGCCGTGGTTCACGCAGACGGCACGCTCCGTCCGCAAACGGTGAAGTCCGACTTCAACCCAAAATTCCACGCGCTCATCAGCGAGTTCGGACGACTCACTGGAGAATACATGATACTGAACACGTCCTTCAATGTGATGGGAGAACCCGTCGTCATGCACCCGCGGGAAGCGGTCCGCTGCTTCTACGACGGTGGAATCGATGCCATGCTGCTCGGCAGCTTTCTGCTGGAAAAACCCGTCGCCCGTTAAACTTATGAAAGTAGTCATTCTCTGCGGAGGTCTCGGCACACGGTTGCGCGAGGAAACGGAGTTCCGGCCCAAGCCGATGGTCCCGATTGGCGGGCGGCCCATCTTGTGGCACATCATGAAGACCTACGCTCATTACGGGCACAAGGAGTTCATTCTTTGCCTCGGGTACAAAGGCGAAGTCATCAAGGACTACTTCCGCAATTACAACTGGAGCACGAGCGACGTGACGCTCACCCTGGGGCGCACCCCGGCCATTGAGTATCAGAGCAACCACGACGAGGAGGATTGGAAGGTGACGATGGTGGACACCGGGCAGGACACGATGACGGGCGGACGGCTCAAGCGGGTGCTCAAGTTCATCGGCGAAGATGAGGATTTTCTGATGACCTACGGCGACGGGCTCACCAACAGCGACATCAACGCCTCCATTCGCTGCCACCAAGAACACGGTGCCATCGCGACGCTGACGGCCGTGCATCCGATCGGGCGGTTTGGCGCGCTCACGATTGAAGACGGGGAGGTCCGCATTTTCCACGAAAAGCCGGAGAACGAGCTACAGCCGGTCAACGGCGGGTTCTTCGTGTTCAAGAAAGCGATCGGCGAATACCTTGACGGCGACTCCTGCGTGCTGGAGCGTACGCCGCTCGAAAGACTTGCGCGTGCCGGGCAGCTCAAGGCCTATTCGCACAAAGGCTTCTGGCAGTGCATGGACACTTACCGCGAGACCGAGATGCTCAACAAAATGTGGGCGGAGGGAGCGCCTTGGAAAGTCTGGTAAAACCGCTGGACTCCCTTCGGAACGCGACGAGCTTGCTCCCCGGCGACAACGGTTCCGGGCTGGCCAGCGAAACCGCCTTCACGCACTAATTTTTTCATGCACGTCGAAACACTCAATCAATGCCGCATCTGTAAAAGCGGAAAGCTTCACTGCTTTATTCCGCGCATCAGCGCTGCGGGCTCAGCTTCCGAAGACCCCGCAATTCTATGAAATCGGCTGCTGACCTCAAAGCCGAGATCCTGCGGCTCACCCGGGAATATTCTTCGCTCGTTCACAGCAACTTCAGGCCTGCGGGTGATTCGGCGCGGCCGACAGAGTTTGAGCCCGGCAAGACTGTCGTCCCTTACGCGGGCCGGGTTTTTACTGAAGATGAAGTAGAGGCTGCGGTAGGCGCGACGCTTGATTTTTGGCTCACGCTCGGACCCGAAGGCGCCGCATTTGAAAGCGAACTGGCCGCACTGCTCGGCGTAAAACACTCGCTGCTCGTGAACTCGGGATCATCGGCAAACCTGGTCGCGTTTTCCGCCCTCACCAGCCACAAAATTCCTGCCCACAAACGGATTCAGATCGGGGACGAAGTCATCACCGCAGCAGCGGGTTTTCCGACGACCGTCGCGCCGATCGTGCAGAGTGGAGCCGTCCCGGTGTTTATCGACAACGATCCGTTCACCGGAAACCTCCGCCCGGAGCAGCTCGCCGCAGCATTTCAAAAAGGGAAAACGAAAGCCGTGATGGTCGCGCACACGCTGGGGAATCCATTCGACCTCGGAGCGGTTCTTGAGTTTTGCAAGCAGAACGACCTTTGGCTCATCGAGGACAACTGCGATGCGCTGGGCTGCACGTATTCTATGCCCATCGCGCGGGCCGCAGCGCTCGGCTTCAAGGAAAACTCGCCCGGCATTCCGAGCGACGGAACCCACATCACCCGCTACACCGGGACGTGGGGCGACATCTCCACGCAGTCGTTTTATCCGCCGCACCACCTCACGATGGGCGAAGGCGGCGCGGTGAATATTGTGCATCGTCCACCGTTAAAATCTTATGCCGAGAGCTTCCGGGATTGGGGTCGCGATTGCTGGTGTGCGAGCGGCAAGGACAACACTTGCAACAAACGCTTCGGATGGCAGCTCGGCGAACTCCCAGAGGGCTACGACCACAAATACATCTACAGCCATCTCGGGTACAATCTAAAACCGCTCGACCCGCAGGCCGCGATCGGTCGGCAACAGCTCAAAAAACTGCCCGCGTTTGTCGAAGCACGAAAGCGCAATTGGGACATGCTGCGCACCGGGCTTGCGGACTTGGATGAGTTCTTCGAGTTTTCCCTGCCAACCCACGCGACCGGCTGGACGCCGCAGGGCTTCGGCTGGGATTCGACGGGATGCCGCACGGATTGCTCGTGGTTCGGATTCATGCTCCGTGTGCGTCCAAGCGCGCCGTTTACCCACAGCAAACTCGGGCGTCACCTCGACGACCAGAAAATCGGGAACCGGATGCTCTTCGGCGGCAATCTCCTACGGCAGCCGGTATTCGTGCAGTTGAAAAAAGATCGCCCGGAAGCATTCCGCGTCATCGGCGAGATGACGGGAGCGGATGAGATCATGAATCAAGCGCTGTTCCTTGGGACTTATCCGGGGCTGACGAGCGCGATGATCGAGTATGTACTGGACCGGATCAATGCGTTCGCTAAATCTGCCTGAAACCGACATGCAAACCTCGACCCCGAACTCCGTGTTCGCAAAAGCAATCATCGCTGAGTTCGCCTTCCTCAAAGAAACGGCGAACTTGGAAGCCCTTTACACCCGTGGAATCAAGCTGGGGGCATCGGGCGGTATGCTCCTTCCGGTCTGCCGCCTCCAGGCCGACGATGCGCAACTCGTTTCAGTATTCTCCAAATGGCGGGAGGAGAATTTCATCGCCTACCCGACGCGCTTTCCGGTCACGGATGCGGGCACGGCAAAATGGCTGACGACGAAACTTCTGGATGTGCCGGATCGTCTTCTCTTCCTCGTCAAAGATCGGCACGGCAATAATATCGGTCATTTGGGATTTGCGAGTTGCTTGAACGATCAACGGCTCATGGAAGTCGATAATGTCGTTCGCGGAGTGAAGGGGACAAGTCCCGGGATCATGACAGAGGCGATGAACGCCCTCATGGAATGGGCGAGGACGACGCTTTGGCCCGAAGGCTTTTATCTTCGTGTACTGGCGAGCAATCCGGATGCGATACAGTTTTACAGTCGCCTCGGCTTCACGGAAACAGGGCGCGCGCCGCTCCGGGCGGTGGTCAATGGCGAGAGCACGGCGCTCATTCCGCTGCCGTCAGAAGACACCGCCGCGCCGGATGATTTCTTTGTTCGCATGGACACGGCAGCAGAGCGCCCGGCAGTTCCCGTGGGTGAAAAGATGATCTCTACGGCTGGCCCGTCCATTTCTGCGAGGGAAGCCAGTTATGCTTATGATGCGGCGCGCTACGGCTGGAACAGCCAGTGGAGCAAGTACCTCAAGGCATTCGAGCAGCAGTTCGCCGAATACGTGGGCGTAAAATACGCAATGGCGACGTCGAGTTGCACTGGGGCGCTCCATATCGCATTGCTGGCTCTTGGTATTGGGCCGGGCGATGAAGTCATCGTTCCCGACATCACCTGGGTCGCGACCGCCAATGCTGTCCTATACGTTGGAGCGACCCCGATTTTTGCGGACATAGACCGGGACACATGGCTGCTCTCGCCTGAGTCCGTGCGCGCGAAGATCACACCGCGCACGAAGGCAATCATGCCGGTGCATCTGTATGGTCACGCGTGCGACATGGATGCGCTCATGGCGATTGCGCGAGAGCACAACCTTTACGTTGTGGAAGACGCAGCTCCGTCCGTCGGGGCGGAGTTTCACGGCAAGCGAACCGGCAGTTTCGGCCACTTTTCGTGCTTCAGCTTCCAGGGAGCGAAACTCGCGGTCACCGGCGAGGGAGGAATGCTGCTGACCGACGATCTGGCGCTTTACGAAAAGGCATATTCCATATGGGATCAGGGCCGCAAGCCGGGGACGTTCTGGATACAGAGCAATGGTCTGAAATACAAAATGTCGAACGTGCAGGCCGCGATTGGCCTCGGTCAACTTGAGCGGAATGACGCTATGATCGAGGCCAAGCGAAGGATTTTTGGCTGGTATGAGAAGGGACTTGCTGACGTTCCAAACATCCGTCTTTGCCGCGAACCCGAAGGAACGCGGAGCATCTACTGGATGTCCAGTTTGCTGCTTGAAGACAGCGCGGCGGCAACTCGCGACCAACTCGCTTTAGCCCTCAAAGCGCGGAACGTGGATACTCGCCCAGTATTTCCTGCTATCAGCCAATACCCCATATGGCCACTGAAACAAGCCCCGCTCCCGACAGCAAAGTTCGTGGGTGAGCATGCAATGAATCTGCCCTCGGGTGTGTGTCTCCGCAAAGATGAAGTGGCATACGTATGCTGTGAAATCCGGCGTGTTCTCGGGGAGTGAGAACGATGGTTCAAACCGGCACTCACAACCCCGCGCGGGGAATTGGGGTTGAGACCCTCGAAATGGTGGCTTTTGCTAAACTGTCCCGCATTGCAGGCGCAGTATCAATGGCTCATCTGATGGCAGGACTTTTACGGAGGGATACTTTGAATCAAAGCGGACGGGGAGGGGTGGCCGGATCGTGACCGATTTATCCTCAGCAAGGGCCGCAACTGCACTGCGGTGTAAACGGTCCTTGCTCTTGGCCAATTTTTTACCGGTTCACTCGGCCGCAGCTTGCCTTTTGAATGAGAGAAAGCATTTTCCGCGATACTGCGCGTTTTTACGACGCTCGGTGACGGTAAACTCAATGACGGAGCACTTCCCCAACACTCCGCTGGCGTTTACCAAATTGAGTCCCGCAGAACTCATCGGTCTCGACGCCGCGATAAAACGAACTGCCCGCTGGTATCCGGATTCAGCCAGTGTAGAATACCACTCATGAAGGTCGCAGACTACATCGGACTCTATCTCGAAAGTCGGCGTGTGACGCATGTGTTTGAACTCGTCGGCGGAATGATAACTTTCCTCCTCGACTCGCTGCATCAAAAGACGCGCATTCGAGTCGTGAGTATGCACCATGAGCAGGGCGCTGGATTTGCGGCTGAAGGATACGGACGGATGACGGGAACTCCGGGCGTGGCGATGGCGACGAGCGGGCCCGGCGCGACGAATTTACTCACGGCTATCGGGAGTTGCTACTTCGATTCCACGCCGACGGTTTTCATCACCGGACAGGTGAACCGCCACGAACAAAAAGGGGAGCGCGATGTCCGGCAGCTTGGATTTCAGGAGACGGATATCGTGAGTATGGCCCGACCCGTGACAAAGGCGGCGTGGCTCGTGAATGATCCCGACGATTTACCGAGGCTCTTGGAAGAAGCGTTTACTCTCGCCTGTTCGGGGCGCCAGGGGCCTGTGCTCATCGATATTCCGATGGATGTTCAGAGAGCGGAAATCACAGATGTGAGCCGCTTGGAGAAACGTGTCTTTCAAGGGGTGCAAGTTGAAGCCGAGAGTGCCGAGGCGAGTTTGTTTTTGGACTGCCTTTTGCGCGATCTGCGGGCGGCAAAGCGCCCACTTATTTTGGTCGGTGGCGGCATCCATTCCGCTTGTGCGGTAAACGAATTCCGTGCGATCGCGGCACTGCTCGACATCCCGGTTATCCATTCCTTGATGGCAGTTGACGCGCTTCCTTCTTCGGATCCGCTCCGCGTTGGTCTTATCGGCAGTTACGGCAATCGGTGGGCGAATATCGCGCTCGCTGAATCCGACTTTCTCCTTGTCTTAGGAAGCCGTCTCGATGTCCGCCAGACCGGTGCCGACACGACGGGATTTCGTGGCGACAAGACTATCTATCACGTCGATTGTCAGGCGGGTGAGATCAACAACCGCATCACTGGCTGCAACAGCATTGTTTGCGAACTCGGGCCGTTTTTCGCAATGTTTCAGCGACTTTCGCCGTCCGGAGCGTGTTTCGATCCGTGGAAAGCGCGGATTTTTGGGCTGCGGTTGCAGTGGCCAGACACAGGCGAATTGCCGAACGTGACGGGAATCAACCCCAATGTTTTCATGCACCAACTTGCGGAAAGCGCGGTCGCTGCTGCGGCTTATATTGTCGATGTCGGGCAGCACCAGATGTGGGCGGCGCAATCCATTGAAATTGGCCAGACCCAGAGATTCATGACTTCCGGCGGAATGGGGGCGATGGGTTTTGCGCTCCCTGCAGCAATTGGAGTATGCTTCGCGGCCGGAAGCAAAGAAGTCGTGGTAATTGCGGGTGATGGCGGTTTTCAGCTCAATATTCAGGAACTCCAGACCGTCGCGCGAAACAAGTTGCCAGTCAAAATGATAGTGATCAACAACCAGTGTCACGGGATGGTCCGTCAATTTCAGGAGGCCTATTTTAAGGAGCGGTATCAATCCACCGTTTGGGGCTACTCCGCTCCGTCATTTGAGGCTGTTGCTCGGAGCTACGGGCTGCCGTCGATGGGAGTGAGAGCCGCTGAATGCGTTCCCGATGCGCTCGCGGCGTGCTTTGCAGACGCATACTCCCCATTCCTTCTGGAAGTCCACATTGAAATGTCGGCGAATGCCTATCCAAAAATGGCGTTTGGGCGTCCGATTTCCGAGATGGAGCCCTTCGCGAAGCCGTTGGATATGGAGGGGACTTAGCGCGCAGACTGATGCAAAATCGGCTCCGTAAACTACTCGGAAAATGTGGCGTGGATCGCACGATTGCCTTTTCAAGTGTTGGTCAGACGTGGTCGCTCTTTGCCGGTCCGATTACGCTCCTCTTGATCATGAAGTATCTCTCCCCAGCCACACAAGGTTACTACTACACATTTGGCGGGATTGCGGCGATCACAGCACTGCTTGAACTCGGCTTCGCGCAATGCGTGACTCAATTCGCGAGCCACGAGTTCGCCAAACTACGGTTTGGGCCCGGTGGAGTTATCGTCGGCGACCCCGAAGCCCGATCGCGCCTGATATCTTTGGGGCGATTGTCGCTAAAATGGTATGGAATCATGGCGTTCGCGGCGTTTCTGCTTCTTGGGTTCGGCGGGCATTTGTTCTTCGCGATGAAGGATTCCGGTAACGTCGACTGGATCATCCCGTGGTGGTGCGTGTCGGTTACGACCGGACTTACGTTACTCACCCTCCCATTGATGGCGTTCTTGGAGGGATGCAATCAAACAGCGTTCATCTACGGGCTCCGAACAGCCTGTCGCATTGGAGCGTCGGTGACCGTTTGGATTCTTCTGCTCATGGGGCAAGGGTTGTTGGCCGGCGCGCTCATGGGGCTTACTCCGCTAGTGATAATGGCAGCGGCCCTTGTTTGGCATTGGCCAGGCTTGTTTCGCGAGCTCGCGACTAGACCCGCTGCAGGTGTAATTTCGTGGAGGCAAGAAATTTTTCCATTTCAGTGGCGGATTGCCATCAGTTGGATCGGCAGCTACCTTGCTTACAGCCTTTTCACCCCAATATTGTTCCATTTTCAAAGCCCGGAGATTGCGGGGAAAATGGGCGCAACGATGCAACTAATCGCCAGCCTTCATGCGTTGTCGTCGGCATGGACGATGTCAAAAGGACCGCAATTCAGCATTTTGGTCAGCGATGGGCGCTTCGCTGATTTGGACCGCTTGTTCTACCGATCCACTAGACAAGGAGTCAGCGTATGCATCGGCGGTGGATTGCTGCTGCTCGGCGCATTGGAAATCGTGCATCAGCACTTCGCTTTAGGGAGCCGGTTCATAGACGTTGGGCCAGCGGCCTGCTTGGTTTTGGCCACGGTGTGTAATCAAGTCCTCTTTAGTCAGGCACTGTACTTGCAGGCTCACAAGCAGGTTAAGTTTATGGTTCTAACCGTCGCAAATGGTCTTACCAGCGCGGTCCTCCTCACGGTTTTTGGGGCGCTTTTCTCCGTTTGGGGTGTATGCATCACGTATGCGTCCGTCCAGTTGGTGATGCTTTTGTGGGCAACGTCGATTTGGCGTCGTTTTAGAAAGGATGAGCAACAGTCCCCAGTTGCCGCATAAGATGAAGTTTCAATGAATCAGAAGCCGCTTTGCACCGTAATTCTTCCGACCATAGGCCGTCCGCAGTACTTTGGAGCCGCGCTCGCAAGTGTGGCCGCGCAAACGTATGAGCCGATGGAAATTTTAGTGTCCGACAACGCCGCCAATCCTCCGATCACGGTTGAAGACCTAGAACGATGGGCTCCTGGAGCGAACATTCGCTTAGTCAGGCGACCCGAGCGAGTTGCCGGTCCGGAGCACATAAACCTCTGCGTCGCCGATTCATCCGGTGAATACGTCTTCTTCATGTCGGATGACGATCTGATCGCGCCTGATTTGATTCGCGCGTCCATGGATTGCATTTTGAGCGACCCGGAAGTAGGTGCCGTCGTATCGTCGCAGTCCACGATCGATGAGTCCTTTTCCGGTTCCATTCCGAATGTGCCAATCGCGTATAAAACAATTCCCGGAGACGACTTCGCCGAAATGTGGACCAACGGAGGAAACCCTGGTGTCGCGAACATATTTCCGATGCTCGTCTCCAAGCAAAAATTCCTCGGTTTCCAGGGATTCCGTCCTTATCCGACAGGGAACGGAGCGGACTTGCTGATGTTCTTTCAGCTTTGCCTGGGTCGAAAAGTCGGATTAGTGGACGGCGGATACCACTACCGCATATATCCGACCAGTGAGGGGCTGGCAGCCCCGTGGAAAGGTTTGCGCATGGCAGTCGAATGCTACGACCGAGATTTACACGCGTTGTATTTGGAGGGCCGTCTCAAGCACCGGATTTTTCAAGCGATGGTGAGGGGCAATACCCGGCTTCTTCTGTACCGGCGCAAGGCGCTTTACTCGGGCCGAAAAGGGCTGAAGAACAAATTGACGCCAAGTATCGACGTCGCCCTGCGATTGATGAAGATCGGTTGGAAGTATGGACTTGGAACACTTCCGTTAATCTACAAATGTCCATTTATTCCCCGATGAGCATCAACAGGTTGGAAGCCTAAAGGGTGTTCGTTTTTCCTTGGGAAAAAACAGCACGATCCCCAATTGTTAATTCGGCAACCCAATCTGACCTCAAACTTGCAAGCGCATCCGAATCGCGCCAGAGTCAATCATGTCTGGATTCTTAAAATTTTTACGTCGTCCGCCAAGCGTTCTGGAGGAACGTGATTTTGAGCGGGAAAATGTTCGTCAAAAGACGGGGCGCTATTTGGAGACGAACCCGATGGATCGGTTTGAAACGGACCTCCCCTGGCGCGAAAAAGTTCTCGCGATTGAGGGTGCTCTGCAGGGCATCAAGGGATTGGTTTTGGACATCGGCGGGAATACTGCTGGCGAGGCTACCGTCCTGTGTCAGCGAGGATTGCGAATCGTCGTTTCGGATATCAACGAGTATGCGCTCGATGTATCCCGGCAAAGAGTGAGAAAATTTGGCCTGAAGAGCCCGTGGTTCATCGCTTGCGATGCCCATCATCTGCCATTTGCGGATGCGTCTTTTTCGGCGGTTACCGTTATTGAGGCGCTGCATCATTTCAGTGATTACGGGCAGGCTCTTTCCGAAATAAACCGGATTCTGAAGCCGGGAGGGCGCTTGTACTCTACAGAACCGAATGCGCTGAACCCCCTTCGCCGCGCGTCGGAAATCCGGGACCGTCTCCGGGGGACTGTCGAGAAGAGTTTCACGGTCGGGCAGCTTCAGCGGCTTTGTAAAACAGCGGGTTTTGAGGAGGTCGTAGTGGAACCGTTCGCGATCGGTCGTTCGACTTGGAAGTTGAAAGAGGTGCCGCTTTATCGGCGCCCGATTGCCCGGCTCCACGGCTGGCTGGCTGTTAATGTGCCGCGATTCTTTGCCGGACATGCGATCCATGCGAAGAAGCCGGGCACGCTCGTGTGCGACCCAGGCTCCGAGCCGTTTGCGAGTATGCGCTGTCCGCAGACTGGCGAACCGCTCCACCTCGAGCCGGGTCGCGGCGGGTGGGTCGCTGATAAAGGCCGGGTTTCCTACCCGGACATGGACGGGATTCCTGTCCTCATCGCCTCGGATGCGAAGGCCGCGCAATAGACGATGCTGTTTTCGATTATCACCGCAAGCTACAATCAGGGCCGGTTCATCCGCGAGTGCATCGAGAGTGTGCGATCGCAGGGCGTGGAGTTTGAGCACATCATTGTCGATGCGTGCTCGACGGATGAGACACTGGACGTGCTGCGGGAATATCCGCATTTGAAGTGGACCTCCGAGCCGGATGCGGGACAGACCGACGCGATTAACAAAGGCTTCCGGCGCGCAACCGGCGACTGGATGATGTGGCTCAACAGCGACGACTATTTGCGGCCCGGTGCGCTGAAGAAGGTGCAGGACTTCATCGAGGCGCACCGGGATGCCGACGTGGTGTATGGCGAATGCATCTTCATGGCGGAGGATGGCACCGAGCAGGTTTGGAAGAAACAACATCGTTTCAGCGAGAGCGTGCTCGTTCTCTGCGGGTGCTACATTCCGAGCACTTCGTGTTTTTACAGCAGGCGGGTCTTCGATGGTGGAGTTTGGCTCGATCCTTCGTTCAAAGTTTGCATGGATTTCGACTTCTACGTCCGCATCATGGAGGCGGGTTTTCGATTCGAGTTCATCCCGGAGGCACTCGCGAACTTCCGGTGGCACGAATCGAATATCAGCACCGTTCATTCGCAGCGGCGGTATGAAGAACGCCTGCGCGTTCAGCGCGCTTGGCTGGGAAAGCGCGGACTACAGTGCCTCGGGCGAGAGTGGACTCTGCATGCCCTCTACTATTTTTTCACAATAATCCGGAAATGGTTGAAGTTCATCAGATGACAAATCGTTTTGTTGAAAGGATTGCACAGCATCCCTAGTTAGGTCCACCATCTTACAAATTTGAACTGGAAACAAAAAACTGTCGCGTTTCGCGTGCTATCGTCACTTCCTGCAGGGGATGCAGTTTACCGCTTTATACAGAGATACCTCACGCGCTCGTTGATTCCAAACGCGGGACGAAAGGAAGGCAAGGCGAAGGTCGCCGTGCGCTACTGGGAATGTCTGCGTCGGCTCGGAATGGAGGATCAAGCCAGAAATGGGATGCATCTGGATTTTGGGGCGGGCTGGCACCCGACCATTCCATTCGTGTTTCGCGCGATGGGCGTGCAAAAACAACGCCTGCTGGATATGGTCCCGGTGATGGACTCCAAGTTGCTCTTCGGTGGGCTCGAGATCATCCGGAGTATCGGGCCTGCAATGCTGGAAAATGCAGGATTGAAAGGGTTCGACGCCAACGCGTTTTCCGTCAAGCCGGGGACTGTCAGCGAAATTCTTGGCGCGGCAGGGATGACCTATGACGCTCCTTACGATGGGCTCCTTCGGAAAATCGGGGGGCAGGCTTCGTTTGCGACCTCTACGCAAGTATTGCTTCATATTCCGGAGAGCATCCTGGCTTCGTGCTTCGCCGATCTTTTCCACGCGCTTGAGCCGGGTGGTTTGTTCATGGCAACGGTGCATCTTTATCCCCTTTACGGCGGCCTGACAACGGGACCGGAGGCATACGATCACCTGGCGTATTCTCCCGAGGAGTGGGAGAAGTTCGGTTCGTCGATCATGTATTATCAGCGCTTGAAAGCGCCGGATTACCGTCGCTTGCTGGAAGCCGCAGGATTTACGATCGCTGAGTGGGATGTGACGGAAGGGTCGCCTCAAGACCTGGCGACTGTAAAGAGCCTCCCGGTCCACGATTGCTTCTCCCAATATTCCCGCGAAGAACTCGCTGCACGGCACTTATTTTTCGCAGCGAAGAAGCCTCGGTAAACAGCGGGCCTACTTCCGCCATCTGGCGATTTCGTCGCGATTTAGGGAGTCATCCTGAGCGTCAGAATTTTTTCCGCACAAGTGGTGTGCGAGCCCCGTGTTTCGTGTATCAGTTGGGAAAAGGATGATTTTCCTCACATACCATGCCATCGCTGATTCAGAGCCGAAGCCCGGCGAGTTGTTCACGGTTTCAGTAGCGGCGCTCCGAGAGCATATCTCCCGGGTTCATCAGCGAGGATTCGAGCCGGGGAACGTGGGTGATTTGACCTCGGGACGCTGCGGTGCGAGGTCATTCTTCATCACATTCGACGATGGAACCATCGACCACTTCAAAATCGTGGCACCGATTCTGGAGAGCCACGGTCTCCGCGGGATATTCTTTGTTCCCACGGAAAAACTAGGGCTGCCGGGACGTCTTGAGCGTCATCAGGTTAAAGACCTCCACGACCGTGGGCACGAGATCGGGTGCCACAGTCACGAACATCGGCGGTTGGATCGGATGAGCGCCGACGAGATTGCGGAACAACTTGAGCGGTCTTGTAATCTTCTCGGCGAAATTACCGGACAGCGTCCGCGAATTCTTGCGCCGCCGGGCGGCTACACAAACGGTCGTGTCCGGGCTGCTTGTGCAAATGCCGGAATGCGGGCACTTCGGACCATGAAGTGGGGGCTGAACAAAAAGGCGAATTTCTTCGACCTCGAGACAATCGCCCTCCATCGAGATTTTCCTATCGCGCGTTTCGAAAAAATCATCGACGGTCGGGGACTTTGGAGACTGCGGGCAACTTACGTCGGCAAACAGATGCTGAAATCGCTTTTGCCCATCGGTCTCTACGAACACGCCCGAAACTTCGTTTTTCGCAAATAGACTTGGAAACACACCACGCAATCATCATCGGAGCAGGCCTTACCGGTCTGTCGTGCGCCTACCATCTTCGCGATGGATACCTCATCGTCGAGAAAGAGGACGAACCCGGAGGTGTGGTCCGCACCCACATTCGCGGTGAAGAGTACGGCGGGTTTGCGTGCGATGGCACTGGCCACTGGCTCCACCTTCGCAGCCCCGAGATGAAGGAGTTAATTCCCTCGCTTTTGCCCGGCGGCCTCGTGGAATACTCAAGGCGGGCTGTCATCCATTTGGCGGGCTGCTACACGCTCTATCCCTTTCAAGCGAATACATACGGACTGCCCCGGGAAATCGTTCTCGACTGCCTGCTCGGGCTCATGAAGGCGCGGCATCCGGAGGATTTCGGGTTGTCCGCGCCGGAGGGTGCGCCACGCAACTTCCGCGAGTGTGTGGAAAGGCTTTTCGGAGAGGGAATTTGCAGGCACTTCATGGTGCCCTACAATGAAAAGCTGATGGGCGTAAAGCTGGAGGAAATCTCGGCGACCTACGCCGACCGCTTTATTCCCCGACCGAGCATGGAAGACGTTTTAAAGGGCGCCCTCGGGTTCAGTCGCGAATCGATGGGATACAATGCAAAGTTCGTCTATCCCCGGGAGGGTGGGATCAGCGCGGTCCCAAAGACCCTTGCTGCGGCGCTTACGACTCCGGTGAAATACAATATCTCGGCGACTTCCGTCGATCTGAACGCGAAGACCGTTTCGTTTTCCGACGGCACCACTGCGGCTTACCGGCATCTGCTCAACACCATGCCGCTGGTGAACATGCTCCGTCTCTTGGGAGACCAGCTTCCACCTGCGATTCGCGATGCCGCGGCGAAGCTGCGCGCGACAACGGTCTGGTATTTTGACATCGGCGTCCGCGGTGAAGGAACCTCGGAATCGAACCACCACTGGATCTATTTCCCGGAGCCGCAGTTCATTTTCTACCGCGTGGGGAGCTACAGCGCCGTGCATCGCGAAAGTGCGCCGCCGGGTTGCCGCAGCTACTATGTCGAGATGAGCGGTGGTTTGGGCGACTTCCTTCAGCGTCCAGAGGAACTCAAAGTGCGCGTCATCGAGGACCTGCGGAAAAGCCGGGTGCTGGATGAAAAGGACGAGGTTCTTTTCATGGAACTGTGCTCCATCCCCCACGCCTACGTGATTTTCGACGAGCACTACGAAGCGGCCCGGCTGGAAGTCATCGACTGGCTCGCCACCCACGACATCATCACCCATGGGCGCTGGGGCGGGTGGAATTATGGAGGCATGGAAGACGCGATGCTGGAAGGCTTGGCAGCAGCGAAACACATCTCAAATATCCAATGAAAGTCACTTCGCTTCCAGAATGGCAGAACGCCTTAGCAGCAACTCGCGCGCTCTACAAAGGACGTCCCGACGATCCAACACCGGTAAACGACAGGGACGTTTTTTACCTTCAACTCCTGCTAGATCACGGTGCCCTCGCAAACGGAAAACATATCGTAGATCTCGGCGCCGGGCTGTGCTGGTTTGACACGATCCTCAGCAAGCTCGGGCCGCAAGTCACCCTCGTTGATGACTACGGCGGCGGGGGCGGAGTTGACAAGGAGCGCCGTGAGAGCGCTCTGGCAATCCTGGCCCGACTTAAAGCCGATTTTGGCATTCACGTTGACGAGATTGATTTTCTAAAGCACCCGCTTCCTTTCAGTGATTCGACCGTTGACGCTATTACATGCTTTCACAGCTTGGAGCATTGGCACGATTCGCCCAAATATCTTTTCTCGGAGATTGTTCGCGTTTTACGTCCCGGCGGACACGTCGTCTTCGCAACACCCAATGCGGCAAATATTCGAAAACGGCTCACCGTTCTCCTGGGTCGCAATAACTGGTCGCCACTCGACGAATGGTACCACGAACCGCCTCCGTTTCGTGGTCACGTTCGCGAACCGGTCCTCGCGGATCTTCACAGAATCCTCGAATGGAACGGGCTTCGCGTCGTCGCCAGTCATGGTCGGAACTTTATCGGTCGGGACAGTCACGTGCTGTCGATACTTCCGCGGCCCATTCGCTACGCGCTCGCGAATATCTCACAACAAGTCCTTCAGTTCTTCCCGACACTTTGCTCGGACCTCCATGTGGTCGGTCAAAAGCCCGCATGAGACCACGCGTGGCGATGCTGGCCTACGCCTGTGATCCGGTCGGCAATGGCGAGCACTGGCTCGGCTGGGGTTGGGCGGAAGCTGCATCACGGTTTTGCGATGTCACGCTTTTCACCCCGCCGAAGGCCCGCGCTGCGATTGAGAAGGAAGCATCCCGTCTCGGGATCGCGGTGGCGTTTGTCGAAATCCCGGCCTGGCTCCGCTGGTGTAGCGAGCGGCTTGGGACTGGCGGCTTGTGGTGGCGGAAGATTGCGTGGGCAAAGCGCGCAGCGGCCGCAGTCCGTGCGCGCCTTGGTGATTTTGACATCGTTCACCAGACGACTTTCCACACATTTCGCGTTCCGTTCTATGCCGCGAAACTGGGGATTCCCTCCATCTGGGGACCTATCGCGGGAGGAGAAAGTGCGCCGGCGGGGTTCGAAGAAATTCTCGGCCCCGAAGCGGCAAAATCGGAGCGGAAACGCGATTCGCAAAACCGGCGCTGGCTCCGCTGGGGAAGTGTCCAGAGGGCGCTGCGGTCCACCACGGCCATCTTTGTATCGAACCGGACGACGCTTCAGTTCCTCCCGAAATTTGCGCAGAATAAAGCAATCGTGGTTCCGCCAAACACAGTCCGGGTCGGCGAGACAAAATCAATCGGGCTGCGAACTGCACGAAGCGGTCCGCTAAAGCTCATCTATGCAGGAAACTGCGTGGCCACCCGCGGTATCCCGCTCGTTTTGCGGGCGATCCGCGGGAGCGCCGACATCAAGCTGACCGTGGTCGGCGGTGGGACCGCGCTCGAAGCGTGGAAGCGGGAGGCGACTCATCTCGGGCTCGGCGATGCGGTGGAGTTCACCGGTGGTATTCCGCGTGAACAGTTGCTCGCACGTTATGCGGAGTCCGATGCATTGATTTTCCCCGCGCTGCGGGATAGTGGCGGCTCTGCCTTACTGGAGGCGATGTCGATGGGGCTTCCGGTCGTTTGCCTCGATTGGGGCGGGCCCGGAGAAATGGTGGATGACGCATCGGGGATCAAGATCGCCGTGCGCAGTCCCGAACAGGTGATCGCCGACATGAAGGCGGCCTTTGCCCATCTTCAGGCAGAGCCGGGCCTCCGGAATGAGATCGCGACAAATGCGGCTGCGCGGGTTCGCGAGTGTTTCACTTGGGACGCGAAGGAGCGGATTCTGCGCGAAACGTGCGAGCGTTTGCTGTCGCACAAGGCGGCGGATACCGTCGAAAGGCATCCCTTATGAGCAGTCCGGGGCGGAGGGAATTTCTAGAGGCGCTTTTCAAGGAGCTGGACCAACGATCGATCGCGTACGTCGTTCTTCGCAATTTCGATTCTGTGTTTGATGAGTCCTCAACCGACGTGGATCTCCTCGCGGGTGATGCAGACGGAATTTTTTGCGCTGCGGTAAACGCCGCAAACGCGACCGGGCACAAACTCGTCCAAAAAACGAGGTTCGTGAATCACTCCTGGGTCTGGTGGAATGGCGACGAAAGCTTCACCAGGGTCGATGTGGACACAGAGCTGCGATGGCGTTGCTTCCAGTCGATTGCCACGCGGGAAATCCTCGACGGACGAATTCGGCAAGGCCCGTTCTTTGTCCCGTGCCCGGACCACGAAGCGGAAGGAATCCGTGTGAATGTTGCCAATCGTGGCGGGCGCGAAGCGCGCTATGATCAGCGCCTCGGGGAACTCGGGTCCGAGCCTGCGATTCCCGCATCGGAGCGCAGCAGGCTCATCCGGCGAAATCTCGCACCGCAACGGTGGATCGCGGTCCTCGGTCACATCGCACGCGACATCGCCCGACTCCTCTGGCGAAAAAGGAATCCTGTCGGACTGGTGTTGCAAATCCATAGCTCAATCCCGTTTTCAGCCGGCGAAATTGCGGACAGGCTCGCGCTCTTATTTCCGCCGTCCAAGCGGGCGCAGGACGCTTCACCGCGTGCAATACGCGATGCGCTTTTTCGAGGAGGGCTTGCAGTGGACTGCACCGAGAAAGCCGATGATTCCTCCGCTGTGGCGGGAACAAAACAAGGTGCATCATCGCGGCGGACGGTCATCGCGTTCCTCGATTCGAAGCGCTGTCTCTACCTCGCGGATATGAACGGTGGATGGATGAGAACGGTTTCCGCGGCTCCATCCGCAGCGAAAGCAATCGCGACATTTGTCTGCGATGCCCTGTCTCGCGACCTTTCCCGCAGCGAAAAACGCCGGGGGCTCAGCGTCATGCTGGTCGGCGTCGATGGAGCAGGGAAGAGCACGTTTGCCCGCAATTTATTCGAGCGCGCACTCGAGTCGCGTCGGTTCTCGGGGTGTAGTTATTTTCATTGGATTCCCAGGTGTCTCGGGCGTGTGGGATTTCCATTTCCAGTGTATCAGGATTTGCCGCGCAATTCGGGAGCCAGCTCCCCCGTTCTCTCCATCATCCGGTTGTTGAAGAATCTCGGACTGGCCTGGCTCGGGTGGTTTTTTCGCGTCCTTCCGGCAGTTAGAAAAGGCCGGCTTGTCGTGCTCGATCGCTTTATCGCGAATTATTGGCTTGATCCGGCGTCGGTCCGTTACTCGGGTTCGTCCAACTTTCTGCGGGTGGTGCTTACGCTCTTCCCCAAGCCCGATGTGCTCATCGCGCTCGACGCTGATCCGGAGATACTCCGCTCGCGAAAGGGAGAACTCACAATCGAGCAAATCCGGGCGCAGCAGACCCTCATTCGTTCGATGCCGCGGTTGGCTCGAGTGCGTCTGGATATGGATGCCGCACTGCCCTCGCAGGATTTGGTGGACGCTGCGTTTCAGAAACTTTCATCGTTCCAATGAGCGAGGTCGACGACTGGCGAACATTATTCGGGGAGGCGGGAGTTCCGCGCAGCTTTCGAGCTGTGAAAAAGCACGGACGGCTGCTGCTTTTGCTGCCGGAGAATCGTGGCGCCGCAGCGCAGTGCCTCGCGCTTTATCCGGCACAAACCCGGTTCGCGAAACTCGCGAAGGCGGCGCTCGGCACCGCCATTCGAATCGGTGTTCCGGGAATACTGTCGCGGCAGGAACTTTGCTGGGATGACGCTGCACCGCTTCCCGCTTTCATAAGGGCGCAGGCCGGAGCGGAGCCATTTGAATGCGGATTTTTGCTCGGCAATCCTCGCGCTGAAGGACGGCGATGGATTATCGCGGTGCTGATCCACGGGCGGTTATCTTTCGTCGTAAAGGCCGGCTGCACCCAGCGTGGAAACGATCTTATTTCGGCCGAAATCGAGTGCCTGAGGTCCCTTCCCGCGAGTGCAAAGGGATGCCCGACACTACGGGGAACGCTCCTTGGGCCGGTGTCCGCGCTCGCGCTGGATTTTGTCGGCGGAACATCGCCTCCGGCGGCAGGCGTCGAAGATCGGGTCGCTGAGATTCTCGGTTCCTGGCTGCAACACGGGCATCAATTTTCGCTAGTCCAGACAGCCGCGTGGCAGGAGGTTCGTCGCTCAGCCCCGGCGGATCTCGTCGCACTGGCCGAAACGCGATGCACGGAGAAACCATTCACCGCCGCGATCATGCACGGTGACTTCGCGCCGTGGAATATTCGCGCCGCGGGCGATCACTGGACGGTGATTGACTGGGAGCGTGGGTGCCTTCTCGGAATTCCCGGGTGGGATTGGTTTCATTACTGGATTCAGTCGAACGCGCTCGTGGCGCGAAAAACTGAGTGCGAAATTCTTGCACGATTGGAACAGCTCATCGTGCACCCGGCATTCCAGACATTTGCTACGCGGGCCGGAATTCAGGGCCGCGAGAGAGGTTTCATTTTTGCCTATCTTCTCCACGCGGTTTTTGTGCTCCGGCAGACGGAGGGGCTGGCGACCATCGAGGCCCTGCTCGCGAAACTTGCAAAGTGAATTCAGATTGTAGCCTTGCCGCGGGGCGTGGGGCGCATAGTTTCGGCCCCTTTTCGTATGAGCGACAGCAGCGACATTCTTTACTTCGACAATAACGCAACGACCCAGGTGGACCCATTCGTGGTGGAGGAGATGCTGCCGTTTCTCCGCGACCATTATGGGAATCCGTCCAGTGCCTACCGCATCGGGCGCACGACTCGCGAGGCCATCGAAAAGGCGCGGGAGCGCGTCGCCGGGCTGCTCGGGTGCGAGCCGCAGGAAGTGCAGTTCACGAGCTGCGGCACGGAGAGCACCAACGCCGCGATTCACTCCGCGCTGCGCATGGACCGCGACCGGCAGCACATCGTCACCACGCGCGTCGAGCACAGCGCGACGCTGAAGACGTGCGAGGGGCTCGCAAAGCGCGGGCACGCCATCACCTGGCTCGGCGTGAACAGCGACGGCCAGATCGACCTCGCGGAACTCGAGCGCTCCATCACCGACGAGACCGCGCTCGTCTCCGTCATGTGGGCCAACAACGAGACCGGCGTCGTTTTCCCCATCGAGGAAATCGCCCGCATCGTCCGCGAAAAAGGTGCCGCCTTCCACACCGACGCGGTGCAGACCATCGGCAAGCTGCCGGTAAATATGGGCGCGATGCCCGTGAATTTCCTCTCCCTCAGCGGGCACAAATTGCACGCGCCGAAAGGCGTCGGCGTGCTTTATCTCAACCGCAGGACGAAGTTCTCCCCATTCGTCACCGGCGGCGGACAGGAAGCCGGCCGCCGCGCCGGCACCGAGAACGTCGCCCACATCGTCGCGCTCGGAAAAGCGTGCGAAATCGCTGCGCAAAACATCGCGCACGAAGCCACGGAAGTCCGGGCGATGCGCGATACGTTCGAGGCCGGCATCCTCGCCGCCATCCCCGGCGCGCAGATCAATGGCGACCCGAAAAACCGCCTGCCCAACACCACCAGCATCGCATTTTCCGGCGTCGAGAGCGAGGCGCTCCTCATGTTGCTCGACCAGCGCGGCATTTGTTGCAGCGCCGGTTCCGCCTGCACCACGGGCCAGCACGAGCCCTCGCACGTCCTCCGCGCGATGGGCTTCGACGACACCCGCGCCCGCGGCACGCTCCGCTTCTCATTCGGCCGCTTCAACTCGCCCGAACAAATCGCCCGCGCCCTCGAACTCGTCCCGCAGGTCGTGGAAAAAGTGCGGCGATTGTGAGCGACGGCTCCATCCGGTCCGAAGTGCGGCTGGATTGAGCCCGGCGCACCTGCGGCCGCAGGTGCCTGGGAGGCGTAAAATTTATCGCCATTGGCCGATTGGATGGGCATTTTAGGGCTCATGGTCCGCACTATCCTTGCAGCATTGCTTGTTCTCACGGCGTCCGCTTTCCCGCAAAGCAAGGAAGTCGTCGTGGATGCCGCGACGGAGCAAGCCATCACGGGCGGGCTGCGCTGGCTGGCGGCCAAGCAGAATGCGAACGGCTCCTGGAGCGCATCGGAAGGGCGACGCAGCGAGCACCCCGTGGCGATGACGGGCTACGTGCTCATGTCGTTCATGGCGGCGGGGAATCTTCCCGAGCAGGGAGAGTTTGCCCGCAATGTTCGCAGCGGGCTGGAATTTCTCATCGATAGCATCGGCCCGGATGGACAGTTCCGCGGCGTCGATGGCTCGAAATACATGTACAACCACGGCATCGCCACCATCGCGCTTGCCGAACTCTACGGTGAGACGCGAAACGCCGGCATGCGGGATAAATTGCAGCGCGCCATTCAATTGATCGTCACCTCGCAGAGTGTTCAGGGCCAGCATCGCGGAGGCTGGCGCTATCAGCCCAAGCCCGGCGACTCGGATATTTCAGTCACCGTCCTGCAAGTCGTCGCCCTCCGTGCGGCGAAGAACGGCGGACTTGCCGTGCCGCAGCAGACGATCGACGACGCCGTGGCCTACGTGAAACGATGCTCCGTCGGCACGACCGGCGGCTTCTCGTATCAAGCGGGCGGTGGCGGCCCCGGCTATGCGCGAACTGCTGCGGCCATTTATTCGCTGCAAGTGTGCGGGCTCTACGATGACCCGCTCGTTCCCACCGGAAGCGCCTACCTTTTTGGGCAGAAATACGACCGCCGCCACTGGACCTACGGCTCCAACTACGCCGGCCCGGCGCAGTATATGATCGGCGGGGAGACGTGGCAAAAATGGTATGAGCTCATGAAGCAGTCGCTCATGCCCTTCGTGCAACGCGTCGGCGACCAATGCTTCTGGCAGGATCGCGAAGTCGGCCCGGTCTATGCGACGGCGTGCTACACGAGCATCCTGGCAATGCCGTGGCACTACGTCCCGCTGTATCAGCGGTAGGCCGCTAGTAATCCGTCAGGCGTGAGGTAATTGTAACGGCTTGAGCAATCCGGCGGTGAGTCGTGACTCGTGAATGGCGACTGTCCTGACCCACGCCTTCCGGTGCGGGTTCAGGACATAGGTAACACAAGTGGTTCAGGACATGGGTAACACATTGGTCCCGAAAAACCTTCCGAAATGGGAGGATGAAGGGATG
>JAYUSJ010000330.1:0-37515 GCA_043755735.1 Verrucomicrobiaceae bacterium | reverse complement strand
GGTCAAACCGGCCTGGACGCAGAAGCGCAGGGTCAAGCACGTCGGGGCGATTCGTCGCCGCGATGATGATGACGCCGTCTTGCGTGTCAAAGCCGTCCATCTCCACGAGGAGCGCGTTGAGCGTCTGCTCGCGTTCATCGTGTCCGCCGCCCATCCCGTGTCCGCGATGGCGTCCGACGGCGTCGATTTCGTCGATGAAAATGAGGCACGGCGCGGCTTTCTTGCCCTGCTCGAACATGTCGCGCACGCGGCTGGCGCCGACGCCGACAAACATTTCCACGAAGTCCGATCCGCTGATGCTAAAGAACGGCACATCAGCCTCGCCTGCGATGGCGCGGGCCAGCAGCGTTTTTCCGGTTCCAGGCGAGCCGACCATGAGAATGCCCTTCGGGATACGCCCGCCGAGTTTTTGAAAACGCTTCGGGTCTTTCAGGAATTCGACGATCTCCTGCACTTCGTCCTTCGCCTCTTCGACGCCTGCAACGTCCTTGAAAGTCACCTTGTTTTTATCGCGAGCAAGCATGCGTGCCTTGCTCTTGCCAAAGCTGAGCGCGCCTTTTCCAGCCATCCGAATCTGCTGCCGGAAGAAAAAGTAGATGAGCAGAACCAGCAACAAAATCGGCATTAGCCCGACCAGCCAGGAGACCACGAGATTGCTCGTGTCTTCGACCAGTTGATACTCGATGCCCAGCTTGCGGAGGTCTTCTTCAACCGTGCGGTTGAATTCCATATTGATTGGAACGCGGACCAGTTTCCCATTCCGCTCCACCTGAATGTGATCGAGCACCCGCCCCGGCGCGACGATGACGGAAATAGAAGACTTATTGATCTCGCTGGATTCCGCCTTCAACTCGGTCAGAAACTTCGTGTAAGGAATCGGCTTTTCTTTCCCGTTCGGATTGCCGTTCGCGTAGAACGCACCTCCCATGAGTGCAATGGCGAGGACGAACAGAATCAGCCCCCTCCAATTGAAATTGGGTTCGGGCGTACCTCCATTTTCAGGGTCGCGGTCGCGGTTTGGTCGTGAATTTTGCTGGGCCATGTGTGTCTAACGGATTGTTTGAATCTAATCTGAGAATGCGTCTGGTCAACGGCTATCAGCCTTTTCCAATACGCGACATTCGTAAAATAGCGCGCTCTATTGCTTTGGCAAAATCTCTGTGAGCTCGCGGAGGCAGGCCTGCCAGACAGCATCCTGCCCGGCGGAAGCGTCCACCACGCGGATAAACGGCCGTTCCAGCCCGAGAAAAATTCGCCGCACTTCGCGAAGCTGGTCGAGTTGCTCGAAGGTATTCGGCGCGTCGCCCCTCGCCCGGATGCGGTCCAGGCCTGCCGCCGGATCGAAATCCAGCAGCAACACCAAGTCCGGCTTCGGCGCGAATCTTTCGTTTTCCATGAGCACCCATTCTGGTGATACGCCTCTCGCGCCCTGATAGGCCGCAGTCGAAAGATAATATCTGTCGAGAATGACCACTTTTCCCTGCCGCAGTGCCGGGCGGATGACGTTCTCCACGTGCTCGGCCCGATCTTTCAGGAAAAGCCCGAGCTCGTCTTCGATACTCAGCCGTCCCTCTATCATGCTCTGGCGCAGTTTCATGCCCCACGTTCCCCGCGTAGGCTCCGCGCTCTGGACGCAGTAAAGCCCGCGCCCCGCGCAGTGGTCGGCAATTTGCCGGACGATCGTACTTTTTCCCGCGCCATCGATGCCTTCCAGCACGATCAGCCAGCCCGGTGCATTGGGTCGAATCATGGTATTCTGCTTCATTTATGCGGACGGCGGCAGGATGGCAAGCGACCTGCTTGAAATCGCTGCATGAACGCCATTCTCGCAATTCTCAGCATCACGTCCGCAGTGGCCGGCCTCATGGTCTGGGTCGAGATGCACGCGCCTCAAGGATATGAGGACAGCAAGGGATTCCATTTCGGCGACGAACCGAAGTAACCGCGCCCCGCGCATCACCGCCTGGGCGGCGGTGCCAGGAAGTTGAGCGGCATCGTGCGTTTCTTTTGCGGCGCGCCGGCTCCACGCACTGCGGGAAGGACGAATTCAAATTCCGTCCACTCCGCATCGGACCGCAGCAGAATAATGTCCCCGGACATCGCCACGGCCAACTCCCGCGCAATGGCGAGCCCCAGTCCATGACCTGCGACATCCTCGTTCCCATCGCCACGAGAAAAGCGGTCGAAGATGAAGGGCTGCCGCTCTTCTGGAATCGGGCTGCCGGTATTTGAAACGACGATTCGCGCCCATTTCCCATACCGAAACGCGCGAATGTAAATCATGCCGCCCTTGTAGTTATACTTCACCGCGTTCTCGATGAGATTCAGCAGCACTTGCTCGACACGCGGCGGGTCGGCGATTGCGAGGAGGGTCTCCGGCGCCTCAAATTGCATCGTCACCCCGCGGCGCTCAGCGAGCACTTCACCGTCTTCGACACACCCTTCGACGACGCTGCGGATGTCCGTTTCGATGGTCCTGATTTCGAGCGCTCCCGCATCTGCACGGGCCAGAAGCATGAGCCCCTCCGCGAGCGAAGAAAGGCGCCGCGTCTGTTGCAGAAGATCGCTCAATCCTGCGCTGTGTTCTTCCGAGAGATCCTGGCCTTTCAGCAAATCCTCGATCGTCATGCGCATCACGGTGACCGGCGTCTTGAGCTGGTGGGATGCGTCGGCGGAAAAGCGGATGGCCAGCTTGTAAGCACCCTCCAGCCGGTCGAACGTGCCGTTCAGCACTTCCGTCAGCGCCTTCAATTCATCCTCGGGTTCCGGCACCGGGATGCGTTTTTCGAATTCCTCGGCCGTGATGCTCTCCGCTCCATCGATGATCTCCTGCACGGGAGCGAGCGCCCGCCGCCCCACCCAAATTCCTCCGATGAGGCTCAGCAGCACTACACTTGGCAGCGCGATGATTCCGGCCCACACCACGCGCTGCATGGTCGTCTCGTAGGCACCCAGCGGCGAGGCCAGGAGGAGTTTCATCCGGGGGTGCTCATAGTGACCGATGTTGTAGTTGCGGCCGTTCATGGTGAATGCCGAGAACCGGTTGGGCGAGGGCGCCGAGGCATCGAGAGAAACATCGCGCAATTGTTGCGAGCGATACACCAGCCGTCCGTCGGGGTCGAAAACCTCCATCAATCGATTCGTCATCGAGTCCGGAAGCATCTCGGCCGTGATAATGAGACCACCGTCCGACTTGCGCAGTGCTGTGCGGTCCAGCTCCCAAAGGGCCTCCCTGCCGTCCCGGTCCATCCGCTGGTGCACGGTATCCAGCAATTCGACATGGAGGAAAAAATACATGCCGGCAAGCCCGACCGCAATCGTTCCGCCGGAAACCAGCGCACAGGCCAGAGCGATCTTCGCCCGAAGCGGCCAATAGCGCCACCGCAACCGCTGAAGCCTCATGCCGCAGTTTCGACGACAGCTTCCACCGGACTCTCCTGGATCATGTATCCCACGCTGCGAACCGTGTGAATCAGCTTCACAGGGAAGTCCTCATCCACCTTCCTCCGCAGTCGCTGGATATACACATCCACCGCGTTCGTCTCATCATCCAGAGCGCTCTTCCACACATGCTCGCAAAGCTCCGTGCGCGTGAATGCGCGCCCCGGATTGTGCATCAGAAAATTCAGAAGACCGTACTCGCGGACGGAAAGGTAGAGCTTGATTCCGTTGCGGATGACGTCCCGCGTCGTCTCATTCAAAACAAGGTCCGCAATTCGGAGAATTGGTGATCGATCGACTCCCTTGCGTCGTGTCAGCGCATTCACCCGGGCCAGAAGCTCCTCCATCGCAAACGGCTTCGGCAGGTAATCGTCGGCGCCCTCGTCCAGACCGTGGATACGGTCCTCCTTGCTCCCGCGCGCCGTGAGGATGAGCACCGGCGTAGAGATACTTTTCTGCCGGACGGCCCGGAGAATTTCGATGCCATCCACTCCCGGCAGCGCGAGGTCGAGGATGATGATGTCGTGAGGCTCGGTGGTCGCGGAAACAAGTCCCTCGTCGCCGCGAAGAATGGACACGACCATGTGCCCGGCCTCCGTGAGAGCTTTGGTTACGAATTGCGCGATTTTCTTTTCGTCTTCGATGAGCAGGATGTTCATGGGTGGTTGATCAGTTTGGACTTAGTCTTAGTGCTACCATGCACGCGACTATACTAGCGAAGAAACATTTCGCCAACCCGATGTCACAACAAATTAACCTCACAGCGAATTAATCCCTGCGCCCGCTGCGCAGCGCAATTCAAGCGAAGTTTTACGATTCCCCCCTCCCCTCGGCCCTGCAAACATCTGCCATGACTTCGAATATCTCCGCGTCCGATTTAGACCACCTGCTCAAGAACAACCGCGCTCCCCACGTCATCGACGTCCGCAACCCTTCCGAGTTTGCCGCCGTCCATGTCGAAAGCGCACGGCTCTTTCCTCTGGATGATCTTCAGCCGGAGAAAGTCCTCGCGGCCCTCGGCGTAGAGCCGGACCATACCATCTACATCCTCTGCAAGAGCGGCAGGCGGGCCGGCAAGGCTGCGGAGAAATTCCGCGCAAAAGGCATCACAAATATCTGCGTCGTCGAGGGCGGCACCGACGCGTGTGTCGAAGCCGGGCTCGCCGTCACCGTCAGCGGCGCGAAGATTTAGCGAATCGACATTCGGGCGGTGCCCTGAGATCCAAAGCGGCGAACCAATCAGACCATGCGCATCCTATTCCTCGCAGCCACACTCGCCACCGTCGCAGCCGCCGCCGAATTCAAGATCGAGCCGCACACCTTCACCGTCCCCGACGGCTTCACCGTCGAGCGCGTCGCCGCCGCACCGCTCGTCGATCGGCCCATCAACCTCGCCCTCGACGCCACCGGCGCGCTCTACGTCACCGACAGCTCCGGCTCCAACGAAAAGCCCGAGGAACAAGTCAAAAATCCCACCCACCGCGTCATGCGCCTCACCGATTCCGACAGCGACGGCACCTTCGACAAAAGCACCGTCTTCGCCGACAAACTCGCATTCCCCGAAGGCTGCATGTGGCTCGACGGCTCCCTCTACGTCGCCGCCCCGCCCGTCATCTGGAAGCTCACCGACACAAACGCCGACGGCACCGCCGACAAACGCGAAGTCTGGTTCGACGGCAAAACCCTCACCGGCTGCGCCAACGATCTCCACGGCCCCTACGCCGGCCCCGACGGCTATATATACTGGTGCAAAGGCGCATTCGCCGAACAGCGCCACCGCCTCGCCGACGGACGCGACTTCGTCACCCGCGCCTCCCACCTCTTCCGCGCCCGGCCCGACGGCACCGGCCTCGAAGTCGTCATCACCGGCGGCATGGACAACCCCGTCGAACTCGTCTTCTCCCCCACCGGCGACCGCTTCATCTGCGGCACCTTTTTCGTAAACCCCGGCGGCGGCCAGCGCGACGGCATCCTCCACGCAGTCCACGGCGGCGTCTGGGGAAAAGAACACGGCGTCCTCGAAGGCCACCCCCGCACCGGCGACCTCATGCCCATCATGACCCACCTCGGCGCCGCCGCCCCCAGCGGCCTCGAAATCCTCCACACCGACACCCTCGGAATGCACGGCCAGCTCCTCTGCACCCAATTCAACAAACGCACCGTCTCCGCACACCGGCTCATCCCCGACGGCGCAACCTACCGCACCGAAGACCGCGACTTCCTCGTCAGCGACCAGACCGACTTCCACCCCACCGACGTCCTCGAAAGCCCCGACGGCTCCATCCTCATCGCCGACACAGGCGGCTGGTACAAGCTCTGTTGCCCTACCTCCAAAGACCTCAAACCCGAAGTCCTCGGCGCCATCTACCGCATCCGGAAAAATGCACCACTTCCCCCCAACACCCACGCCGCCCCCAAGCTCGACGCCCTCTGGGCCCACATCCGCGCCGACGACCGCCCCGCCATCCGCGCCGCATTCACCGACCCCGCCACCCAAACCCTCGCCGCCCACGGAGCCGCCCTCTTCCGCGACCGCGCCGCCCGCCCCGCCCTACTCCCACTCCTCCAAAGCCCCCACGCCCACACCCGCCGCGCCGCCGCCGAAGCCCTCGGCCGCATCGGCGACAAAACCGACATCCCCGCCCTCACCAGCGGCGACCCCGGCGACCGCTTCGAATTCCACACCAAAGCCTACGCCCTCTACGAAATCGGCCAGGCCCCCGACGGCACCACCAAACTCGCCGACACCGTCCGCGCCATGCTCGCCACGCCGAAACCCGCCATGTCCCAAGCCCTCCCCCTCATCGCCCCCGCCGCCCGGCCCCACCCCGACACCCTCAAACAACAAACCGCCCGCATCGACCAACTCCTCCTCCTCACCAAAGACGGCGACCCCAAGCGCGGCGCCGAAGTCTTCCGCAGCGCCAAAGCCCAATGCCACACCTGCCACGCCATCGCCCGCGACGGCGGCACCCTCGGCCCCGACCTCACCGCCATCGGCAGCATCCGCACCGCCCGCGACCTCCTCGAAGCCATCGCCTACCCCGGCGCCAGCTACGTGCGCAGCTACGAGCCCGTCATAATAAAAGAGCACAGCGGCACCGAACACTTCGGCATCCTAAAAAACCAAACCGCCACCGAGCTCACCCTCGCCACCGCCGCCACCACCGAAGTCCGCATCCCCCTCGCCCAAGTCGCCACCCTCACCGAAGCCCCCGCCTCCCTCATGCCCCCCGGCCTCGACACCATCCTCACCCCCCAAGAACTCGCCGACCTCCTCGCCTACCTCCAATCCAGAAAGTAAAATGACCACCACCTCACCGCCGCGCCGCAACTGGCACCTCAACCGCTGGCTCATCGTCTTCATCGTCGCCGTGTTTGGGTGGGGCGGCTGGCGGGCTTACGCATTTCGCTCCGCGCTCGCGGAGGCACGGGCGCTGGGGTGGGAGGTGTTTTACACCGACCCGGTCGAAACGATTCGGAAGAACTGGAAGGCGGCTTTCGAGAAAGAGACGTGGTTGGATGGCGTGACACGCATTTACGTCCCGACGAGCGGAGAGTTTGAGCAACACCTCGCCATCGTCCATCGGCTGAATCCGAAGGAGCTGTATATCGACAACGCCCACGCGCTGCGCGACCTCTCCGCGCTCAAACCACTTGACCGACTGCAAGCGGTCGGGCTCGACGGCTGCACGTGGCTCACGAATGTGGACGGGCTCACGAACCTCTCCGCTCTGGAAGTTGTCGGCCTCACTGGCTGCACTAGGCTGACGAATGTGGACGCGCTCAAGAATCTCCCCGCTCTGCGTTACGTCAATCTCAGCCGCTGCACGGGGCTCACGAATCTGGGAGCACTCATAAACCTCCTCGCTCTAGAAGAGGTTGACCTCAGCGACTGCACCGGGCTGACGAACGTGGACGGGCTCATGAACCTCCCTGCTCTGGAATCGGTTGATCTCAAGCGATGTAAGGGGCTGACGAAGGATAGCGTCGCGGCGCTGAAGGCGGCGTTGCCGAATGCGTTAATCATCGGCCCATAGGACCACCGGCGCGACGTCTCACTGGGAAATACGCGTAAAGGAGCGGCAAATTGCTTCGAATGGCTGGGCTGGCGGCACGTGAAAACAACCCTCTTCTCTGTAGAGCCGCCCACAACCAGCGCTGGGATGGTCCATCCCCGTGCGGGGATGAATGATCCCCGCGCAGGGGTGGATGATCCCTGTGCAGGGATGACCCATCCCCGCACGAGGTGGTCACTTTCCCATGCGGGGATGACTGATCCCCGCGCGGGGATGAACGATCCCCGCGCAGGGATGCCCCATCCCCGTGCTGGGATCGTCCATCCCTGCGGTCAAAACCAATAACCTCATGCGGGGATGACCCATCCCCGTGCTGGGCTGACCCGGCCCACCACGGGGCTGACACGGCCCCCCACGGGGCTGACACGGCCCACCACGGGGCTGACCCGGCCCACCGCTGGGCTCGCACGATAATTCGTCAGGCTAAAAGTGCGCGTCGGGTGAGTCTCGCACCGCCGAGCGTTTTTACCTCGTTCCCTACGGTCCGAGGCGGCGTGCTTCCAAGTTCCAGACATCCGCCCATGAACCTTTTCCCTGACCGAGGACGCCGAACCCAAACGCACACGCTCCGGCCGGAGCATCGGCGTCAATCCGGGCAACTCCGAAAGCATCCTTGCCATCGATAGTGAAGCTGATTTTTCCGCCCTCGCAGCGATAGACAAACGGCACGCCGTCCTTGGTTTTTATGCGGAGGATTTTCGACTTGTCGCGCTCCATGTCCCACTTCGGCGCGAATTGAGCATTGGAAATGTCGTCTCGTTCCGCGTGGTCCACGCGCACAGTCCACCAAAACGCATCGGTCCGGCCCGTGCCGGAGGGGGAATGCCCATTATAAATCCCAAGGCCCGCAGCCACATCTCCCCAACTGTGCGCGAGGTTCCCGCGAATCTCGAAGCTCTTCCCAAGGACGCCGCGAAAGAGCGTTTTACCAAATACCCAGTTGCTCTCAAATCGGAGTCGCGCTGCGCTCTTCCGAAGTCGCACGGAGCCTTCGTGCTCCAGCCAGCAATAGTGCTCGTTCAGCGGCAGCGCCGTCCAGTCGCCCTTCGCATATTGTTGCTGAAATTTTGAGAGAGCGACCTCCGCATCGAGGAGCTGCGTGGTCAACACCGTGCCGGATTTCTTCGCAGCCTCAAACATCGCCTGCGCCTCGGCGTAGTTTCCCTTTTCAAATGCCGCGATTCCTTTCTCGTATTCGCTCCGGTTCGCACTGGCGCGGCAAAGCGTGTCGCGGAAAATGATCGGAAACGAGAGCACGACCTTGCCCGAAATCTGGTTCGTGTCACCGGAGATGCAGTACATATTGTTGCGATGCGTTTTCGCGAGAGCGTCGATTGCACTGTCGTAATCACCAGCCAGCCACGATTCGAAAAAGAGCATCGTGTAGTGTCGCATCTCCCGGGGCGTTCCGGCGGCGGCCGCAGCCCGTTTTCGCCGGGTATCGAGCATGAGTTTTGAGATTTCGGGATTTTGGTAGAGCTGCCTGTAGTCGGGGACATCGGCGGCGATGCGGTGGACGGCGTCGTTGAAAAAAGTCGGGAGGTCCGAGTCGAAACGGCCCGTCTCCGCGCACACTTTCCCAAACGCTAGAATGTCCGCGAAACTGCCGCTCCAATACGGACGGCTCACATCGAAAAACACCGTGAACGCATAGTGGGAATCCATCACGCTTGCCGTCGCGCGATCCAGCCACAGACGCAGAGTTTCGCCCTCTTTCAGCCCGCCCACGCCCGCCACGCGGAGCATCCGGATCGCGGCGTTTGGCACCTCGGGTTTCAGCTCCCAAGCGCGGGTGAGCTTGGTGCGAGCGTCCGCCATGTTTGTGCGCATCTTTTCCGCGCCGTCCTTCTCGGGAGTGCCCATGCCGTTTCCACCCGCCCGCCACGCCCGCTGGTAGTGCGTTGACCCGGCGAGCGTGAGCCGCGCCCACTCCGGGAGTTTCGATGCGGTGAAAATTTCGATGTGCTTTCGCTCCCGCGTCTTCCGGACAGACATAAGGGAATCCGTCTCGCACAGCTCCACCGTCCACACCACGTCGCGCTCGGGCAGTTCGGTCTGCAAATACGCCGTGAGCTCGTCGAAGTATTGCTTCTCGGTTTTCGCGAGATTTGCCCGGTCGAGGTTTTCGCAATGCTTCACCAAATTCCCCAGCGCCATAATCCGGAACATCGGATCGAGACGGGGTGCCGCGTCCTCTGCCAGCGCGAGGCGAAACGCTTTCACGCCATCGTTGTAGCTCAAATTGAACAGCAACAGCCCGCAAAGAAAATCCGTCATCGGCCTGCGCTCCTTGCCATTCACGACCTCGCGCGACCTATCCACCGCCTCGGCCGGGATGCCGTAGCGAAGCACATCCGCAAAATACGCGCCGAGAAACTGAAGCAAATCCGTCCGCTCTTTCTCCGCCGGGGTGCCCTTCACCGCCTCAAATTCCGCGTCCAGTCCGTGGTTCCGAATCCACGAAAGCTGCTGCCGGTCCACATCGAGCTCGGTCATGGTCTTCGGGTGAACTTTGAACGGCGCAGTCTCCGTATCCTCGATGAGCCCCTCCCAATCGAGCTTCTCCAACGGATTATCCGCCGCCCGCGCCAACGCAGCGATAGAGAGAAAACAGCAGGCAGCCAGTCCGGTGAGCTTCATGCGGAGACGGTGAATACCGAGCGCCGGGAACCACAAGCCAAATTTGGATTCCGCTCTCACTTCACCGTCGGCGCACCCACTGACTCCCAAATTCCGGGGCCATAAAAGCGGTCGCAAAACTCCTTCCGGCGGCGGTTCTCCGGCATATCAGCCGGAATCGACGCCCACACCATCGCACGGGCCGTTGCGAGCATGTCGAAGCCCATCAAGCAGCGTTCCTCGGGCGTCCGCGCCATCATCGCAGCGAAAAGCATCGCGTTGATTTCCGGCGGCGTGTCCTTCACGGAAAAACCCGTGTCAGCATATCTGTCAGGTTCAATTTGGCAGACCATTCCCGTAGATAATCGGTATCGCATCCGGTCGCAATCAGGTTTTGCACATCGGATAACTGGCGGTCGGACAAAGACTCTTTCGCCCAATCGAGTTTCGAAAGAATCAGAGCCCAAAGTGCGTTCGGAAACTTGGTGAACGGACTCATTCGTCGCCCTGGAGAATCTCGCTGTCACAGCCTCACCGCTTGCAGTCCAAACGCCGGAGCCGCCGCCGACATGTGACGATCACTCGTATAAATCACCGAGCATCCTTTTTCCGCCGCACATGTAAGGTGAAATGCATCCGCTGCTCGCAGGAAAGTAGCTGGAGACAACGCGCGAATTCGACGCGTCACCGAATCAATGAGCGCATCTTCCGCTCCGAACCACAGCCACAGCCCGCTCGCACAATCCGCCTCGAACTGATCGCACAACAACGCAAACCCCATCGCATCCACCGCGCCCTCTCGGAACTTCCGGTGAAACACCGAAACGACCTCCGCCTTGCCCATCAGCAAACAACACACCGAGGGCTGAGCCTGCGCAAACGCGATCACATTCGGACTGTCTGGCTCCGCGAGGTAAAACTTCGCAATGTAGCAAGCGTCGAAATAGTTCATCGTCCGTCGCGCATCTCGGAAATAATTTGTGCGCTATCCGTACCACCCGTCATCCGCGCCTGAAGCTCCGCAAATCCCGGCAGCAACTTCCGATTCAGAAATGGATTTCCCGTCTTCGCCGTAGGAATCCGGGTGATCTTCGCCACCGCATGCCCTTCATCGGTGACGACAATCGGCTCCTGTTCCGTGGCCTTGCGCACCCACAGGTCGGTGTTCTCGTGCAACTCGCGAATGGAAATGGAAGTCATGCGCCGAGAGTGCCACACCTCAGCGAGAGCGGCAAGAGCGCAACGGGGAGACCTTTGGATGAGCCTTCGAGTTCGGGGCGCGGGTGGCCGCGTGAATATCCGTGACTGTCAGTCTGTCACCGCCATTTACTAAGATGCGCCGAGGCGCGGGGCGGCTGCGGGTGCTGGCGTTGGAGGTGGAGGATTTAGTGCAAGCATGGTACGCGGCGGCGACGGCGATTTTCCCGGTGGATTCAGTGGAAGGCGAGATGCTGCAGGCCATCCCCACAACCTATAATCGCCCAAAGAAAAAGCGCGGTCGCCCGAAGAAAGTGAAGCCGCAGAGCCGCCGACAGCCTGACCTCTCACCAAACCAACGGAATCCCGTAGGCCGGGAATTCGCCGTCGGATGAGACGAGGTGTAGGTTTTTCATGCCTGCTTCATCCAGCGGGGCAAACGAGGCGTCGTCCCATTTGACAGGGGCTGAGGTAAGTTCGACGACTTGCGGGCGGGGGCGTTTCGGCGCGTTTGGAAATGGCACGATGCGAGCGACAGCCTCGGCTCCGTTGCGAAGGATGACTTCCTCGCCGCGCTCCACGCGAATGAGCAATTGGGCGAGGTGTGTCTCGGCATATTGAACGGTTGTCTCCATGCGCGGAAACTCGCCGATACAACGCGAAGGGTCAAGCGGGCGGTGCAGCGGCGTTTTTGCGCTAAAACTAGCGCAGCTCGGCGAGGATGCGCTTTACCACAGGCATTTCTCCCGAGTGCTTCTTCGCCGCATCGGCATACTCTCGCGCTTTTTCATCAAGTCCTCGGCTCTGCGCAATTCTGGCGAGGTAGGCGGAACTGATTCCTTGGTCGATTGCTGCCGTGCTGTTGGCGATGACTTCGTTCAGCGTCTGCTCGGCTTCGTCGATCCGCCCCATCTCAAATAGCAGGCCACCCAGTGTGCCTTTCAGCGTCACGGATTCTGGGAAATCTTTGATTGATGCCTCCAGAATTTCGACCGCGCGAAGAGCAGTCACCGCGTCTGGCTCGTAAAGCGAAGATGATGCGTATGAATCGCTTGCTTGGCAGCGAATTGGGGCATCCCGAGGAATAGTCGCGTCTGCCAATATGCGTTCGGAAATCTCTCTAATCTGGGCCCATTCTTCAAGAGTCAGCAGCATACTGAGGCAGAGTCCTTGCTCCTGCAGCGGAAGGTTTTCGAGTGGAGTTCTGCCGTGCTTCGGTGCTTTCGCTCGTCCACGGCTGACATCATAATAACTTCCTATTCGGTAAAGCTTCTCCAATGTCCGAAAGGTGAGTTGGTGAGTTTCTGGACTAGGAAGAGGCTTGGTTAGCAGATGCCACGTTTGAAGGGCATCGCTTGCGATTTCGCCGGCAGGGATTTTCACCATCCCAGGAATCATCACCGAAATTGTGAGTACCGAGTTGGCGTAGAGAAAACCGCGCAAGATGGCTGCCTCGGTAGGACTCTGCGGGATGTCGGCGTAGAACATCCACCAGATCAGCAACGCTTCGTAAATGAAGGTGGCGACGGGACCAGCGAGAACACAGATCAACATCCGAAATCGGTAGAAACTGAGCGTCGAGGGATACGAACTCACGAATCCTGGAAGCGGGTGCCAATCTAACGAGATGTTAGTTCTTCCAAGCCTCCACTTTACTCGGTTCTTTCCTCCGAAAGAAACGTGGAATACCCGCATTCGGGTAAGCATAGAACCGATCACATGCCCCAGCTCGTGGAATATGACGCCAACCCAAATCCCAACGAAATAACCGCCGCCGAGCGCCGCGAGACGTAGCAGAAGGTCGGAAAAGATTGTTGAGGAAGAAGCGAGGATCACGCCCCCAGCAACTGCCGCAGCACATACGGCAGGATGCCGCCGTGGCGGACGTATTCTACCTCGATGGCGGTGTCGATTCGGCTCTTGAGAGTCACGCGTTCTTCCGTGCCGTTGGCGCGGTGGATGACTAGCGTGGCGTCGCTCATGGGCTTGATGTCGTCGCTGAGGCCGAGCAGGTCGAAGGTTTCTGTGCCGTCGAGTTTCAGCGTTTGCGCGGTCATGCCTTCGGGGAATTGGAATGGGATGACGCCCATGCCGCAGAGGTTGCTGCGGTGGATGCGCTCGAAGCTTTGGGCGACGACTGCTTTCACGCCGAGCAGCGCGGTGCCTTTTGCGGCCCAGTCGCGGGAGCTGCCGGTGCCGTATTCTTGTCCGGCGAAAATCATCAGCGGCGTGCCTTCTTGTTGGTAGGACATTGCGGCGTCGTAAATCGGGACGACTGTGCCGGGTTCGCAGCCGCACGCTTTTTGCGCGAAGCATTTCGTCACGCCGCCTTCGGTGCCGGGGCACATGAGGTTTTTGATGCGCACGTTTGCGAATGTTCCGCGCGTCATGATGCGGTCGTTGCCGCGGCGGCTGCCGTAGCTGTTGAAGTCCTCAAATGCGACGCCGGCTTCCGTGAGGAATTTGCCTGCGGGCGAGGCTTTCTTGATCGCGCCTGCGGGCGAAATGTGGTCGGTCGTCACGCTGTCGCCGAAGATGCCGAGCGGGCGCGCGCCTTTGATTTCGCCGATGGTTCCAGCCGACATACCGAAGCCGGTGAAGAACGGCGGCTCCTGCACGTAAGTGCTCGCTTTGTTCCATTCGAAGACGTCGCCGACGGTGCCGGGGATTTCGTTCCACTTCGGGTTCAGCGTCGCAAAGTCGGTGTAGAGCTTGCGGAAAACTTCCGGCGAAAGCGCAGTGCTCATCACCTCGCGAACCTCTGCCTGTGAAGGCCAGATGTCGCGGAGATAAACAGGGCCGTTCGTTCCGTTGCCGATTGGCTCGCTGCTCAAGTCGATATCCACGCGTCCGGCGAGCGCGAATGCGACGACGAGCGGCGGCGACATGAGGAAGTTTGCCTTGATGTTTTGATGCACGCGCGCCTCGAAATTGCGGTTGCCGGAGAGCACCGATGCGGCGACGAGATCATTCTCGGTGACCGCCTTTTCGATGTCGGGATGAAGCGGTCCGCTGTTGCCGATGCAAGTCGTGCAGCCGTAGCCGACGGTCTGGAATCCGAGCTGGTCGAGATACTGGCCGAGGCCGGTCTTGTTCAAATAATCCGTCACCACGCGCGAGCCGGGTCCGAGCGAGGACTTCACGGCGGGGTTCACTTTCAGCCCGAGTTCCACTGCTTTTTTCGCGAGCAATCCCGCGCCGAGCATCACGCTCGGATTGCTGGTGTTGGTGCAAGAAGTGATCGCCGCGATGAGCACGCTGCCATTGCGAATCGACACATCACCGACCTGCGTCGGGTTCTCGCCCGTGAGCGAAAGTGCGACGCTTTTTCCAGCGAGGTCTGCGGCTGGTTTGCCGTAGCCGCCATCCGCGACTGCTTTGGAAAAAAGGTCCGTAAATGTGCTGCCGAGAGCGTTGAGATTGATGCGATCCTGCGGGCGTTTTGGACCAGCGACGCCGGGGACGACGGTCGAGAGGTCGAGCTCCAGCTCCACGCTGTAAGTCAGCTCGCCCTTCGTCGGGACGCCCCACAAGCCCTGCGCCTTGTAGTAGTTCTCGAACGCCGAGCATTGCTCCTCGGTGCGGCCCGTGCCACGCAGATACGCGACGGTCTCTTCGTCGATCGGGAAAAAGCCCATCGTCGCGCCGTATTCGGGTGCCATGTTCGCAATCGTCGCGCGGTCCACCACGGCGAGCGCTTTTGCACCGGGGCCGTAGAATTCCACGAACTTCCCAACGACCTTCGCCTTGCGCAGCATCTGCGTGATGTGCAGCACCACGTCCGTCGCCGTCACGCCTTCCGCGACAGCGCCCGTGAGGTTTACGCCTACGACTTCCGGCGTGAGGAAATAGACCGGCTGACCGAGCATTCCCGCTTCCGCTTCGATTCCGCCGACGCCCCAGCCGACCACGCCGAGACCATTGATCATCGTCGTGTGCGAGTCCGTTCCCACGAGCGTATCGGGGTAAAAAACATCGCCGCTCGAAAGCACGCCCTTCGCGAGGTATTCGAGGTTGACCTGATGCACGATGCCGATTCCCGGAGGCACCACGCCGAACGTCTGAAACGCCTGCTGACCCCACTTCAGCAACTCATAGCGCTCGCGGTTGCGCTTAAATTCAAGGTCGAGGTTCTTTTGCAGCGCATCGCCGCTGCCGAAAAAGTCCACCTGCACCGAGTGGTCAACGACGAGGTCCACCGGCACGAGCGGCTCGATCATCTTCGGGTCGCGACCGAGCCGCGAAACCGTCGAGCGCATCGCCGCCAAGTCCACCAGCAGCGGCACGCCGGTAAAATCCTGCAACACCACACGCGCCACGACGAACGGAATCTCCACCTGCGCCGGAGCCTTTGCATTCCAGTTTGCGAGCAGCTTCACATCCTCCTCGCGAACGCGCTTGCCGTCGCAATTGCGCAGCACCGATTCCAGCACGATGCGGATCGAAATCGGCAGCTTGGAAATCGGCCCCACACCCGATTTCTCCAAAGCTGGCAGGCTATAATAAGAGCCCTGTTTGCCGTTGCCGATGTCGAAAGTGCGGAGTGTTTTGAATGCGTCGTTGCTCATGAATTTCGGTGAGGAAAGCAGCCGCCAACGAAGTGTGCAAGCCATCGGTGCGGGCGACAGGAAAGTAGCACACGAATCCCATCGCGGCTCGTGTCCATCGGCGAAGCCTCACGACTCGAAACGGGCAGCTTGAGCGTCGATATGTTTACGCCCGCCTTTCGCGGCTAGCGCGTAGTTCGCGTTGCGGTGCCGGTCTTTCTTTGGACCGTGCCGCGATCCTCGTGGATGTCGCGCGACTGCTTGAAGTTCTTATCCAGCGACTTTTGCTTCGTTGCGTCCTCGTTGCGGTCCGGTCCTTTTTTGCGGGTTGCTTTGGCGGGTGCTGTGGTCTTCTTTTTCATGCCGGAATCCTGACACCAGAGGAGCAGACCGTCTGTCCGGAAATTGGCGGAAACCATCCGCTTTCTGGCCAGACGCAGCTCGACATTCCAATGTCGAGCTACCGCCCGGATAACGTGCCTGACTGACTGTACTATTGCGAAGGAAAGCTCGAACGCTCGATGGAAATATATTGACCCGATTCTTCGCTACGGCAAAAACCTCAAGCTGACTTCTATTTATGCGCCTCTCCATTTTCCTCGTAGCCCTCGTCTCTCTCCTTCCCTGCAACGCACAGCTTCCGAAAGTGGACCCGCCTCGTGCGTGGACCGGCGCTAGCGGCGTGCAATTCACGGCATCGCTTCTTGTATTCGATGGAACTACCGCTGTGTTCAAAATGGCGAATGGGCAGCAGTCAAAAGCGGCACTAACTCAGCTCGGCGCGGCGGATCAACAGTATCTCGCCGACTGGCTGAAGAAGCAGCCGATTAAGTTCACGATGCCTGATATGGTCGCGGTCGATACGACAAAGATTAAAGCGGAGATCGTTACGGAGAACGAAAAGGAGCAGAAATTCGTTTATCGCACCGAACACTTTGAATTTGATTCCCAAGGGAAATTCAGCATCAACCTCTTGCGCGAAGTCAGCCGCACGTTTGAGGCGACTTATGAACTGCTGAGACAGCTTCCTTGGGGTATCGATCCGCGCCCTCCATCCGGGAACTTGTTCAAGGCAAAGTTGCTCAAGAACAGGGAAGAATACATGAAAGCGGGCGGCGCCCCGAACAGCGGCGGGGTCTATAAATCCCGCGACGAGACATTCTATGCGCCGTTCGAAAGCATTGGGCTTAAGGAGTTTGGTAAGGGCTATACGAAGGATTCGGACTTCAAGGCCGACACCCTCGTTCACGAACTCACGCATCAGATGATGCACTTCTGGCTGCCGTATTTGCCAAACTGGGTCGTGGAAGGCACTGCGGAATACACGGAGAATCTGCCACTCAAAACCGGTCGATTCAAAGTCTCCGGCGCGAAAGGCGGGCTCAAGGATTACACCGAGTTTTTGAAAAAGCGCGCGGTCGGCGGGATGCCCGAGCCATATCCGCTCGATAAGCTTTTCCTGATTACAAACGAGGAGTGGGGCTACACGCTGGCCCAAGACCCTACGCTCTCGCGCCGCATGTATTTCACGAGCTATCTGCTCGTGTATTACTTTATGCATATCGACGGAAACGGCGACGGCCAGCGGTTTATCAAGTTCTTCCGCGAGGTCGATGCGATGCGCAAAGCCGATGGTGGAAACTATAGCCGACCGACGGCTCCAGACTACCACAAGAAGATTCTCGATATCCTCCTCGACGGCCGAAGCGACGCAGAATTGATGAAGCAAATCCGCTCCGCTTACATCAGACTCGGCATCCGGTTGTAGTGGGTGCCCCACGGATGAAGAGGCGGAACGGCGGGGACAGACTGATTATTTTATTATTATTTTATTAGACTGTAGTGGGTGCCCCACGGATGAAGAGGCGGAACGGCGGGGACAGACTGATTATTTTAGACTCGAGGAAAGGTCGGAGTTGTTTGCGGGTTTGGTTGGGTCGAATGGCATAAAATGGATCTTCAGGTTTTTCGATTCGGGCCGGACTTCGGTCGTCTTGAGGTGAACCTCGGGTTTTCCGAAGTTGACATCGGTTTTTCCGAGGTTGACCTCAACTTTTCCGAGGTTGACATCGACTTTTCCGAGATTGACATCGACTTTTCCGAGGTTGACCTCTGTTTAACGATGTAGATGTCGTTTTTACCGAGGTGGACCTCGGTTTTTCCGAGGTGGACCTCGGTCTAGCGAGGTGGACCTCCGTTTTTCAGAGGTCCACCCCGGTTTTTACGAGCTTCGGAGGCGCTTTTTGCGATTCTACATCTACAGCAACCATCCTCGCATGAGCTATTTACCTACACATGGTGCAGGAAATCGCCTGCACACGGTTGAGTTCGCCTACGGAGTGGGCGTCGGGGTCCGGGGGCTAGACTGTAAGGTTGGTGTTGTTCTAACGCGTCGCTTGCGTTTTTAAAGAGAATCCCCACCATCCGAACCCATCATTCGAATGAAACCCACTATCCTACTCAGTACCATGGCTGCGCTCTCGATCTTGTCGGGGCCGATCTGCGCGTTTGCCGCCGAACCGCCCAAGACGCCGCCGGACCTGACGAAGGACCAGGCGGTGGATCGCAAGCTCACTTACAATCTCGGCGCGACGGGGCTGCGGGGGTGGATTTATACGAAGCCGGCGAGTTACATCGACAGCCTGCAAGGTCGCACGACGCAGGCGAGCCGCCAGATTTTGGTGACGCATGTGGGCGCGCAATCGCCGGCCGATGGAGTCGTAAAAGTGGACGACGTGATCCTTGGCGCGGGCGGCAAACCTTTTAGCGACGACGCGCGGAAGAGCCTCGCGATGGCGATTCAGGATGCGGAGAAAACGGGCGTGCTGAAACTGTCGCTCTGGCGCGGCGGGAAGGCGGAGGAAGTGCAGCTCAAGATGCGGGTGCTCGGCGCATACAGCGCGACGGCTCCATACAATTGCCCGAAGTCGAAGCTCATCTTTGAGGAGGCGTGCAAGGCGCTCGACAAAGAGCCGCTGAAGCAGGACCTGATGGGCGCAATCAACGGCCTGGCGCTGCTGGCGACGGGGAATGCGGAGTATCTGCCGAAGTTGCAGGAGTTCGCGCGGAAGCTCGGCCCGACTTCGCTGAAGCTGGAGCTGAAGGACGGGATGGTGGTGTGGGATTGGGGCTACCGGGGGCTTTTCCTGAGCGAGTATTTCCTCGTCACCGGCGACAAGGAAGTGCTGCACGCCATCAACGAATACACGCTCTCGCTGGCGAAGGGACAGAGCATGTATGGGACGTTCGGCCACGGCATTTCGAAGCTCACGCCGGACGGGAAACTCCACGGCTCCATCCCGCCCTACGGACCGGTGAATGAAGCGGGGCTGATCGGGAATCTCGCCATTGTGCTGGGCAAGAAATGCGGAGTGAAGGACCCAGAGGTGGATGGTGCCATCGCGAGAGCTGCGGGCTTTTTCGGATACTTCGTGGACAAGGGCTCCATCCCCTACGGCGAACACGAGCCGTGGCCGTATCACGAAAACAACGGCAAGGTGTCCATGTCCGCTGTGTTGTTCGCGCTGCAAGGCAACAAGGTGAAGGAGGCGCAGTTCTTCGCGAAGATGGCGACCGCCGGCTATCGCAGCCGCGAATGCGGACACACCGGCCAGGGATTCAGCTACCTGTGGAGCGCGCTCGGGGCCAATGTCGGCGGCCCTGCGGCGACGGCGGCGTTTGTGAAGGAGGCATCGTGGCATCTCGATCTCGTGCGGCGCAGCGACGGCTCGTTCACCTACGACGGCGGCGAGCAATACGGCGCGGGCAAGACGGACGACAACACCTACTTCGGCAAGAGCGGCTACTACGGCCTGAGCCCTACTGCGACTTACGTGCTCACGTATTCGATGCCGCTGAAAAAGCTCTGCATCACCGGCAAGGACTCCGCTCCCGCGAGCTGGCTGACCAAGGAGCAAGTGGCGGCGGCGATTGCGTCAGGCCGCTTCGATACCGACCGCGAAAAGATGACCCCGAAGGAACTCGTGGCCGCATTTGGCGACTGGTCGCCGATCGTGCGCGGTTGGGCAGCCGATGAACTGGCGGAGCGCCCCGAGGCAAAAACCATCGTCCCGCAACTCATCGCCATGGCGGAGGGCAAGGACGTCCACGCCGCGCAAGGTGCCTGCGAGACGCTCGGCTACCTCAAGAGTGTCGAGGCGCTGCCGACTTTTGTCCGGCTGCTCTCCCACGAAGACCGGTGGCTGCGCTACAAGGCGGCACGCGCCATCAAGGAACTGGGCGGCGCAGCGAAGCCGGGAATCCCGGACATCCTCGCCGCGCTCGTGAAAACCGCCGAGCCGCTTCAGCCCGTGAACTGGGCCGATCCGGTGCAACTCACGCACGGACAGTTGGCCGCGGCGTTGTTCGAAGGACCGCTCGCAGATGCCGTGAAGGACGCCGATCCGAAGCTGCTCTATCCCGCAGTCCGCGTCGTCTCCCGCAATGCCGATGGTATGGCGCGGGCGAAACTCCGCGGCTTTTTCGACCGCAAATTGTCGCTCGAAGACGTGACGGCACTAGCACCGGACATCTTCGTTGCGGTGAAAATACCGAGCCCCGCAGACACGATGTTCAGCAACGAAATCCGCATGGGCGGATTCAAGGCACTGACGAAGTTCATGTTCAAAGAGGGCATCGAAGTCGGAGTCGAATTCGCGAAAACACAGGGCGGCCACGGGAGTGAAAGCCGGACCGGCGAGATCATGAAAGAGATCGTCAAATACGGCACCGCAGCTCGCGGCGCGATCCCCGGACTGAAGGAGCTCATACAGGCATTCAACGATCAGTGCGCCCGCGGAGAATACCCGAAAGGCGAGCTCAACGACCGCCGCGTAAACGCAGTCCTCGACGCAATCAAAGCAATCGAGACCGCGACCACGCAGCCGGAGATTCGGAGTATTTCGCCAGCGTCGCTGAAGCCGTAAGGCAGGCGAACCCGGAGGGCGGGATTGTTGGAATGTATGGACGTGCAACTGGATGGCGGGAGCGCCCGGAAGCCTTGCCATTCGTCGCAACTGGGATACGCTCTGGCCCATGGGCAAAGCGCTTCGCAATGACAACTACATCGCTCCTGCGGAATACCTCACCGGCGAGGAAATCGGTTCGGCTCGGCACGAGTATCTCGACGGCGTCGTTTACATGATGGCGGGCGGCAGCGCTGCGCATAACCGCATCGCGACAAACATCGTTGGCGAGCTCCGTGCGTTCCTACGCGGCAAAACCTGCGAAGCGTTCGGCTCAGACACCCGCGTCCGTGTGCGCGCGGAGAAGGGCGAGTTTTACTACTACCCGGATGTCACTGTGGACTGCTCGGGTCGGTCGAACGATTCCCAGTATGCCGAGACCCCGAGCGTCATTTTTGAAGTGCTGTCGCCAGCGACCGAACGTGTCGATCGGGTGGAGAAGTTACACAACTACCAGCAAATCCCGTCGCTCCAGGCCTACGTCCTCGTCGATCAGCTCCGCGTCGCCGTGACTGTCTATCGCCGCGTATCCGGCGAGTGGGAATCGGAAGTCCTTGTCGAAAAAGACGACGTCCTCTCGCTGCCAGCCATCGAATGCGCGCTGCCGCTCTCCGCGATTTACGAGCGGACGGGGTTGTAGCATTTTTCGCAGATAATGTGACCGCGAGGGTGCGAAGAATTTCCTTCATCCGGCTACTCCTTGAGCGGCGACCACCATCGCCAGTCTGGGTCAGCAAAGGGATCATCAGTGGAAAGTTCCCCGTTGTCGTCCATGCGGTTAGTCGCGACGGAGTAGAGCAGGTAACCGTCCGGTGCGAGGCGATAGCGGAAGGCCTGTCCGTCGCACGGGTCGTGGGGAATCGTTGCGACGAAACCCGGCACGAGGAGGTCGAGTTTTTCCGGGTAGGTCCCGCGGGCCATGCGATACCGCTCCAGTGCGCAGGCGAGTCCCGCCATGCGGAGTTTTGCGTGATCTTGCAGCGCCCGGTTTCCTGCATTTTCGTAAACGGGCCCGCTCATTATTGCGTAGAAGAAATTGTATTTTCGCCATGATGCCTTCAGTTCATTTGCCGAAAAGCTTCGTGAGCGGGGGTTCCATTGCTCTTTCGCCGGGTCCCACATTGAGAGTTCCTCATCGAACGCGGAGTTCATCCAGATTTGATTCCTTCGCACGTAGCTTCTGCCGCAGATGTAACGCTCGACCAGCCAGTTTGATTCCGTCATCGAGCCCTGGGGCACATCTTTGGATCGGGTTCCGTCCATGATACACTTCGCAAGCGCCGAATTGATGTACGTCCGTTCCGATTGCATCGCAAATATGTGCCGTTGAATGAGATTCACGCGCGCGACGAGCGCTTCGATTTCGCGTAACTGGTCGTCGGCCCATCGACCAGTATCCAATCCGTCGGAAATCGTTTGGCGTGCCACGGAAACCATCGATGACTCGACGAGCCCCGCAATCAATGTCGGCTCCGACTCCAGTTTCCCCGCGAGTTCAAACATTGTTCGAATGTCGTCGAGCGCTCCGGTGCCGTCGCCGTTACTCAGTCGGGCGAGGCTGCGGAGGGAAAAAAGTTTTGGCGCCGCTTGGAGGACCGAGAAATGAGAATATCGCATCTCCGCAATCGAAGTATAATTCTGTGGAAAAACGCATTGAGGGCGTTTCAATCCATCGCGGAGTTCGTCCAGTTCCGGCTGCACGAATTCCAATCCCCGGAGGACGGCCTCCGCGTCGGTGACTGACGCATCGGACTTCGTGCTTTCCTTATTCAAAGCGAGACCCGCCCGCCAGACGGCTAGATTCTTCCGGGGCGGACGGAAACCGGGTTTGGATTTTGACGACTGTGTCCCAGCGGTTTGAGAGGCTTTCACCAGCCGCGTCGCTCGCGGTCCTTTTCCATCCTTCGCGAAGACTTCCTTCCAAAGCGGCGTGGCGGCGAAGTTCTCAGCATCGGGGACTTCACCCGATCGGTCATACTCGGGAAGATAGATCTTCACTCCGCGAGCGCGTGCATCGGTCTCGTAGGCGGCCCACTTTTTCTGCCACCGCCAGTCATTGACGAAATATGTGACGACAACAAATACGACTGCCAATAGTAAGTAGCGTACCCCCCAGGAACGGAAGAGGCGGCGTGCGAGGGAAGGCGGAGATTCTGTGGACATCGCTTCGGTTTATCTGCGAAGCGCAGGGAAAACAATCGCCCGTTTACTTGAATGGCACTAAGTTTGCCCCCTTCGGATATCTCCGAGCGGCGGACGGCGAAAGTAGTCAGCGACTTTAGTCGGACAAACCGCGGAAAAGAGACGCAGGGACAGCTGCGCAGTGAGACGTCGCCCTGCATTCCTGCCCGCTCACACTCGGGGACGTCTCGCCGACTGAAGTCGTGGACTACTTTCGCACCCCGACGCTCGGACGCGCTTTCGCTTCGCGCGATGTGGCTGCCCATGTGCTACCTCAACACCGTGTCTGTTTTTCCGAGGCAAACCTGTCCATACCCGCGATTGTCTTCGTGTCATTCGAGCCTTATCCGACGCTTTACGCGCGGGTGGCGAGATGATGACATCCTGCTGAATGAACGATTTTCCAATTGGCAAATCTGCGTTGGTGAATCGACGTCACTTTATCCGTCGCGTGGGGCAGGCTTCTGTGTTTGCGGCGGCTGGATCGCGACGGCGGGAGATTAGGTGCGCTTCGCGTCGCAGTTGCCGAAGGTGCTCAATGCGGACTCAATTCGCACGATGACGACGCATGGCATCAGCGAGGGCTACGCGCGCGGCTGGGCGGTGAACAAGGTGCCGAATTGGTGGCACACCGGCGGTCTGCCGGGGACGGCGACAATCATGGTGCATACGGCGAAAGGAATGTGCTGGGCCGGGCTGCTCAATGGCCGCACGGAAGGCAGCCTCGACAAACTGATGTGGGAGATCGGGCGCTCGGTGAAGGCGTGGGGATTGTGAGACTCTGAGAATCGACAGCTTTCGCTCGCGAACGCGCAAATTATCTCTTTGCTCCGGGTCATTCGGCGGTCATCAAGGGCGACCACCACAACATCACTTCCATGAATACCAAACTGACACGCCGCCATTTCATTTTTTCCACAACCGCCGCAGGCCTGAGCCTCGGCCTTCCGCGAGTCCGCGCAGCTTCGCCGAACGGCAAGCTCCGCGTGTTGTCCATCGGCGTCGTCGGCACGATCGGTGCGCACGATCGGTGCGCACGATCGCAAGCAGGTCGCTTCGCATGAAAATGCGGAAATTGTCGGGCTTTGCGATGTGGACACCAACTATCTCGCGCAGGGAGCGAAGGATCATCCGGGCGCATTTACATGCGCCGATTATCGCGAGGCCTTCGCCAAACACGGCGATAAATTCGACGCGGTGATCGTGTCCGTTCCGGACCACTCGCACGCGCCCATCATGCTCACCGCGATGGCGCACAACAAACACGTCTATGGCCAGAAGCCGATTGTGCATCAGCTCGCGGAGTTGGCGATGATGGAGCAGGCGCTCAAGGCCAAGCCTGCGCTCGTGACTCAACTCGGCAATCAACGCATGGTCATTCCCGGACGTCGCGCAGCGGTGGAAATCCTGCGTCAGGGCCAGCTCGGCAAGGCCATCGAAGCTTACACGTGGGCCGGCTCCCCGGATTCGAGCGCGTATTTTAACGACGCAAAAGTGTTTCAGGAAAACGCGACCATCCCGGCGAGTCTCGACTGGAACCTGTGGCTCGGACCGTGCGCGATGCAGCCGTATTACGATCACCTCGCCCCGACGAAATGGCGTTCGTGGTGGGAGTTCGGCACCAACGGCCTCGGCGATTGGGGCTGCCACATTCTCGACGTGATTTTCTTCAGCTACGACGAGCTGATGTCACCCGTCTCCGTAAAGACCGATTGCGCAAAACCCGCCGGCAAGTTTTTCCACACGAACCCGTGCAAATCCGTCGTCACCTACAAAGTGTCGTCGGACAAGTTCGCCAACAAAACCTTCCCGATTCATTACTACGACTCGAACCAGCATCCGACGATCGAGCAGATGCGGATTCCCGAGGACGTGAAGGGCGCAAACATGACCGTGGTCGTCTGCGAAAAGGGCACGCTCGTCCTCGGTGCGGATGGCGGCTTGAAAATCTGGCGCGACGGTAAAGCGGAAGACGGATTGAAGATGCCCAATCTTCCCGAATTCCCGAAGCTGAACCACTGGCACGCGTGGGTGGACAACTGCCTCGGCAAAAAGACGGAGCTGCGCACGCCGTTCAAGGACGCGGTGCGTATGACGGAAGCCGCGTTACTAGGCGTGAAGGCGTCGCGTTTCCCGGGGCAGGAACTGCTCTGGGACAAATCGAAACTCGCATTCACCAACAGCGCGGAAGCCACGAGCACCATCGTGAGCCGCCAGTATCGCGAAGGCTTCGCGCCGCCGCGCGTGGCGTAGAGAGGGCGTTCGAAATTCACCAATCCTGCGCTGTTCTCAGCGCGGACGAACGATCATTTCCTCGACGATGACGCGCGATGGAAGGTTGATGCAAAGCAGGACGCACTCGGCCATGTCTTCCGGGCGCATCATTTTTTCGCGGGAGCCGGCATCGGGGACGACGGGGCGCTTATTGAGAAGAGGCGTGTCGATGTCGCCGGGGAAAAGCGCGCAGGCCCGGACGCCGCGTCCGCGCTCCTCGGCATTGATGCTTTGGGTCAGTCCGGCGAGGCCGAATTTCGACATGACGTAAGCGGGCCCGGCTTTTGGCGAGGCCTGTTTTCCGGCGTCGCTGACGACGTTGACGATCGTTCCGCATCCGCGCGTGCGCATTCCGGGGAGGAATGCTTGCACGCAATAGTACGCGCCGTTGAGGTTGGCGTTCATCATGTCGTGGTAGTCGGCGAGCGACAGCACTTCGAGCGCGCGCTTCGGTGCGTTCGTCCCGGCGGCGTTCACGAGCACCTCGACGTTTCCAAACTCGGCGAGAATCCGGCGTCCCGCAGCTTCGACGGCAGTGGAGTCGCCGATGTCGCACGGGCAGGCGAGCATCTCTGCACCATCAGCACCGGCAAGTGCGATGGTCTCGGCGAGCGCGCTCTCGCGGCGTCCGATGAGCGCGACGCGCCAGCCTGCTTTCACGAGCGCGAGGGCAGTGGCCTGGCCGACTCCGCTTCCTGCTCCGGTAACAACTGCATTTTTTGTCATGCCTCCGGTTTGCGGGTGCAACGCGCGATCGTCAAGCAGGCAGCGGCATTTATCCCACCCGCGAACTGCGAACGGCGTCGAGCGCGCGAACGATCGACGGGATATCGTTGCAGACCGTGGCGCTAATCTCGCTCAACGCGCCGGCATATCCGGCTGCGGCGGTTCCGCCGGCAAGAATCGGCGCATTTGGCAAAAGGTGGCGAATCGTCCGCAGGTGTGCGGGAAGACCCGGATCGTCAGCCGGGTAAATAATGCTGAGGGCGAGAGCGTCCGCTTTGCTCTGATGGAATGCACCCGCGATTTCCTCCGGCGGCAGGCTCGGCCCGAGGTAAATGACCTTCCATCCGCAGTCGCTGGCGGCGGCGGCGGCGATGAGCGCGCCGAGTTCGTGGAGTTGGCCCGGCGGGGTGGTCACGATGAGGACCGGCGCGTTGCTCGTCTGGGAGTGCGCGTGGACAAAACTGCCGAGTAGCGTCCGGATGACGGAGGTCGCGCAGTGCTCGTGCGCGACACGCATGGTTCCGCGCTCCCATTCCGTGCCCACATGCTGGATGAGCGGCACGATGACTCGAAGCGTGAGCAAACCTCGCCCGAGCGTGACCATGCCGTCCTGAAGGAGCCGCTCCAGCTTTCCGCTATCGAGCGCTTTCACCGCGTCCAGCGCTGCGGCAAGCAGCGTCTCGGCGGTGTCGGGAGATTTCGCAGCAGGGACAATCGCGGCTTCCGCAGCGAGCGGACGCAGGAGTTCAGCGGGTAGCGAGGCGATGTTTCCAATGCTGTGCCCGGCTTGAGTTGCGCGGCGCAAGAGCTGGAGGCGCTCAATGTCCTCGTCGGTATAGAGGCGTCTGTGTGTGTCGGTCCGCAGCGGGTTAATCACCCCATATCGCTTCTCCCAAGCGCGAATAACGTGCTGCGATAATCCGGACCTTCTGGCCGCAACGGCGATTGAAAATCCTTGGTTCACCATTTCGGGAAAAAACTGAGACAAAATTGAGACATCCGCAACAAAACGATCTTCGTCTCTGAAAAGATGCATAGACAAAGTGTTGACAGATTTCAGAAATTGAGACAAAGTATAGACGATATGAAAACAAACACTGCATCAAATCATCCGCAAACCACCCAGACTGCTGATTCCATCGAGGAATCCCGGCTGCTTCAACAAATCGGCATCGGCGACCGCGCAAGCTTCAACGAACTGCACCGGCGCATGAACACGCTCCTTTTTTCCATCGCGATGGGCGTGCTCAACAATCGCGAGGCCGCGCAGGATGTCATTCAGGACGTGTTCATCCAGATCTGGGAGCGCGCGGCTTCTTACGACGCCGAACGCGGCAAAGCCTCGACTTGGCTCATCACGCTCACGCGCAACAAGTCGATCGACCGGCTCCGCGCGCTCAACCGCCGGACCCGGCTGAATTCGGATTTCGAAGAGCAAGGGAAAACAGACGTCCGCTTTGACGACCGCGACTCGCTCACCGATGCCGTGATGGCTGAACGCGCAGCGACGATTCGGGCGGCGATTTCAAAATTGAACGCCGACCAGCAGGCGGCAATCCAGCTCGCATACTTCGACGATATGCCTTACCCGGCCGTCGCGCAGAGACTCTCAGTGCCGCTCGGCACGGTGAAGGCTCGCATTCGTCGGGGAATGAAGAAGCTCAAAAACTTGCTCGATACCCAATAGAAGACGCGTGACGCCGGGCGGCGAGACGCGTATTCAGCGAGGAATGAAATCCGTCCTCGCTGCACTGATACTCACCGCTGTCATCCCGGCCCGCGCCGGACTCGATGAATCCGTAAAGGCCCTCGCGTCCGTTGAGCGCGAAGGAAAGGGCAACGAGTCCGCCACCGCCGCATGGAAAGACGTGGTGAAAGCTGGAGCTACCGCCATCCCCGCGTTGCTGAAGGCCACGGGCAATGGGAATCCCGTTGCAGACAACTGGCTGCGCCTCGCAGGCGACGCGATCATTTCCTCCAGCGCGCACAAAGCCGATTCGGTGGCTCCGCTGCTCGCGTTTTTGAAGGACACTTCGCACCCGGCAGCAGCGCGCATACTGGCGTTCGACCTCTTGCGCCAGGCCGACGGTGCCAAGGCAGAAGAAGTAGAGCCGTCGTTGATTTCCGATCCGGTGCAGTCGCTCCGTCGCGGAGCCGTTGCACGTCTCATCGATGCGGCGAAAGCAAAGAGCGGCGACGATGCAAAGGCGCTCTACACCAAGGCGCTCGAAGCAGTCCGCGATGAAGACCAGACGAAAACAATCTCTGACGCGCTCGCGAAAAGCGGCGTGAAAGTGGACCTGCCGCGCCACTTCGGATTCCTGATGAAATGGAACGTCATCGGCCCTTTTGAAAACGCCGACCGCAAAGGCTTCGACACCGTCTTTCCTCCCGAGAAAGAAGTGAAGCTCGACGCCACCTACGACGGCAAGGGCGGACCCGTAAAATGGCAGCCAGTCGAGAGCGCGGACGATTACGGGAAGCTCGATTTCAACAAACCGCTCGGCGCGAAAAAGGAAGTCACCGCATACGCCGTGACGACGTTCGACTCCGCGACCGAGCGTGAGGCGGAACTTCGGCTCGGCTGCAAGAATGCGTGGAAAGTGTGGCTGAACGGCGAGCTGCTTTTCAGCCGCGACGAGTACCATCGGGGCCAGAAAATGGACCAATACACGATGAAGGCGCACCTCAAAAAAGGCGCGAATACCATTCTCGTAAAAGCCTGCCAAAACGAACAGACCGAGCAATGGACCGTGGAATGGGAATTCCAGCTCCGCGTCTGCGACAGCACCGGCACCGCCATTCTCGCAGCCAACAAATAACGTCACCATGCTCCCCCGCCGCCCGCCTACCCGCCCCAACGCTTGGTGGCCGCGACGAAGACGATTGAGCGCCTGCCCTATGAGCCGGGAATATTTTTGCCCATGGGCAGAAACGCTGTGAACCGAGTCGTTTTGATAGCTTGCTCCCCTTCCGATCACGCCCGGCTGGGCGATTCGAATAATGTTCTCCTTCTATTATTTGTGAATAGTTGATAGATGCCCATCTGCCGGTAGCGCCTCATCTCTCTCCGAAGCCGGCGGAAACGAAAATCATATGGGAACGAAAAAAGAGAAAAAAGAGGTGGCGGCCAAACCGGTCGTCGAAACAAAACCAAAACCTGCACCCAAGCGTGTTGCAGCGAAGCCGGCGGCAAAAGCGCCCGCCAAGCCCGCAGCGAAGCTAGTTGCAAAACCGGCGGCAAAGCCCGTCGCAAAGCCGGCAAAAAAAGCGCCTGCGAAGGCTGCATCGGTTGCGAAACCGGAGCACGAGCACATCCAGGTGCGCGCCTATCACATCGCCCTCGAACGGCATGCCTCCGGGCGTCAAGCCGACCCGATTGCGGACTGGCTGGAAGCCGAGCGTCAGATCCGGAGCTAAGCTTCGCAATAGGCTACAGTCCAAGGAGCGTCGAGGCGTATCCCGCAGGCCGTCAATCTTGAGACGGCGTGCCGCATCGGTGATCATAGAAAAAGCAGGAGGAGCCTCGATTGCCGTAATACGATTTCTACGGTGGGCGTGCATGAAACGAAAGTGACACAGGCTGGAAAGCCTGCGTCACTTTGGAGATCGTTCACTGTGGAACGCGTATAATTCCTTCGGATTTAACGTTCTTCGCGTTTCGTGGACTCCCAATCACGATTATGGGTTTGCTGCTGAGTGCGGCGGAGAGCCACGCGCTATCATGTGCGGAGGCTCCGCACATTCGCGCAGATGGTTCCTTGCACGTGCTGAGACGTCGGGCGGGCGTGTGAAGTCGGCGCGATTACGGTTTTGGCAAGGACCCAATCTTGCCGATAATCAACGAATTTACTTTCCTGTCAGACGGGATTTTCGGTCCTCGTTTGATCGACAAGGCCGAGATTGTATTTGGCTCTCATCACAACTCGCCGGTGCTTCGCGATTAGTTTCTGGATGCGAAATGAACTCGTATGCTCGTTTGCGATGGAGTTTTTTAATATCGGCATCATCAAAAATGTCAGCGCTGAGAATACAATCCATGCACGCGGTTTCACAGGATTCGTGGTGCTGTTCGGAAACGTGCATCAACTTGGCTGCCAGCTCCACCCATTGCGCACTGCTCTTCATCAACTCAAGGACGTGGCCTGCTCCGCCGGGAACATTATCGTAAATGACTGCTGCGGGATGCCCGCCATTTGGAGACGGTGCAACGGTGTGCCCAAGTTCGCGACTATCGAGTTGCAGCAGCCGTGCGCCTGCGATTTTTAATGATAGCGCGAGCGTCTCAGCTAGATCGGATGCGTGCGGCCCGAAATCAATGAGAAGGACATCGGTAATGACTTTGCTGGCAAGGGATTGGTAACGCAGGAAGCTGTTTTGATGATCGCAGGGTTTGGGGCGATGAAACCCTTGTCTCGGTTTTGGAGAGTGCAACCCACTGTGGTGCAGCAATTCCCGAGGCAGGCTCTTGGCTTTGTCCGTTGTAATAGGGCAATATTCGCTCTCCGTCATCCCGCAGGCGATGCAGATGGCGTAACCGAGTTCTTTATCTCCGTTATTGTGAACGAATATCTCGCCGCTCTCTTTGTAGTAGGCCATCCAGGCAGGATTCCCCGCGAAAGCGGGGTCGCTGACTGCGGTTTCTCGAAGGTTAATCGCCTGAACGACAGCCGAGCCGATACGCTCCGTTCCCAAGTGACGCTGTGGGCTTTCCCAGGCAGCGGTGACAAAGCCATGATGGGGAATCAGAAAATCAGATTTATTCCCAACGGCATCTCCATTGCAGACCTCGCATTTTGCGGAAACACCGTCGCCAGTGCCGTGCATAAAATGGCCCTTCGTGCATTTCGAAAACCATCCGCTCACTCCGAAACTCCGCGTCTTCTCAGGGCCATCGCCAATGCCGATACTGTTTTTGAGCAAGCCTCTCGATACAACCAGCCTTCCACCCACGAGCAACGCCGAGCCGGGCACGTACTCGCGAAGCGCCTGAATACCGCCGCGTGTCAGCCGATACTGCTCTTGTTCCTCTGCGCGGTGTCTCTCATCTGTGGCAACTACTTTGAGCTTCATCGTTCCAATCGGGAATCCATAGCGCGGCAGGTATTGCTCTTCTGCCAAAGCTGCGACGACGGTGATTTGATGGGCTGCGACGAGTTCGAAATGAAGTCTATTGGCAAAGGCAGCACGGTCGGTGTCATCGTTTGGGATCGCTTCCCACGCTTTCAAAACTGGCTTGTAGGCGCTTACCCATCGGTCACGCAACGCCCTGAAACTGCTACCCGCGTCAGTCAGCAATGAATTCAGGTCTATCTCCGCCAAAGCGGTGTCCTCGACCAATGATTTTACTGAAGCGTGCCACTTATCCGTGTCCGCCAATGATTCGAGAAACTCCAGATATTGATTTGCGATGATCTTTGTCCCCACGCTTCGCAAAATGGGTTCGGGCCGCAAAGGGTTGTTCATTGGCTTCCAGTATTGGGAGCGAGCTAGTCCGCAAAAATCCCCCATCCTTCCATAAACATCCATCGCTCCAGCCTTTGCACCCTCGGGCGTAATGCTCCGAAAGAACAACCCAAGCAAGTAAGCGTGAAAGTGCCGCCGGACGATGCGTTCGCGCTTCAACAAAACGGTCGGATTGCGAAGCGGTTGGGCGAGGTATTCGCCGAAACGCTGAATGACTTCCCGTTCGTATGGCGTGTTGCGGGCGAAGGTGACGACGATGGACGAGCCGTCAGCGCGGCGACCGGCACGGCCTGCACGCTGGAGATAGTTCGCTTTTCCGGGCGGGACATTGCTCATCAGGACAGCGTTGAGTCCGCCAATGTCGATACCAAGCTCCATCGTGGTGGTCGAACTCAGCACATTGCGGGCACCGGCTTTGAAGAGGTTTTGCAACCTCCGGTTCTCTTCCGGCGATAGTTGGGCGCTGTGTTCCTCAGCCCAAAGCCCTGTGCTGTAAAAATCGGACTGGTACCCGCGACGTTGCCTGCCAACCCTCAAGTCCGCGTCAGCGGCTGCATGGTCAATCTGATTCAAATCCAATTTCCCTTTGGTTGGGACGATTCCGCACAAGTGCCGGGTCCAAATCGAGGATGTGTTTTTGCAGCGAAACAGTTGCAGCGGGCGGCGTAGCGTGAGGGAGGGAAAGTGGAGCCGCATTGCTTTTACGGATGCTTTATCTCTGGTTTCCCTGTCCTTGATCTTTAGCCAGTCAAAATTGGATGCGACCAATTGCTCAAAGGCGGATTCAAGGACCGTCCGCGCCAGTGCAGTGACGGAACTTTCGGCGCATCCTATTTTCAGTAGCACACGCTCAATGAACCGCGTTCGCCTCTGACGTGCTTCGTCATAATCCGGCTCTCCCGGCTCACCTTCCACTCCGCGAAATCGCAACAGCTTGTAGCCGACACCGTCCAACGACATCGAATGACCGATGAACTGGCTTCCGTATGGGAAGGACTCGTCATATTCCTCGCTGCCGAGCGTGATAGCGCCGTCCATCCGCAATGTGTCGAGCAAAAGGGCCAGCAGCGTCGTCCAGTGACTTCGCAACTGTGTGCGCATTGTCTCCGTGGGCAATGCTCCGAGTAGTGCGTCGGGGGGTTTGATTCCGTCCAAGCCCGGATAGTTGACTTCCACCATCCCCGCCATTTGGAGGTTGGTTCCGCCATAGGACAAACGAGCCAATTCCCGCCCCAGCATGGCCTCGATAAACTTGCGCGTACCTTTGCTGTTATCTTCCCAATTACGTTGCGGCGCATTGTCCCAGCCGGATGGCTTACTTGGGTCATCGGCAATTGTTTTGTGCTTTGTGGAGGGGTCGTTTTCGGAATCACAGCCCGGCTCGCCCCGGTCAATGATCTGCTGGATGATCGTTGATTGCGCCAACTTGGCTGCCCAATCGCCCACTTTCCCACCTTGTTGGAGCGCGGCAAGGTCGCGTTGATACTCCATCAGCTTTTGCTTCGAGCGGGCGTTGTTTGGGTCTTTCTCCAATCGTTGCAACTCTCGGGCAATGTCTTCCTCCAGTTCGTCAACTTTCGCCGGTGATTCCTGCCCCATACACTGCACCAAGGCAGCGCGAAAGAGCTGCACCTCGTGCTGAAAGCCGAGCTTTGGCCCAAGCCGCGCCGCCGCACCACGACTGTCGCTAAACGCCAGCAAACGCCGCCCCTTTGCTGGTAGCCACTGATTGTATTTCACCGGGAGCGGTGGGAGTTGCGTGAGCACGGTTTCGGTCAAAACGGAAATGGCTAAGTCGGCTGACTGACCCAGTAATCGGCCCTCAGCTCGCAACTTCTCGTCGCAACAGGTGCAGCGATTATCCGGGATGAAGTAAAGGCTGACGCCGCCGTGCGCGGGCGCGCCCGTTTTGGTATCCAATACCTCTTCTTTAGAACCCGTCCCACCTCCACTCAGAGAATAGACGCGAACTTCTTTTCTCTCCCAATCCTCTTTTCTGTAAAGCGGCAAGTATCGTCCGGTTTCTGCATCCCTCATTCCAGCGACGGCCCAAGTGCCGCAGTTGTCGCAGCGGACCACAGAGAGACAAGCGTGCGTGCAGCTTGGGCAAACTCCACTGCCTCTCGGATTCAGCGAGCCAAGTCCCGGCAGCTTGTGCCCGTCGCCGCACGCGACATTGAGGCAAACGCTGATTCTGCTGCTGCCACGGGCTTGCACATGCAGCCGGTGCGGGACGAGCGGAAACTCATCGGCGGCTTGGCGCGCAGAAGCAGAAAGCTGAAGGATGCGGCGAGTGGCTTGCAGCGCAGCATCGTCAGTCCGATTCCAGAGCATCCTCGCAAGCTCTGACATGCAGAGATGCTTCCTTTCGTAGAGGATGGCTGATAGTCGGCAAACGGTCTCATCAAAAGGCAGCGCCGCATGTAAAAACACCGACGGCTGACGGCAAGTAGCCATCGCTTGGTCAGGACTCGCCTCCAGACTTTCGCGAAGCCGTTGCATTTCATCCACTGGCCACTCGGCGAGCCTTGCGGTACCGGCTGCATTGTAGTCCAATGTCGGCTTATCGCCCCACGGCACGGCCAGCCATTTTTCCAGCGACATTCGTTTAGCCCCGGCCAAAGGCGCGAGTCGGGTATCTTTCTTTTGCCCCTGAATGACCTTCACCAAGGCTTTGGGCTTTGTGAACAAGGTGGATGCAAACTGCTCCAAATGCCCCGCCGCGCCTACAGAGTCGTCGCCAATCGTGGCGGAGGTCGCGAGTTGCAACACTCGCTCGCTTGCGACGTCGCATCGCTCGTAGAGCCGCCGCAAAAGCAACGTCATTTCGGCAGCAAGCGTGCCGCTGTAAAGATGCGCTTCATCCAAGACCACGACCTGAAGATTCCGCCCAAAGAAACACTGATCCTGCGGGCGACACAGCATGTATTCGAGCATCGAATAGTTCGTGATGACGATGTCCGGCACCGCCCCTCGTTGCTCGCCCTCCAGCTTCCTACCGTCGTGCGACTCCCATCCTCTCGCCTCTTGCCGAGTCTGCTTCCGGCAAGAATCATACGCATGGAAGTCTCGCTGATTGTCCTTGCGAGCTTCGGGCGTCTCGCTCGTGAAATGAAAGCAAGTGATGGCTGGATTCGCCCCTTGTCCTTGCAGCCACTTGTAAATGCGTTCCATCTGGTCATTTACCAGCGCATTCATCGGGTAGAGAATCAGGCATTGGATGCCTTGGCCGGGCTCACGCTTCGGGTGCGATGCCAGCAAGCTTAGCAGCGGAAGAAGAAAGCTCTCTGTCTTTCCCGCGCCCGTCCCTGCCGTCACGACGATGGCGGGCTTCTCGTCCTGCCCTTGAAATGCTGCCGCATGACTCACCGCCGCAGCTTGGTGGGTGTAGAGCTTGCGATCACCGGGAAGCTGCCCATTTCGGTCCAGCAATCGCATAATGCTCTCAGCAAACACTCCGCTCGCCGCAAGCGACCGCAGTGACTCGCCTGACGATACGGAAGGAAAGACGCCCTCCACCCAAAGATCACCCACCAAGCCCCCGTTGGCCGGAGCATCCTCCCACATGCCTCGCAAGGCTTTTGCGACCGCCGAGTCGCTGACGAAGTTGTCCGATAACGCGAGATCAACCAGCCGTTCCTTGATCTGCTGGCTCATCGCGATGGCGTCGATCTGAGCAGACTCGTTGAGCGTGGATTGCGTCATTTGTGTGTGTTCGTTGGAAGCCATAGGGTGATGATTCTCCGATAAAGAAGCTGGCGAAAAGGAGCGAGCGTGAGGGCTGATTTGAGGTTCACTTTATCCCGGTCTTCCGACACCGGATGAGTAACCGCTTTTATGCCGATCTTCACGATACCGTTGAGGAACTCTTCATCGGTGCCCTGAGTGGAATAAACCGAGTCTTTCATCAACTGGTCGTCTTGCTCAATACCTTGGAGCAGAGCCACACACATCATGCTTTTAACCATCGGTTCCGGATTCGTGGTCAGCCAAAATTGAATCATCCTCCCCATCAGAACCGGGTCACATTTCCCGACGCCCCGAAAGGTATCCAAGACCTTTGCGTGAATGTCGCCGGTGCCATTTCCCCCAAGGCATTGCAGGAGTTTCAGTTTCTTCTCACCTGAGATTTCAGGGTGGTCAATCTGGTATCCCTGAACGATTGCCCTCACCGCGTCATGCCAAGCCTCGGTATTTTCGTCCTCGATCTTTCGTCCATCAGCCTGCTCTTTGTGACGGCAAAGCCACTCAGCCATGACCGCATCAGGGAAGCGTCGGAAGAACGCCTTAACATCACGGTAGTGATCCCCGCTGAGAATGGGAAGTTTCGCCCAGCGGATTGTGAAGGCGGCGTGTCTGGCATCTGGTTCTTCGTGGATTTGTGCGAGATTGCTGCTCCATGAATTGAAATTTGGACGCTTCACCACCCGCCACCAAGTAGCCAAGCGCACGCCCGCGTATGCAAGCACGAGATAGTCACAATCCTCCACCGGGAACGGCGCAAACATGGCCTTCCCATCGATGAAAAGCAGGCGCTCATCAGCAGTCTCTTTCGTTGCCTGTCCCAGCATCAATCCATGGAAAAGTTGGTGGCCTGCTCCCAGTTCAGGCGATGCCCAAGTCTCGAATGTATAGTCCCTCCCGAGAAAAGGATTCACGTCGTAAATATGAAACAGCCCTTTATCCGCAACCTCATCAATCACCACGGTCGGCTGTCCCTCACAATTAAACTGCCCGAGACGAAGGGTGATTCCTTGGCCGTACCCTCCGAGATTGGAAAACGATTGCGCCACGCCCTCCCGCAGCGGAGCAACAAAACGGTCTCCTTCAAAAATATACCATTTCATTTTGCGCTCATTCCGATCCCAATCGGAAAGCGCCTTCGGGATGAGCGTGTAACGACCGCGTTTGAGTTGGTCAATGTTTCGCGTGTTGAACTTCTCTCCAAAACTGGACTTGCCACGCGACTGCTCAAGGATGCCGACGCAACTTGGAATCCACTCAATCACGGTCCGATACGTGGCCCCAGAAACTCGCAAAGTGACCTGTATTGCCACCCGTTGCGCAAGAATTGCATCAACCTTCGAGAATCCAGCGAGCCGCCACGGAAGCTGCAAAGCCTCGTCAGGCGCTTCAATACGCAGTCGATGGGATCGCCACCTCGCGGAAACGATCTCCGCACCGTCAACGCCAGTGACTCTCAGAGTTATTTCGCTGACGGTTGGACCATAAAGGCTGGGATTCTCCACTGCCGACATCGCACATTTCGGGGCACAGCCTGCGGGCAACTGAGTTCGATTATTTAGGATCCTCGTTACGCTCGACCAGAGTTCATCCCCATCCTCAAAAAGCACTCGCAGAGCTTGCCCCGATTCAAAACGAAGGCGCAGGAGCGTGTAGCCCAGCCCCTCGTGCGTATGCCACTCGGATGCAAGCGGGACGACGCTCAAATCATCTCTGAGCAGTAGATAGTGGAGGGCACCCGCTCGCGGTCCTTTCGCCACAAAGTCAGGCACGAAGTGGCCTCTTTCGCCAAACGCTACGATGTCCGCCTCCGGGTCAAACAAACGGACATCCTGAGCCGCTATCTCACGACCATGCTCATCCGTGATGGCCGCCGTGATCTGTGCCTGTCTGACCAGCGACAGCGGAAAATCGAAAGACTCGTTGCTGTTAGAAAACGAACCATCCGACTGTTTGCGTAAAACCGTCTCGCGTGCAGGCATTTCACCACACGTGAGCGTCACGCCATAGCTCTTCCCCGTAAGCTCAAACTCAGCCAACCCTTCAAGGCTGATACGCCACAAAGCATCAGCCAAATGAGTTCCGACAACCAAAACGGGCTCGGACAAAAAGGTGCGTGGAGCGTTTTCTCCGCTTGCGCACCCGCTACGCGAAGCAGGTGTAAGATGCGGCTTTTTCTGGCTCCCCGCTGTTCTGTGTGGGCAACAGAGAACGGCGTTGATGAACTGGAGCCGGATTCAGTGGGGAACAATTAACGCTGGCGCGGGGGCTGAAAAT
>JAYUSJ010000329.1:0-12256 GCA_043755735.1 Verrucomicrobiaceae bacterium | reverse complement strand
CACAGCTACTACGGCGCATCGCTCGCGGCGCTGGTCGCGCTCGGAAAGCGAAAGGGATTGGCGTTTGTCGGCTCGAATACTGCGGGCAATAACGCGTTCTTCGTTCGCCGCGATTTGCTCGCAGGACCGCTGCGTGAATTGACCGCAGCGGAAGGCTACGTGCGGCGCGGATTCCGCGAAGCGCGTGACGCGGATGGGAAGTTAACCTTCCCGACTTTCGAGGAAGAAGCGGCCCTGGTAAACGCGCTGCCTTGGGTGGAGGTGGAGAAATGAAAACTGCTCTGCTCACTGGCATCGCTGGATTTCTTGGCCGGCATATCGCGCGGCATTTTGCGAGCGCGGGCTGGCGTGTCGTAGGCGTGGATTCGCTTGCGCCGGAAAACGTGCAGCTCGGCGCTGGTGTGCGATACGCGCGGATGAAACTGCCGACGCCGGAGTTTGCGTCACTGCTTGCGGAGACAAAGCCGGATGTTCTGATCCACTGCGCGGGTCGCGCATCGGTTCCGCTTTCGATGCAGGACCCTGCTGCGGATTTTCACGACAATACGGTGCTTACTTTCGAGCTGCTGGATGCCGTTCGCCGTACCGCGCCGCAGTGCCGATTTATTCTGCTTTCCAGCGCAGCGGTGTATGGAAATCCGAAGGTGCTCCCGGTCTCTGAAAACACGCACGTTGCCCCGCTTTCGCCGTATGGCTTCCACAAGCGGCAGTGCGAGTTGGTGTGTCAGGAATTCGCACGCATCTACTCGGTGCCGACGGTTTCGGTCCGGATTTTCTCGGCGTACGGCGCAGGACTGCGGCGTCAGGTGGTGTGGGATATTTGCGAACGATTGCTCACGAACGGTGCGCTGACACTTGGTGGCACGGGCAACGAAAGCCGCGACTTTATCCACGCGACGGACATCGCCCGCGCGCTCGCACTGCTCTCAGACAAAGCTCCGGCAGAAGGCGAAATCTACAACCTCTCGACGGGCCGCGAGACTACGATTTCCGAGCTCGCCGGACATTTAATCGCGTCGCTCGGAATGAACGTCGTCCCCACATTCGATGGAAAAACACGAGCAGGCGACCCTCTGAATTGGCGTGCAGATGTGAGCAAGCTCGCAGCGCTCGGCTTCGCCCCGACCGTCGCGCTGGAGCAAGGCCTCGCACAAGTCGCATCGTGGGCGCGCGCGGAATTGGGCAGCGCGTAGTGGCGCAGGCGACCCGCCTGCGATAGTCAATCGGGCGACCCGCCCGATTCCCCGCAATCGACCTTCGAACCTCGTCATTCGCCATTCTGAAATGCACATCGGACTCATAGCGCAAGGCGGTGCCGGCTGGGCAGGCGGCTCGGAGTACGTCCGCAATCTCGCGCGGGCGATTCGCGCGACCGGTGAGCCCTCGCGCATCACACTTTTTTGCGGGGAGCCGCAGCGGGCTGAGTGGGAAAAGCACAAGGCGCTTTTCGATTCGATGACGTTTGTGCCGGTTCGCAAAAAACGCGGATGGCTCGATCGCTTTCGCGCGAGGAACCGCGACTTCGTCAATGCCGTTGCGCGGAGCGGAGTCGAGTTTCTCTACCCGTTCACATACGACAACGAATACAACATCGGCGTGAGTCTCCCGCTCGGCGAACTGCCCTGCCGCTGGGCTGGATGGATTCCGGATTTCCAGCATCGGCACTTGCCTCAGCTTTTTACGGAAAAGGAAATCGGCAAGCGAAACCGCGGAATCGAGGCGGTCGTCAGAGAAGCCAAAAATGTCGTAATCAGCAGCGAAAGCGCAGCAGCAGATTTCCGCAGATTTTATCCCGCTCACGCAGCGAAGGCGGACGTGCTGCGTTTTGCGACCTTCCCCGACGCCAACTGGTATGAGCCTTTCGAAGCCGAGAACCTGAATTGGCTGCCGCCGCGATACTTCGTCGTGTGCAATCAATTCTGGTCGCACAAAAACCACGCGACTGTGTTTAAAGCGCTCGAAATTCTCGCCGCTCGCGGAATCCGTCCGATGATTGTTTGCACCGGCGCGCTCGTAGATTTCCGCCAACCAGAACACACCGAGCGTCTTCTCCAGCAAATGCACCGAGCGGGTGTCGGCGCACAAGTGATGCTGCTCGGCCTCGTTCCGCGGCGACTGCAAATCGAAATCATCCGGCGCAGTCTCGCGGTCGTGCAGCCATCGCTTTTCGAAGGCTGGAGCACCGTTGTCGAAGACGCGAGGGTGCTCGGAAAATCGGCGCTGCTCAGCGATCTCGCAGTTCACAAAGAACAGAACCCGCTGGGAGCACGTTTCTTCCCCGGCAGCGACGCCGAGGCTCTTGCAACGTTGCTCGCAGACGCGTGGGAGAATCTGCCTCCCGGACCAAATCTTCAAACCGAAGCCACCGCCCGCGAGACTGCAAATTCGCGCATAGCCGAGGTAGGCCGGAGCTTTTTGCGAATCGCAAACTCATGACGCCCGAACATTACCCAAAGTGCAGAACAGTTCGCGAGTGCAAGGTCTGGCGACACTGCCATTGCGGGCACGATTTTGAGCCGGACTATGTTTACGAAAGGGCAGCTTCGCTTCCATTCACTCAACCTGAACCCCACTATTGGACCACTTGGCAGTATCGCACGTTTTATTTCTGTCTGCTTGGGTTCGTCGCCATGGGTTTCGTTTTCGACGGCTTTTTGAAACCGTATATCCTCTCAAACTGATTGTGGGCGGGGCGTTCGTTTTTTGTTTTTGGATGCCGTTTCCGTCGATACGCAAAGGAAGGGAATCCGATTGAATAGACCGCAATTATTGCGCACTCTACCACAGGATTTGGAATGCCAACATGATGAGCACCGTCACTATCGCCGAAGCACGCGAACATCTCGATGAACTCTGCGACTCTGTCGCCGAGACGGGCGAACCCGTGCTCATTCAGCGCAACGGGCTCACGTTCATGATCGTGCAGGCGGAAAGTGCACCGCCCGGCGATGCTTCCGTTGCAAGCCCCGAGTTGGTCAAACAAATCCTCGGGACGCCGGAAAACGAACGTTCGCTCCGCGAGGCGATCGCGCGAGCGCGGGCCGGAGGAGGAATAGAGATGACCATCGAGGAACTCTCACGGCACATCGGAATGGATGAAACTAACGTTTGAACCGGCCTACATCGCTGGGCTGCGCTGGTTGATGACAAATGACCCCTCGACTGCGGAGTATGTCGTCCGGCTGGTTCGCGCTGCGGAATTGACTCCGATGAAGGGACTGGGAGACCCACGCTTGGTTCATGAACTTGGCTACGGCAGTTGGGCGCGCCATATCGCGGGGCCCCATTTTCTCATCTACATGGTTGAGCTCGAGCGGCTCACTTTTATCAGTTGCCGCGCATTCAGCGGGTTTTGACTCCACTTCTTTCCATCGTCGTCCCCACGTTGAACCAATCACGGTTCATCGGGCAGACGCTTGCTTCCATCGTCGGCCAATGTTGGCCACGGACGGAGATTCTCGTAATCGACGGTGGATCGACAGACGGTACGCGTGAAGTCGTCGAGCGGTTCGGAAATGTGGGCACGCATTTCATTTCTGAGCCGGATCGAGGTCAGGCCGATGCGATCAACAAAGGCTTCCGGCTTGCGAAGGGCGACTTGCTCGCGTGGCTGAATAGCGACGACTATTACCTCCCGGATGTCGTTCGGAAAGTCGCTCCGTTGCTCGGCGACGGCAGCGAGGCTCGACTCGCATACGGCGGCACCATCACACTCCACGAAGCGAAGGGCGAAACGAAATTGTGGCTTGGCCCACCGTTTTCCCGCGAGGAAATGAAAACGCGCGCGCTCATTTATCAGCCGAGTGCATTCTGGACGCGTGCGCTTTGGGAAAAGACGGGCGAACTCAATATCGAGCAGCATTTCACGCTCGATTGGGATTGGTTTCTCCGTGCGAGCGAACACTGCGAATTTCAACACGTGACCGAGCCGCTCTCCGTCTATCGCTTTCACGAAGGACACAAAACCGGCAGCGGAAATCCCAAGCGCGCGGCGGAGATTTGTGCATTCGTGGAAAAGCATGCCGGTGCGGAATGGGGAGCGGCGTTTCGCGATGTCGCAGCCGAACTCGGGACGCTGGCACCGGGACTTGAGCGGCTGAAAAAGCTCGGTCTTTTCCGCTGGAGAACGCTGTTTTACCGACGGCTCTACAAGAAGCATGGCGCGAAAGTGAAAGTCGCACTTTCGCAGTTGAGCGTATGAAGTTTTCCATCGTCACACCGAGCTATAATCAAGCGCGCTTCCTCGATGCTGCGATGACAAGCGTGCTCTCGCAACCCGGCGAACTCGAATACATCGTGATGGATGGGGGATCGACAGACGGGAGTCGCGAGATCATCGAGCGTCACGCGTCGCGGCTCGCGCATTGGCAGAGCGAGAAGGATTGCGGGCAATACGATGCCATCACGCGCGGTTTTGCACGAGCAACCGGAGATGTGATGGCGTGGTTGAATAGCGACGACATGTATTCGCCCGGGGCGTTTGCCACAGTGGCGGAGATTTTCACGCAGTTTCCTGAAATCCAATGGCTCACGACGACGGCACAGATTCGGTGGGACGCCGATGGGCGAATCGCTCGCGTGCTGAATGTGCCCGGCTATTCACGCGACGCGTATCTTGCCGGCGAACATCTGCCCTCAGGCAGAATCTTTTCGGTCGGCTGGATTCAGCAGGAAAGCACGTTCTGGCGGCGGTCGTTGTGGGAAAAATCGGGCTCGCAAATCGGCGCGGGGTATCCGCTCGCAGGCGACTTTGAGCTTTGGGCGCGCTTTTTCAAACACGCCGAACTTTACGCCGTCGAGGTGCCGCTCGGTGGATTTCGATTTCACGGCGATCAGAGAACCGGCGGCGACAGGGCGGACTATATGGCGGAGGCGGAGCGCGCGCTCGTCGCGCACGGCGGACGACGACCGGGTGCGTTGACGCAGTGGAAAAGGCGGCATCGGTTCTCAATGCGTGCGGCAAAAGTGGTGCGGCACAACCGGCATTCGGGGAAATGGGAGAACAAGACGGTGAACCTGTAGACAATGAAGACGCCCTGCCCGCAGTGCCCAAATTGTTTTCTTCCGATGGAAAGGCGCGAGGCAACTCCGTGCTTCGAGTGCGGACATTTTCCTGAGGAACTCGCGAAAATTAGCACTCAGAAACCCGAGTTCGCCGAATATCAGCTTTTTGGTAGAGCAAAGTTTTCGCTCTGCATTCGGTGTTACATGGATCTCTTTTCGTGGAGCCCCGATTTCCTTGGACGCCGCATCTGCCAACGCGACGTTGAATTCCTCCGCGAGATTTATCCGCTACCTAAAAGAGCACACGACTTCGTTTGCCCGGAATGTAATGCTCGACTGGACTGGCTCAACGCATACGCGGCCTGTAGCGAGATTGACGCTCAATGACTGCAATCATCATCCCCGCGTTCAACGCTGCGGCTTACATCGCGGAGGCGATCGAGAGTGCGCTGGCGCAGAGCCATCCTGCTTCGCAGATCATCGTTGTGGATGACGGCAGCACAGATGAAACGGCGACGGTGGCGGGGAAATTTGGCGATGCGGTGATGCTACTTCGCCAGCCAAACGCCGGAGTTTCCACGGCGCGAAACCACGGAGCAGCGCAGACGTTGGCCGAGTGGCTGTTGTTCCTGGATGCGGATGACCGCTTGCGATCAGACGCTTTGCAAAAGCTTTTGACGCGTGCGCGCGAGGAAGCGCTCGGCTGCATTTACGGCCAGAGTATCGATTTCACCGATGATGCTTCGGCGGATGCGCGGTTTGGAACAGAGCACGGCTCCTGCGCGATGCAAGGTGCAGTGCCGCTCGGGGCTCGGGTGGCGTTTTGGAAAGCGCCCATCGCAACGCCGGGGGCCGCGCTCATCCGACGCGAAGCGTTTGAGCGAGTCGGCGGGTGGAATGTGCGATTCAATACTACTGCGGATCGCGACTTGTGGTGCCGCATCGGGACGGTTGCGGAATTCGGGTTCGTTCACGAGGTGGTAGTCGAGCGGCGTATCCACGATTCGAACATGTCATCCGACAAAAACCGCGGGCGGCGTCAGGTTGTGGAGGTGCAACTCGCCTTTCTGGAATGGTGCGCGGCGCGGGGAGTGGATGTGGCTTTTCTGGAAACGTCCGAACCCGAGATTTTTGAGCGAAATGCAAACCGCGCGATTGAAGAACGCGCATTCGATGCTGCGATGTGGATCGCAAATGAGGCGGCGCAGCGCGGAATTCAGTCAGCCTCGATATCGCGAGCCCGCCGCCTCGCTGGGATGCCCGGACTCGCCCGCGACATGGAGATTCGAGTGAGGGAATTCATAGGCTTGTGAAGACCCCATTCTTCAGCGTGGTGACACCTTCGTGGAATCAGGGCGAGTGGATCGAAGGCTGCATCCAGAGCGTTCTGGCACAGGGCGCGGCGGATTTTGAGCACATCGTTTTCGACAATTGCTCGACTGACTCCACCGAGTCCGTCCTCGCGCGGCATCCGCATCTTATCACGCGCGTTGAAAAGGATAGCGGCCAGTCCAATGCGCTTAACAACGCCTTTGCGCTGGCCCGCGGCGAAATCATCTGCTGGCTGAATGCCGACGACCAATACTTGCCAGGCGCATTCGACATCGTACGGCGGGAATTCGCAAAGCAGGGAGTCGATGTAATCTTCGGCGATTGCGAGGAAGACCTCTGCGACGGCAAACCACCGCGAATCCGCCGCGCCCGATTCGAGAGGCGGGAAGACATGCTCATTTGGTGGGAAAAGCGCACCGACATTCTCCAGCCCGCAGTCTTCTTTCGCCGCAGTTTACTGAAAGAAGTCGGTCCGCTGCGCGAAGACCTGCACCTCATCATGGACACCGAATTGTGGTGGCGCATGAGCGAGCGTCATCGTTTTCACCATGTGGATGCCGCGCTCGCACGACAACAGCGCCAGCCCGATTCGAAGACCGTGAAAACCGTCGCGCGCATCTACGAGGAGAAAGACCGCGTCTTCACGCCATTGCTCGACGATGCCGAACCAAACCGCATCACCGCCAACCGCCGCGCCCGCCGTGACGGGATGGCCCGCCGCTGGCTGGGGCTGGCACAATCCGCCCTTACAAAGAACCGCGGAATTGCGAAAGATTTTCTTTGGCGCGCATTTCGCGAGAACCGCTTCGTGGTTGCCTGGCCGTCTTGGTGGAAAGCATGGCTTTTAGCTGTGTGGCCAATCGTTGGTGCGCCGGAGGACTTTGAATAGTTTAATTGAAATGACATTTTTCCATTCGGCGCCATTCCTCGAATGATAACCAACCCACAAATCGTCGCCATCATGCTCGTGCGCAATGAGGACAAGTTCCTCCAGCGGGCGGCGCTGAATATCCTCGGCTTTTGCGATCGCATTTTAATTGCGGATCATCAGTCGCAAGATGGAACGGCGGAGATTTGCGAGGAACTCGCGCGCACTTCGCCGAAGTTCGAGATTTACCGCATCCGCGATCCTCGGGAGTCCCACGAGATGCTCGTCCCGCTTGCGAATACCAAGACGTGGGTGTTTGGCGTGGACGGCGATGAAATCTACGATCCAGCCGGACTCGCGAAAGTGCGCGCACGTCTTCACGCGGGCGAGTGGGACAAATGGTGGGTCGTCTTCGGCAATGTGTTGAATTGCGACGTGCTCGATGAATCCGCACAGACCGCGAGCGGCTGGTTTGCTCCGCCGTGTCGCAGCATGACGAAGCTCTACAATTTCGCCGCCGTCGAGCGTCTCGACCCGGCCACGAAGCACCGGCTTCACGGGAAAAACAACGTCTTCAATCCGGGGTGGGACGGCGTGAAATCGCGCTGGGAAATGTACAAGGAAGTCGCGTGGGACGACTCTGAGTTTCGGGCGCTGCACACGTGCTGGATGCCGCGCAGCTCTCTCGACGAAAACACATCCCGCCGCAATGTAACCGAAAGCCTCGGCTTGCGAAACCGCTTGCGTGCAGCGTTTGCGCGTCTCACGGGGCAAAAGACGGAGTCAGACTACAAAGCGGAGAAATACCGCCGCGGTGAGCGGGCGACTGTGGACGCGAGTGCGTTCTTGCGGGGTGATCTCGGCTGAGCTATCTTCTGAAAATGAGCACGCTTACCGAAATCGAAGCCGCCGTGGATTCGTTGCCTCTTGCGCAGCAAAAGAAACTCTTTGCTGCGTTGAAGCATCGTTTTGATCCCGAGCGTCAGCCGAAGACAAAAGGGTGCGGGCTCAAGTCGGCGTCGAAGCCTGGAATTAAGGGGCTCGATCCGCATTTGTCGGTCACAGGCAAAGACGAAATTCGCGAGTTGATCCTTCGGAAACATGCCCAGCATCGCTGACGCGGGGTATCTCATCGCATATTGGAGCGAGAATGACGTTCACCACGATTGGGCGAGGTCGTTGGATGTTCAAACGCCCATCATCACGTGCGATGCGGTGATCACGGAAGCCGCGTACCTTACCGGTGCGACCGAGTTGTTGCTTGAGATGATCTTGGAAGGCGATTTGGAGGTAAGGTTCGACATCGCCGAGCATGGTCGGGATGTTTTGCGGTGGCTGGAAAAATTCCACGCCCTTTCGCCCGGTTACGCAGATGCCTGTGTGGTAAAGCTGGGGGAGATTTATCCGAGCTACGACATCCTTACCACAGATGCCCGCCATTTCCGCGCTTACCGAACTCTCTCCGGCAAACCGCTACGCTGTATTTTTCCCGAATAACCGATGCCCATCGACCTAAACCAATTTGCAATGAATCCCGAGGAGACGGCTCTTTTGAAAGAGCTCGTCGGCTCGGCAAAACCGAAGCGTATTGCCGAGTTTGGCAGCGGACTCACCACGCGCTTTTGGGCCGAGCTTGCGCCGGAAGCCCGCATCACGACTTGGGATAATTACCCCGAGTGGATAGCGGAGCTGAAGACCGCATTTGCCGATGCTCCATGGCTCCCACGCGTGGACTGGCGGGAATACAGCGTCGCGCCGGAAGGCCCGCGCAGCGTGGAGAAAGAAGCGATGCCATGGGATGGTGAGCCGTTCGATTTCCTGTTCCTCGACGGCCCGCGCTCGGCCCATCCGCAAAACTTCGGCCGCACCGGCACGTTCCGTTTCGCCACGAAATACGCCGCGCCCGGCGCACTCATCGTGTGGCACGACGCCCACCGCCCACACGAACGCGAAATCGCGAAGAAATACTTCGGCCACTGCGCACGGAAACGCCGCAACAGCGTGGGCTGGTGCAAATGGGAAAAGCCGTGCTGCGTCGGGGGAATGTCCGCCGCCCTGCGCCGGATGAATCCATTTGCTTAAAAATCACAGCGGTCTGTTTTGAACGTGACATCCCCGCGATTCTTCTCGGTTACCGACAACACGCTATCCAAGCGTGGCTTTCCGTGGATTTACAAACTCGGGAAAGGATTTCGCGAAGTCTATTTCTGCAAGCTGTGCGAATCTGGACGCTCCCTTCAGTATGCGTTTGGCGCAATTGAGGCTTTCTGTGAACGTGGCAAGGGCGTCAAATGGCCTGACATTATCGGTTGCGGGCATTTTCCGTTCTTCATCGTGTCAGCGCGCGCCCTCTCCGCGTTCGAATTGGAAGGAATCGGCGGGTTTCCACATCACCCTGTGCATATCCAGCCTCCGATCCCCAATAAGCTCGCCTCACTACCGGTGCCCCAATATTTCTGGCTAGATGGGGAAAAGATGCGTGGCGCATTGTTGGATTTCGAAGCCAGTGGCTATGTTGGCGTGCGGTTTTGCCCCGAGTGCGGGACGCGTACGGATGACATAAGCAGGACATTCGCCCGTCGGAACAATGAGCCGTATCCGTTTGCGTTCCGTCCCAGAACTTGGAGAGGGGCACCTCTTTTCACAACAGATCTCTCGCCATGCGCCTTCTTTTGCACGGAAGCCTTCGTGAACTGTGCACGCAAGCACGAGCTTATTAACTTTGAGTTTCACCCCGTTGAGGAAGGGTCAAATTCCCGCGGCACAGGAATTAACTACTTGTGACATCCGTGACGCCAATCCTCTGTCGGAAGCCCGCGCCGCTGCCCGTAAATCTTCTTACATGACCTTCACCCACCCGCACCAACGCAACGACTGGATGGCGTTGGAAATGGCTCGGCTTGTCGCACGCAGGCTGCGTGGGAATCCTGCACTCGTAGAGTTGGGCCGCGAGCGAATCTTGAGTTTGCGGGAGCGCGGGCGTGACTTTGTCGCGTATCGCGAATGGGAAGAATTGATCAAAACGCTCACCGTCGCCGAGATAGCTGATATTCTCGAAGCCGAGACTGATGAGGGACAACGGCTGCGCTCGTCACGTCCATTCATCGGGCCTTCGTTTATCACCGCGGAAGAACGCCAGTCGATCATTGATGCAGCTTTCGCTGACTAGGATCGTTCGCTCGCGTAAATCGCAACTTGCTGTGAAACTTCGCGCACGTATCCTTTACCCATGAGCGCATACGAAGAAATTGTGGATTTTATCGCCGCCGGGCCGAGCACTGGCGATGTCGCCACTTTTCAGGCTTCGGCGGAACTGAAGGCCCGTGTCGCGGAGTTGCTGGCGCTTGAGAAATCCGGGCTCGCTACCACTGCGGACAAGGCGGAACTCGATCACTATCTCGAGCTGGAGCATTTGATGCGTCTCGCAAAAGCGCGCGCCCGGGAACGATTGGCCCATGCCTGATATTTCGGCGGAAAGTCGGCGTCTTGTCGCGTCGCGAGCAGGTTTTTGCTGCGAGTATTGCGGCATCGCGGAGGACGACTCGTTTCTGGGCTGCGAAGTTGACCACATCGTAAGTCGCAAGCATGGCGGAAGTGACGAGGTGGAAAACCTCGCGTATGCTTGCACGCCTTGCAACCGAGCCAAGGGCACAGACCTCGGATCGCTCGACGATTCTGGGCGGTTGGTGCGCTTTTTCAATCCGCGCATCGACCAATGGAATGACCATTTACGCGTTCATGACACACTAATTGAGACACTCACGAACATCGGTGCTGCGACAGCGCGAATTCTCGATTTCAACTCGCCGGAACGTATCGCAGAGAGAGCCATTTTGATGCGGCAGGGCCGCTATCCCCGGTAAATGACCCTCGACCTTTCCACCTACCGCGCGCTCGAAGATCGCGTCCCGCTTTTCCTCAAATCGCTGCGCCTCGGCGAGCAGGCGGGGCGCTATCTGCCTTGCAAGCGCGGAGCGACGCAGCTCGGGCGCGAGATGGGGCTGGGGTGGAGCTGCTTTGTGCTGAAGACCCTCCACATGCTCGGGCGCTGGGATTTGCTGGAGCGCGAGGAACGCGAGTACTGGGTCGAGTTCATCCAGGACTATCAGCGCACGGATGGCGACGGCTTCTTTGAGGACCCGCCGGAGATCGCCTATCTTCGCAAGCCGCCCGCGATTTCCGCGCGGCTGCTCGGGCTCATCGGCAAAGCGCCGTATCGACCCGACCCGCAGAGCATCCTGCTCGCCGAGACAAAGCAGGCCATCGCCACGCTTGCTGAAGTCGGCGCTGAAGCGCGCAGGCCGTTTCGCGGATTCCCACAAAAGCCCGAGCGCGTGCAGCAGTGGCTGGAGTCGCAGGACTGGACGCGCCCTTGGGGAGCGGGCGGGCAGAGCGCGGGGATGGTCGTTTTTATAAAGACGCAGGCTCCTGCGTTTATGCCGCAGCGCGATGTGGACGAGTTGCTCGACGTCTGCCGCGATTTCTACGCCGGCCTCGCCGACCCGGCCACGGGCGCGTATTTCCGCGGGTCCGTGCCCGAGCATGGCGAGCTGGTGAATGGCGCGATGAAAGTGCTCATGGCGCTCGATTGGCTCGACATGCCGATTCACTACACCGACCGCCTCATCGCCACGGTGCTCGACGCCGCGCCGTCGCAAACGGGCTGCCACCTCGTCGATGCGATCTACGTCCTCCACCGCGCGCTGGCCGGACACGGCGGCGAGATCAAAGCCGACGCCGCAATCGTGGAGTTTTGCAAAACCGTCGCCACGCAGTTCACTGCGCACGCCAATGCAGACGGCGGCTTTTCGTTCTTCGCCCGCAAAGCGCAGACGAACTACTACGGCGTCCCCGTGTCGCGCGGCCTCGACGAAGGCGATGTGCAAGGCACCTGCCTTTTCGTGTGGGCGCTCGCGATGATGGCGCAGATTTGCGGGATCGACGCGGGGTGGAACACGATGCGCCCGTGATGAGTTAATTTCCCGTCCTACAACACGCCCGATTCCTTAAAACTAAAGTATGGCGACCGCCCCACCGCGGGCGCGCCGAGGA
>JAYUSJ010000328.1:0-12300 GCA_043755735.1 Verrucomicrobiaceae bacterium | reverse complement strand
TCTCATAGCTCAGAACGAGTCTGAGAGGTTGTCGGTGTTTGCCGATGCTTCGTTTCCCCATTTGCATGGGAAGGTTTTGCATCAACGATGCGCGTTCTCGCGCCCTTCATTCATGGTGTCAATTCTCTTTTCGAGTTTTTTCCAGATTGCACTGCAACTGAGAACTGGTGAACAGATGTCTCCACGTCTTCCGTGGACAACCCATGTCGGATTTGGAATAGAGACGGGATGACAAAACGCATCGCTATTCTTTTCGCAGGTCAAGGAGCCCAGGCCGTGGGCATGGGCAAGGATCTTGCCGCGGCTTATCCGGCTGCGGCGCAGCTTTTCGCCGAGGCCGACTCGGTGCTGGGGCGCTCGCTGAGCGGGGTGACGTTTGATGGACCGGAGGCCGACCTGGTGAAGACGGCGAATTGCCAGCCGGCGCTATATGTTCACGGGCTGGCCTGCCTCGCGGCGCTCCGGGCACGCATCGGGGATGTGCCTGCGCAGTTTGCGGCGGGGCTTTCGCTGGGGGAATTCACTGCGCACGCGGCGGCGGGCACTTTTGGGTTTGCGGATGGACTTCGCCTTGTCGCCGAACGCGGCCGCCTGATGCAGCTCGCGTGTGAAAGCACGATCGGGAGCATGGCGGCGATGATCGGCGGCGAGGAGGCGGACGTGCGCGCCCTTGCGGAGGAGTCGGGTGTGGATGTGGCGAATTTTAATTCGCCCGGCCAGATTGTGCTGAGCGGCTCGATGGAGGGCATCGACAAAGCGGTGGCTGGAGCGAAGGACAAAGGGATTCGCAAGGCGGTGAAACTGAACGTCGCAGGTGCCTACCACTCGCGCCTGATGCAGAGCGCCGCCGATGCGCTCGCGCCGACGCTGGCCGCGACGCCGATGAAGGCACCGGGCTTTCCTGTCATCGCAAATTTCACCGCGCGCGCCGTGAATTCGCCGGAGGAAATCCGCGCGGCTCTCGCTGCGCAAGTGACCGGTTCCGTGCGTTGGACGGAGACGATCGAGCATCTCGTGGACGTGGAGAAGGTGGAGCTTTTTCTGGAACTCGGCCCCGGAGGAATCATCGCGGGCCTGGTGAAGCGCACGCGGAAGGATGTGCCGGTCATCAGCATCACAGACTGCGCAACTCTGGATGCGGCGGTTGCGCAGTTCGCGTAGCGGTATGGTGAAGCACTATTCATTGAGAAACTGCGGATTTACCTCCCAATTCAATCGTTGGGCAGCGTAAGAACTGGGGTTTTATCCGTTGCGAAGCGTTTTTCGTGAGCGACGGTATCCATCCATGTCCCGAACTATCACCGCCTTTCCTCCCCTCACCGCTCGCAGGCTCGTCCTGGCGGCGGGCTTCGTCGTTTCCGCGCTGCGGTTGCACGGGCAGACGGCGGCGAATTTGACCGGGCCTTCCTACACGCAGAACTTCGATGGTTCGGGCACGGTCCTGCCGGTGGGCTGGGGATTTGGCCAGGGAGTTCCGTTCTCCAACACGACGGTCTCCGCGACTCAAACAGGCGGGACGACGGGCGCGGGCATCCTTTCGGGGAGTTCCTTGGGCGGTGCCTACTACTTTACCAACGGGACGGTGGATGTGGCAACGGACCGCTCAATCGGGTATCTCACGAGCGGGTCGTTCTCCAACAATCGGGACATCATCTTCGCTTTCCGGAACACGACCGGGCGATATGTGACGTCGCTGGCGTTGACGTTTGACTACGAAAAATATCGCTCGGGCTTCAGCTCGCGGGACTGGTCGTTCTTCGCGTCGGCGACCGACCTGAACTGGGGCAGCGCGCTGGCGGGTGGCGCGCAGAGTTACGCGGCTGATGCGAACACGACGACCGTTTTTGACCCACCGCTGAGCGTGACGAAAAACGTCACGTTGAACGGGCTGAATATCGCGCCTGAGACGAACTATTACTTCCGCTGGAATTACAGCGGCCAGGGCACGGGCTCCGGCGCACAGGCCCTCGGCATCGACAATCTGGGACTATCGGCGACGCTCATCGGCGGGATTCTGTATTGGGATACGAACGGGGCGACGGCGGGTCTCGGCGGCGTGGGGCTCTGGGATGCTTCTTCGCTGAACTGGAACATCGAGAGCGCGGGCACGGCGGCTCCGATCGCTCCGACCGCCGACCGGGAGTTGATCTTCTCCGGCACCGGCGGGACGGTGACGCTCGGGAGCGGTGCGGCGGCAAATGCGGGCATCACTTTTTCCAGCAACGGATACACGCTGACCGGCAGCGTTCTTGCGCTGGGCGGCACGGCTCCGGCAACGATCACGGTGACGAGCGGATTGCACACGGTGACGATTTCCAGCGCGGTGTCCGGGAGCGCAGGTCTGAGAAAAGCGGGCGCGGGCAAACTGGTGCTCGCGGGGACGAACTCGTTCACCGGTGGAACGACGGTCGCGGCGGGAGTGCTGGAGATTTCCACGGACCAAAGCCTCGGAGGCAGCATCAGCGGAATTACGCTCGGGAGCGGGACGCTGAGGTCGCCGTCGAGCATCACACTGGGCGCCGGACGTTCACTTTCCGGCAGCGGGACCCTGGACATCGCGCCATCCACGACGCTCGCGTTTACCGGGAGCACGACCGCTGGCGACGTGGTGCTGCAAAACAGCGGAACCCTGCGCCTGTCGGGCGTCTCACCGTCCGTGGATTCGTTCATCATTCAGGGTGCCGGGCTCATCGAAGGAGGAAGTGACGCCATTCAACTCAACGGCCCCATCACCAGTTCGCAGGCCGCCGGCACCGCGAACATCTCCGCAGGGCTCAACCTCGGAAATGCGCCGCACACTTTCACCATCGGCAACGGACTTGCCGACATCGACGTGCTCCTGTCCGGCAATCTCGTGAGCGGCTCCAGCGGGCGTTTGATCAAGCTCGGCGCAGGCACGCTCAGCCTCACGGGTCTGAATAGCGGACTGACGGGCGGCATCCAACTCGGCTCCCCGGCGGCGACGGGCGGAACGATCGTCGTTCAAAACGGAACATCGCTCGGAGCGAGCGGCGCGTTCCTTTTTCACTCCGGAACTTTGCGGGCCGCCGCACCGGTCATCGAGCCCGCAGGCGTCACTCTCAATTTTGGGGGCTCTCCGACTTTGACGGCCACCTTCGCCGGCAGCGCGATTCAGTTTCTCGGTGCCGCGCAGTTTTCCGGCAGCGACGCGCATACTATCGTGGCGGATGCCGACGTGTCGATTTCGGGCGCGATTTCCGGGAGTTCACCGGCGATCGCGATTCGCGGAACGGGCAGCGTCACGCTCGACTCTGGCGGCAGTTTCACCGGCGACGTCACCGTCGATGGCGGCCGGCTTGTCGTCAACGGGCCGCTCACCGCAGCGGTTCGTCCGGCGATTTCCGTCATTTCATCCGGCTTGCTCGGCGGCAACCTCAACAGCGGAAGTCTCGGCGCGATCCTCGTGAACGGCGGCACGCTCAGCCCCGGCAACTCCAGCGACCCCACCGGAACGATCATCAGCACATCCGCCGGGCTTGCGCTCGATATCCGCGCAGGAAGCACGCTCGCCATCCAGCTCGGCGGCATTAATACGAGCGATTATGACCGATTCATCGTCAACGGTCTGGTGAGCCTCGGCGGCGGGCTTTCCCTCAGCCTCGTGAACGGTTTCGTCCCGGCAGGAGGCATGACATTCACCCTCGTGAGCAACGACGCAGCCGATATGGTGAGCGGCACTTTCTCAGGGCTCCCTGGCGGTGCCAGCATCGTTGCATCCGGCAGCATATTCACCATCAACTACGCAGGCGGCGATGGGAATGACGTCATCCTCACTGCAATCCCCGAGCCATCTTCCAGCGCGCTCGCACTCGGCGGTCTCGCGCTGTTCGCAAGAAGAAGGCATCGCAGGAAATAGCCCGCGGAAATCGCGACTCCCCGTTTCATGCGGCTTGGAAAACCCAAGCCCTACCCGACTGCAATCCGGTGTTCGGCTCCTTCGTCGATCGCCTGCGCAGCTTCCATGAGGAGCGACTGCCAGTTGCCGAAAATCGTCTGGGCTTCGGGGGAGGTCAGTGTGGATTCGCCGACCAGACCCGCGCGCCAGGAGACGATGGTTTTGAACGCATCCGGCCCGCTATCATGGCCTTCGCCATGCCACGATTCGGCGTGGATGACCTCGCCTTTGCTGAAGAAAACAATCCCGCGGGAATCGCCGTGTGTGAACTCCAATGCGCCGGTGGCGGAGCTCATGCACTTGAGCTGAATGATGTCGGACGGCGAGAGTCCGCCGAGCGTCACTTCGAAGCCATTGCCCGCCTCTTCCTCCTCGGGCGCACCGAGGAGCCGGGCGACGGCTTCCAGGAGAGCTTTGCGTTGGAGCGGTTTGGTAAGGATGTGGAGCACGCCGAGCTGGCGGGCGCGGTCCTGATAATCGTTGTTCTGGCTGGATGTGACGATGAGCGCCTTGGCCTCGGGGTGAAACACGGACATCTCGCAGATGAAGTCGAGCCCGTCGCCGTCGGGCAGGCCCAGGTCCACGATGAAGAGATCCACCTTCTGCTGGGAAACGAGAAGCTGCGCGTCGGAAACCTTGCGAGCGGCAATGAAATTGTGAGCCCTCGGGAGCGAACGCAACACATCGCGAATGTAGCTCTGAACGGTGCGCGTATCTTCGAGGAGCAGGATGGTTGGATTTTCAGCAGGCATAGAAAAATAATAGATGCGGCTTCCTTACGCAGCGAGCGATGCCGGTCCCGCGAGAAAGCTTTCCAAACCCTGTAGCATTTCAGATACCGCGCGCTGAAGTTCCGCAACTTCTGCGGAGTATTCTTTCCGACTGCCGCTCTTGGCGCATTCTTCGAGTCGCGATGCGGCCTGATGCGCAGACTCCGCGTAGAAGACGCCGACCACTCCTTTGATGGCGTGTGCAGTGCGTCCGATGATCCTTGTGTCGCCCGCTTCCACGGCAGCGTGGAGAGCCTCCATGAGCTCCGGAATATCTTCATCGCGGCAATCGCACAACAGGCCGGAAAGCGTCTCTTTGGAGCCCCCGACGCTCGATAGGAGTGCAGCCACATCGAAAGGCAGGCCGGCGTTCGAGCCGGGCGTCGGAAGGGGCGCGGCGGCATAGGCTTCCTGGCCTTCGGAGCGTTTTAGACCGGGAACCACGGACTCGATGCAGGCGAGCAACTCGTGCTCTCGCATCGGCTTCCCGAGGTAGCCGTCCATGCCGGCCGCCATGCACTCTTCGCGGACACCTTTCAGCACGTTCGCAGTGACGGCGATAATCGGCGTATGAGCGAGGTTGGACTCGACCTCGAGGCCCCGGATGAGGCGCGTCGCCGCAGTGCCGTCCATACCTGGCATCTGGAGGTCCATGAGAACGAGATCGAATGTTCCTTTTTTGAATTTCACGATCGCCTCGAGGCCGTCGTCACAGAGATGCACTTCGTGCCCCCAGTTGCGGAGATGGGAACCGGCGATGCGCTGATTGGTGGCATTGTCCTCGGCCACAAGGATGCGCAGTCGTCTGCCGTGCGGAGCTTCGTTGAGCCCCATCGGCTGCACCCCGGCGGGTGCCGCCGGCACAGGAGACAGCGCTGTGTTCAGCACGGAACTGAGGCGTCGTCCGCTGACCGGCTTTAGCAAAACGCCTGCGGCCGTGGGTTGATTGCGCCCGTCCTGATTGGTCGCTGCGAGCAGGAGGATGAGCGCCGGCTTCACCCCGGCCACGGATGCTGCGGATACGGCCTCGAAAAAGCCCGCGCCGCCGGAGGTGGCGCGCAGCGTGTCGGCAATGACAAAATCGAACCGCTCGTGGCGCATCTCTTTGATCGCGCTGGCTGCATCCGGACGGATCACACACTCGATTTTCAACGCCTCCAGTTTTTCCCGCAACAACGAGGCCGCCAGCGAGTGCGGCTCGACGACCAATGCGCGCCGGCCTGCCAATGCGCACACAAGTTCGGTCGCCGTGACAGGCTTGACGCCGAACCGCGCCTGAAAGCTGAACTCACTCCCCTGTCCCACCACGCTTTCGACAAAAACAGTACCGCCCATCAAGCCGACCAACTCCTTCGTAATCGCAAGCCCCAGCCCCGTGCCGCCGTATTGCCGCGTCGTCGAGCCGTCCGCCTGCGAAAACGCGTCGAAAATCGATTCCCGGTTGCTTTCCGCGATTCCACATCCCGAATCGCGGACCGAAAACATGAGCGTGGCATCCGCGGCACCCTCCTGCCAGAACCCGTCTGTTTCCACGCGTACGACAATGTCCCCCTGTGCCGTGAACCGGAACGCATTACTGACGAGATTCAGGACAATCTGGCGCAGGCGATAAGGGTCGCCCACCAGCAAATCGGGAACCTCGGGCCGCACATCGAGGAGCAGCTCCAGTCCCTTGCTGTGCGCCCGCGCCGCATACGAAGCGAGTGTGTCTTCCAGCACTTCCCGAAGGCGGAAATCGGTCCGCTCCAACTCCAGTTTTCCGGCCTCGATTTTCGAGAAATCGAGGATGTCATTCAGCAGTTCCAGCAGCCCTTGCGCAGAGCTGTTCACGGTCTCCAGAAAGTCGCGCTGCTCGGCATCGAGCCTCGTCTTTAGTGTGAGCTCCGTCATACCGATGATCCCGTTCACGGGAGTCCGGATTTCGTGACTCATCACCGCGAGGAAATTGCGCTTTGCCACGTTCGCCGCGCCGGCCTCGGAGGCGAGCTGGCCCACTTTCAAGCTCGCGCCTTCGAGCTCCATGTTGGCCTGTGCGAGCCGTTCGTTCGCCACGAGCAGGGCCACGTTTCCTTCGATCAATTTCCGGCGGTCGGCGCTGCTCACATCCACCATTTGCCGCATCGCGCAGGCAAGGTGCCCGATCTCGTCATCACGGTCCTCCGTCGCGACAGTGACTGCGGAGTTCCCCGCCGTGATGGCCTTGGAAGCAGTCTCAAGGCGGTAAAGCGCGCGGGTCACATCCCGTAGAATTGTGCGTCCGAGCATCAGGGAAAGCGTCAGCCCGATGGCCTGCACCGAAAGAGCCCACGCAATTTGCCCGAATTGCCGCGCCTCGTCCGGTGTCGCATCCTCCACCGGCTCCATCTGCGAAAGGAGCCAGAGCCCTGGAATCAGCGCCGCAGCCACACACAGAAGCCCGCAAAGCCGTAGTTTTTGATACACCTTCAACGTCCGCAAGTAGCGCACATGAAACGGCTGCGCGGCAGGCTGCTTGATGTGGATTTGCGATTTCGTCACGGTCGTTCGTTGGCTTAAGAGTCTATTGGGAAAGCATTCCCCGCGCCGCGTCTCCCACACCTGACTGGAGTCCGGGCCTTTATAAAGTAACCGCGGACTGCCGGACGGCGGCATACTGGCGTCGGCAAAAACAAGGAGATGAGATTATTGCGGACTTTCACGCACCGATATCGGACCGTGTGGTGCCGCTCCGTTCTTATAAATAATGCCACACTACGTCCTCGGGCTTTCTGCTTATTACCACGACAGCGCCGCCGCGATTGTCCGCGATGGCGAGATTATTGCAGCCGCACAGGAGGAACGATTCACCCGCATAAAGCACGACTCCGCCTTCCCGAAACATGCGGTGGAATACTGTCTCCGCGAAGCGGGCATCACGCCTGAGCAGGTCAGCTACGTGGTTTTTTACGACAAGCCTTTGCTGAAATTCGACAGACTGCTGGAGACCTACGTGGCCTATGCTCCGGCGGGGCTCAAGTCGTTCATGATGGCGATGCCGCTCTGGCTGAAAACGAAGCTTTTCCTGCCAAGGGAAATCAAAGCGGCGCTGAAAGGGACTTACAAAAAACGAGTCGCCTTTACGGGGCACCACGAATCACACGCCGCCTCGGCGTTTTTCCCATCGCCATTCGATGAAGCGGCGATCCTCACCCTCGACGGCGTGGGCGAATGGGACACTGCAAGCATCGGGCACGGAAAAGGGAATCGGATCGAGATGCTGAAGACGCTGCATTTCCCGCATTCGCTGGGCCTGCTGTATTCAGCGATCACGTACTTCTGCGGCTTTCGCGTCAACTCCGGCGAATACAAACTCATGGGCCTCGCGCCATACGGCGAGCCACGATACGCGGACCTCATTCGCGAGAAGCTGCTGGACCTGCGGGACGACGGCTCATTCCGGATGCAGATGAAGTATTTTAACTACGCGCAAGGGCTCACAATGACCGGGCCGGAGTTCGACGTGCTGATGGGTGGACCGCCGCGATCCGCAGAAAGCCCCATCACTCAGCGCGAGATGGATCTCGCGGCAAGCATCCAGAAAGTGACGGAGGAAATCGTCCTTCGCATGGCCCGCTTCGCAAAGAATCTCACGAACGCGAAGAACCTCGTACTTGCGGGCGGTGTGGCGCTGAACTGCGTGGCGAACGGCATTCTGCTGCGCTCGGGAATTTTCGAGGATATCTGGATTCCTGCGCCTGCGGGCGATGCGGGCGGCGCGCTGGGTTGCGCGCAGTTTGTATCGCATCAACTGCTGAATGCTCCGCGCAAAGCCGGCGGCAGGGATTCGCTGAAAGGCGCTCTGCTCGGGCCGAGATTTCCGGATACGGAGATCTGCTCGTTTCTCGATGGCGCGGGAATCAAGTATCACCACTTCGACGACGAGCCGGAGCTGCTGCGCACGGTCGTGAAAGCGATGACGGAGGGGAATGTGGTGGGCTGGTTTCAAGACCGCATGGAATTCGGACCCAGGGCGCTCGGAGCGCGGAGCATCATCGGCGACCCGCGCAACTCCGCGATGCAGACGCAGATGAATGTACGGATCAAATTTCGCGAGAGCTTTCGTCCTTTCGCGCCGAGTTGTCTGGCGGAGGATGCGGCGGAGTGGTTCGACCTCGACCGCGAATCGCCCTATATGCTGCTCGTCGCGCCGGTGCTGGAAAAACATCGCATTCCGCTTTCGGACGGAGACCGCCGGCTGATGGCGGAGCACCCGGATTTGCGGAAACGCGTGAACGTTCCGCGCAGCGCGCTGCCGGCGATTACGCACGTGGATTACTCCGCGCGAATTCAGACGACGACCGAGGAGCGGAACGGGCGTTACCACCGCCTCATCCGCGAGTTCAAGCGGCAGACCGGAGTCGGCGTGATCGTAAACACGAGCTTCAATATCCGCGGCGAGCCAATCGTATGCACGCCGCAGGACGCGCACCGGTGCTTCATGGCATGCGACATGGACGTGCTCGTGCTGGAAAATTGCGTCCTTTATAAAACCGAACAACCCCAAATGAGCGCCGCCGACCGCGAGAAATACGTCGGCAGTTTCAGCCTCGATTAACGCGCCATGATGAATCCCTTTAAAGAAGTAAACTGGAGACCAGGCCCGCCGGAACTGCGGAGTTTCGGGCAGAGCCTCATGATTGGTTTTCCCGTGATCGCCGCGATTCTTTTCATCGCCAACGCGCTGTGGACCTGGAGCATTCCAATCTGGCCGTTATGGGTGGCGCTTTGCGGGTTTGGGGTCGGCGCGCTGTGCCGCTTCGTACCTGTGGTCGCGAGGCCGTTTTACTATGTGTGGTATGGCTTTGGTTGCACGATGGGCTTCGTCATCACGAATGTCATCCTGAGCGCCATTTACTATTTCGTTCTCGCCCCGATTGGGTTCTTCCTCCGGGTGAGCGGACGCGACCCGATGGAACGCCAACTCCTCCCGCCCGGCGAAACTTACTGGAAAGACGCCGAAAAAATAACTGACTCCGAACGCTATTTCCGCCAATATTGAACCATGCCCGAGCTCGAACCAAACTCGTTTGAACAATCCGCCGAAGCAAAGCCCGTAAGCCTCGTCAGGGAGATTCTGGATCTCCTCAAGCACAACAAGAAGTGGTGGCTCGTCCCCATTTTGATCGTGCTGCTTGGCGTAGGCGGGATTCTCGCATTCGCGCTCGTCGCTCCCGGCGCAGCGCCGTTTATTTACACGCTGTTTTGACCGGCCAGATTGGCGGCCTTGCGGATGCGGAGGAATCGCGCTCGAAGGTCGATGGCTGCTTCCTTCCGTAAATACAACGCCGCTCTTGCAATCCCTGCGGCTTTATGGGCCAAAGGACGGCGCCTGCTGACTGAATGAACAAATCCTTTAAATCCATTTTCGCCCGCCATGAGACGGTCCTGTTTGTCGTCCTCATTATGGAACTCGCGCTTTTTCATTTCATCGGGCGCAAATTTCTCACGGGCGATAATGTCGCGAACATCGTCCGGCAGTCCGTGGAAATTGGGCTGCTCGCGCTGGTGATGACGCCGATCATTCTCACGGCAGGGATCGATCTTTCCGTCGGATCGCTCATGGGACTTTGCGCGGTTGCGTTTGGCATGCTGTGGCAGCATGCGGGACTTTCGCCATGGGTTGCCGCGCTCGGTTCGATCGGCGTTGGCGCGCTCGGCGGCGGCTTGAATGCGCTGCTCATCACCCGACTCGGGCTTCCACCGCTGATCGTCACGCTTGGCACATTCTCCCTGTTTCGTGGTTTGGCGGAGGCTTTCACCGGCGGGACCAAGTCCTATACGAATTTCCCGGATTCGTTTCTCTCGCTCGGCAACGGATTCGCGCTGGGACTGCCGATCCAGGCGTGGGTGTTTGGCGTCATGGCTGCGGGGGCATGGATACTCGTTCACAAGACGACTTACGGACGTTCATTCCGGGCGATCGGATTTGCACCGGAAGGCGCGAAGTTTGCAGGCATCCCGGTGCAGCAACGGCTTGCGCTCGCATACACCATGGCCGGAGCGGTCGCGGGACTTGCGGCGGTGATCTTTGTTTCCCGCGTCACCGAGGCGCGGGCCAGTGCAGGTTTTGGCTACGAACTGGCGGCGATCACCGCAGTGGTGCTTGGCGGGACAAGCATCTTTGGCGGAGTCGGCACCATTCACGGCACGTTGCTTGGAGTGGCAGCCGTCGCAGTGCTCGCCAACGGGCTTTCGCGCATCCTCAGCATCTCGAATATTTCCCGCGAGCTCTCCGGGATGCTCACGGGCGCACTCCTGCTCCTCGCATTGAGCGCAGGAGCCGTGATGAAGCTCCTCGCGGAACGCCGCGCTAGAAAGGGCAGCGAAAAAGCGGCGGGTTAGCCCTCGAACGCGCGGACCACGACGGAGACGTTGTGCCCGCCAAAACCGAAGCTGTTGTTGAGCGCGGTGCGCACTTTCTTCTCGCGGGCGACGTTGGGGACAAAATCGAGATCACACTCTTCGCCGGGATTCTCGAGATTGATGGTCGGCGGGATGATTCCGGTCTGGATCGTCTTTACGCAAACGACGGTTTCGACTGCTCCGGCGGCGCCAAGAAGATGACCGGTCATGCTCTTTGTGGAGCTGACTGGAATGCGACGCGCATGGTCGCCCAGGACGGCTTTTACCGCGCGCACTTCGCAGACGTCACCCATTGGGGTGCTCGTGCCGTGGGCGTTGATGTAATCGACATCGCTCACATTGATCCCCGCACGCTCAATGGCGATGCGCATGGAGCGCTGGGCCTGCTCGTGGTTTGGAAGCGGGGCGCTCATGTGGTAGGCGTCCGCAGTCATTCCGTAGCCGATGACTTCGGCATGGATGATAGCGCCGCGGGCCTTGGCGTGTTCGAGTTCTTCGAGCACGACGATGCCGGCACCTTCGCCCATGACAAATCCGTCGCGGTCGCGGTCCCAGGGACGGCTCGCACGGGCAGGTTCATCGTTTCGCGTGCTGAGCGCTTTCATCGCGGCAAATCCCCCGATGCCGAGAGGCACGATTGCGGATTCACTTCCACCCGCGACAAAAACATCGGCGTCGCCGGAGCGGATGAGCCGCCATGCCTCGCCGACAGCGTGGGCACTTGTGGCGCAGGCGCTCACGGGGGCAAAGTTTGGCCCTTGGATGCCGTATTTCATCGAGATCATCCCGCTCGCCATGTTGACGATGAGCATGGGAATCATGAACGGCGAAAGGCGGCTCGGGCCTTTCTCCATATAGAGCGTGTGCTGGTCTTCGGTCGTCTTCAGTCCGCCGATGCCGCTTCCGACGATGCAGCCGAATCGCTCCGGATTCGGAATCTCGCCGGTGAATCCCGCATCGTTCATGGCGTGAGTCGCGGCGCCCATGGCGAGCTGCACAAACCGGTCTGCACGACGGGCTTCCTTCTTCTCTTTGAAATAAAGCGCGGGGTCGAAGTTCTGGACCTCGCCGGCGATCCGGCAGTCAAACGCAGCCGCGTCGAACTGAGTGATCGGGACAATTCCGCTGACTCCCTTGGTGATGTTGTCCCAGAACGTTTTAATGTCCGATCCTACAGGCGTAACTACGCCCATTCCTGTGATGACTACTCTGCGTTGGCTCATAAGCTTGATT